>JARGOD010000030.1 GCA_029210205.1 Verrucomicrobiales bacterium | reverse complement strand
CATAGGTCGCGACCTGGTGATCAGGCGCGTCGCTGGTCTGCATCTCGTCCGTCAAAACTGCTTCTCCGCGGATGGGGCGACCGCCGTGGGAGTACACACGCTTGGGCTGTTTCTCATCCGTCCACCAGAGAATCTGGTCCAGCCAATGCACTCCCCAGTCGCCCAGCGTGCCATTAGCGAAGTCGAGAAAGTTCCGGAATCCGCCCGGATGGATTTTCCGATTAAATGGACGCATCGGCGCGGGACCGCAGTAGAGATCCCAGTCGAGATTCTTTGGCACTGGTTCGTTAGCGGTGGGCTGCTCGAATTCCCCGCCCCCGTGAGCGAAGGCACGGACCATGCCGATCTTTCCAGCGCCGCCGTCTTTGAGAAATTTCATACCACTGACATGATGAGGTCCGATGCGACGATGCATCCCCACCTGAACGACGCGGTCTGTCGCCTTGGCCGCCTCAACGAGGGCCCGGCTTTCACCGATGGTGTGCCCGGTCGGTTTTTCGACAAAAACGTGAGCACCGGCTTCGACGCAGGCGATTCCCTGAAGCGCGTGCCAGTGGTCCGGGGTGGAAATGATAACGATATCGAGCTCCTCTTTCTCCAGCATCTCCCGGTAGTCGCGATAGGTGTTCGGCCACTTACCGGTGATGCCGTCGACTTCGTCGGCAGAAACTTCGAGTTCGTCCTCGTCGACATCGCACAGGGCGACAACATCACAGCTTCCGTCCTCGATCGCGACACGGAGGATATTCATCCCCCACCAGCCTGATCCGATGAGCGCGGTCTTGTATTTTTTCCCCGATTTCGACTCAGCCTTAACCCAGGGAGCCAGCGAAGCACTTGTTGCGGCAGCAGCACCGGCTGCGGTTCCGAGAAAATGACGACGGTTGAATGGTAATGGCATGGATTTCGCGAAGGTTTGTCATGAAAACGTTGCATGTAAGGCTCGTGCAAGCGACTTACGTAAACACGATGATGAAGGTCGCTTTCTACGATGCCAAGCCCTATGACGAGGAGTTCTTCAACCGCCAGATTAACGGGAGCGAGCTCGAGTTTGCATATCATGATTTTCGACTTCGCAAATCTACGGCGGTGACCGCGAAAGGAGCCGATGCTGCCTGTGTCTTCGTGAATGATGAGGTCGATCGTGCCTGCCTCGAGGCGCTTTCAGAAAACGGCGTGCGGTTGGTGGCGCTCCGCTGTGCCGGATTCAACAATGTCGATCACCACGCCGCGGCCGAGATTGGAATCGCGGTTGTTCGGGTCCCTGCCTACTCTCCACATGCTGTCGCGGAGCATGCCATCGCCCTCCTCTCGACTCTGAATCGCCGTCTCCATCGAGCCTACAACCGGGTCCGCGAACTCAACTTTTCTCTCAACGGACTCGTCGGGATCGATCTACACGGCAAAACGATTGGGATCATCGGAACCGGAAAAATTGGCAAGCTCACTGCGCAGATTTTTCGCGGGTTCGGTTGTCGCGTGCTCGCTTACGACCTCTTCCCTGACGAAGCGTGGGCCGTCGATTTCGGGATCCGCTACAAGGAGCTCGACGAGATCTATACAGAATGTGACGTGATCTCTCTCCACACCCCACTGACTCCCGAAACGCATCACATGATCAATAAAGAGTCGGTCGCGAGGATGAAAAAGCATCCAATCATCATCAACACAAGCCGGGGAAAACTCATCGACACCACTGCAGTCATCAGTGCCCTCAAGGAAAGAAAGCTTCGCGGGGTCGCCCTCGACGTCTACGAAATCGAGGAGGGCGTATTTTTTGAGGACCTCTCACACGACGTCTTGCACGATGATGAACTGGCGAGGCTCCTCACTTTCAACAACGTCCTTATTACTTCTCACCAGGGATTTCTCACCGAAGAGGCCCTGAGCGAAATTTCCCGCGTCACTTGCGAGAATCTCATCTGCCTGAAGGAAGGCAAAGGTTTTCTGGAAGGGACCCTCGTCGGGGATTAGTTTCACCCCATGGCTCAACCCACTCGTTTACTGTTTGTCTGCCTCGGGAACATTTGTCGCTCACCTTCAGGCGAGAATGTGATGCGTCATCTCATTGAAGAGGAAAGCCTCACTGACGCTTTCGAACTCGACTCGGCCGGCACCGCAGGCTGGCACATTGGGAAATCACCCGACTCCCGCATGACCGCGGCCGCGCTCGGGCGCGGCATCGAGATGAAGGGCCGCGCGCGCCAAGTCAAGGCGACAGACTTTGCGACCTTTGATTACATCTTCGCGATGGACCGGAGTAACTACGAGGACCTCATCGAAGTCAAGAGTCAGTGCGAAACCCCTTCTGCAAAGCTCCAGCTTTTTTGCGAACTCTGCGAGGAACATGAAGAGAAGGAGGTCCCCGACCCCTACTACGGCGGCCCTGAAGGATTCGAGAAAGTTCTCGATTTGCTGGAGGACGGATGTGCTTCCTTTCTTCGGGACTGGCGAAAAGAGAATGAGCGATGATTTCTGCAACAGTCGTTGAATGGCTTGGGCAAGAGTGCGGCATAAGCATTGATCCGCACTCCGTGAGGCCTGTCAGTGGCGGCTGCATGCACGAATCGGTTCTCGTTAACCGCCTTGATACAGGCTCGGTCTTTCTAAAACAAAACGACGCCGATCAGCGTCCTGTTCTTGAAGCCGAGAAAGCTTCCCTCGAATTGCTGAAGAATTCCGCCACAATTCGTGTCCCCCGACCGATCGCAGTCGGAGAAGTGGGCGGAAGGGCCTGCTTCGCGATGGAGGGACTCACACTCAAGAGACCTGCGGGAACCGCTTCCGAGGCTGAACTCGGAGTCAAACTCGCAAAACTTCACAAGACTCCCTCACCGAACGGTAAGTTTGGCGCCCCCTTCGACAATTATATTGGAGCGACACCACAGCCGAATGGATGGCGCGAAAGTTGGGCCAATTTTTTCGTCATCGAGCGCCTTGTCGCTCAGTTCCGCCTCGCGGAAAAACGAGGACGAAAATGGGAGAACGAGGAGCGTGCTTGTGAAGCGATCCACGCTTATCTCAGCACTCTGAATGTGACTCCGCGACTTCTCCACGGGGATCTCTGGAACGGAAACGTCGGATTTCTCGAAGACGGAGAACCCGTCATCTTCGATCCGGCAAGCTACTTTGGAGATCCCGAAACTGACATCGCCTTCACCCAAATGTTTGGCGGATTCTCCCCCGCATTTTATGAAGCCTATCGAGCGACACATCACGCCCCTGAGCCGGTTCGGACGTCGATCTACAATCTCTACCACCTCCTCAATCACTGGAATCTCTTTGGTGGAAACTACGGAAACAGCGCAGAGGATTCCATTCGGGAAATCCTTAGGCAAATATCATAAAAGCCTTTAATTTACTGTTTAACAATAACTTTTCATTGTTTTACAAATATTTCAGGCGTATGTAGCGGAATGGAATTCCCTACAAGCCTCCACCGCGACCGAATCATCCGCATCGGAAAGCTCCTCCACGGATTCGTTCTTGCGTGGCTGATTTTTAACTCAATCGCTCTCTTCACATTGCTCGCCTCAGTCATCGGATTCCGCATTGCCGGGGCCTCGGGAGCGCGTGAATCCGTTGTGAAGTTATTCAGCTTTAGCGATCTCGTTCCCGGCCTCGGCGCAGCCGAGATCTCAACAATTGTCGATTGGGACTACCAGACTTTCCTTGATCATTTTTGGATGATCTTCGGGCTCGCCCTTCTTTCGAGCGCCTACTTTGTTGTGACAATGGTCATGATTCTCAAAATCGCAGGGTCATTAAGGCGCGGAGAACTACTCAGTCAAAACGTCACCGGAAGCCTGCACATGCTTGGATGGCTATATCTCGTGCAGGGTGTTGTCGCTCTTGTCTGGGGCCTCATCGCGCAATTCGTATGGACTTCAAACACCTGCGATCTACTTTACTTCAGTTTTATCCAAGATGTTGTCCTATACAGTTTCACGTTTAGTGGGTCCGGCATCGAATGGGGCATGCTGGTTTTAGCATTGAGCTGGATCGCAAAGGCGTTTCAGGAGGAACAGGAACTGATTGTCTAATCTTAAAGCGAACTCTTAGATTTAATGGCCATCATCGTTAATCTCGACGTCATGCTTGCGAAGCGAAAAATGAAGCTGAATGATCTCGCTGACGCGGTGGGCATCACGCCGCAGAACCTTTCGGTTCTTAAGACCGGCAAAGCCAAAGCGATTCGTTTTTCGACACTGGACGCGATCTGTAGGCATCTCGAATGCTCTCCAGGAGATATCCTCGAATACGCTTCAGAGAACGAAATCGACTAAGCGCAAAAAAGCCCGCTGACGTGAACACATCAGCGGGCTCTTGAGAATCGGTTGGAAGTCAGAAATTACTCAGCATCTTCGGCACCTTTGCCGCCCTTACCTTTTTTTCCGCCTTTGCCACCCTCACGAGGCTTGGAAAGCTCTGACTTATCGAGCTCACCGTCGCTGTTGGTGTCACGCATCTCGAACATCTTATCGAGCATGCCTTCCTTACCCTTCGACTTGTCCCCTTTCGGCGCAGCAGCAAACTCTTCGAGAGAAATACCGCCACTACCATCAGTGTCGAGCTTCTTTAGCATGGCGTCAGCACGAGCAGCAGGATCACCGCCCTTACCTTTGCCTTTGCCTTTTCCACCCTTGTCGCCTTCTTCGGCTTGAGCGAGACCAAGAGCCATTCCGGAGACGATGACCGTGGCGAGAATAAAGATTTTTTTCATGATTTTAAATTGGGTTTGATTGATCGGAAGAAGTTGCTCCTCCGTGGATGAGTGAACGCCAACCACATCCAATGGTTTCAGAAAAAGATCATTATTTTTTCAGAGCCTGCTCCATGAGCTGAAATCCACGATCGACAAGACTGGTGCGATCATCGAGGAGACCCGCTGCTAGAAGTGCCTGATCATAGAGTTGACCGGCAACCAATTTCGCGAGTTCAGGATTCGATTCGCGAGCCTCGGCGAGCGAGTGGATGAGCGGATGGTGAGCGTTGATTTCCATCTCGACGGACACCGGCGGAAGCGGCTCGTCTGGATTCATCGCCTGCATCATCTGACGCATTTGGGGAGCCATGCCGTGCTCAGGCGTGAGGACCGCAACAGGGCTGCTGACGAGACGTTTTCCAGCCTCGACTTTTTCGACACCTTCGCCGAGCTCTTCTTTGAGATACTCACAAAGAGAAGCGACGGTTTCTTCGGGAAGCGCTTCACCGGCCTGTTCGATGCTGTCATCGTCGTCCAGTTCGAGTCCGGCGCTGGATGCAGAAACGAGCGACTTCCCATCAAACTCGCGAAGGTGCTGGAGAAGGTATTCATCGATCGTATCGGTAAAAAAGATTACCTCCAAACCCCGCGACTTCAGGGCCTCCAGATAAGGACCGGCTTCAACAGCAGCGCGATCACTCCCCGCGAGGTAGTAGATTTTATCCTGATCATCTTTGGCCCGAGTCAGATAATCGGAGAATGATGTCTGCTCGCCTTTCTCTGTCATCGAGCTTTCAAAGCGAAGTAACTTGGCAAGTCCCTCGCGATGGTCGAAATCGACGACGATGCCCTCTTTGAGGAAGCGGCCGAACTTCGCGTAGAAGTCTTTGTATTTCTCGGCATCATTTTTTGCTTCGCCATCGAGGAATTTGAGAAAACGCTTCGTGACTACTCGATTCAGTTTGCGGACGAGGCTGCTGTCCTGCATGGACTCTCGGCTGATGTTAAGCGGAATGTCAGCACTGTCGATGACGCCACGTAGAAACCGCAGCCATTCAGGAAGGAGCCCTTCCGGCTTGTCGTCGATAAGCACGTTTTTGCAGTAAAGAGAAACACCGGCCTCCATTTGCCCCATGCCGAAAAGCTCAGTGTTCTCGGTCGGAGCAAAGAGCAGGGCGTTAATTTCGATAGGCATGTCCGCGCTGAAATGCATGCGGTAACGAGGCTCATCGAAGGCCTTGGCGGTGAATTTATAGAACTCGTTATATTCCTCGTCGGTGACTTCTGACTTCTTCTTCCTCCAGATCGCCTCGACCGTATTAATCCGGTCTTCACCCATGAGGATCGGGAAGGAAACAAAACTGGAATAGTTTTCGAGGATCTGCTTCAAGCGACCGTCTTCCGCAAACTCGGCGCACTCTTCGCGAAGCTTCAGGATAATTTGGGAACCCCGCTCGATTTCTTCCGCGGAATCTTCAATCTCGTAACCAGTCTTTCCGTCACTGGTCCAGATAAGACTTTCGCCTTCCGGCTTCCACGAGCGAGTGCGGACGACAACTTCATCAGCGACCATGAATGCTGAATAAAAACCAACACCAAACTGACCAATGAGCGAGCTCTCCTTCTGCTTGGACTCTTCGAGAGCCTTTACAAAGGCTTTTGAACCGGAATGAGCAATCGTACCGAGATTTTCGTGCAGCTCATCTCGAGTCATTCCGAGCCCGTGATCAGAGATGGTGATCGACTTTGCCTCTTCATCGACGGCAATCGTGATGTTCAATTCCAATTCCGGCTGATGAATCTCACTTTCGGTGAGTTGAGTGTGACGCAATTTTTCGAGGGCATCAGAGGCATTGGACACGAGCTCCCGGACAAAAATTTCCTTATCCGTGTAGAGCGAATTAATGACAATATCGAGGACCTGGCTGACCTCTGCCTGGAACTCACGTTTTTCGGGTGCTGCTGTAGATGACATTGGTTTTTCAGTAGTAAAATGGGAGGCGGGAAAATGGAGATCTCACGCCTGATGTCAAGCGATCCTGCGGAATGGATCTGTTTTTGAAAGTGACTACGGCTCGACGGGCCCTTCATTCCGCTGTGGGAGAAGCTGGAACAGCTTACGTCGGTTCGGATCACCACCGATTTCTTCGCGGGCGGAGTCGCTGTTCTCCTGCTCTTTTTTCGATCCTCCAAACAACCCCTGACCAATCATTTTGAGCCCTTCCACGGGAATGTTGGTGATTTCCGTGATCGCCTGGGCCGGAATTTTACCAAGATTGGAAATGTGCTTAGCCTTCCAAACCGGCTCTTGAAGAGTTCCAGTGCAGGAAAAAGTGAGGAGCTCGCTTACAGGTGTCAGCACCGCTCTAGTAATTCCATCACGGGGATTCACGACCGCTTCAAAATCAACCGCCTGCGTCACGAGCGAGACCTCCCCTGCCGCGCGAACCCGGAAGTTGTCGGTAAAAGCCTCAAGATCATCAGTCTTCAACACTCCATCGACGATCGTAAGACTGGCAGTAGCCTCGCGCGCGATGCTGTGTCCGGCATCTTCCTGATTCGGATTAACTTTCGCAATCGCTTTGGAAAGTGGGCCGAGGACAGGAATTGCAAACAGATTTCCGTTCGTGATTTCAAGCAAGCCATTGCCATTGTAGGTAGCGATCTGAGCAGCGTTTCCGGACAAAGTGAACGTTCCAGCCACAGTCCCTTTAACTGATTCAGTGTCTGCATAGAGCTTCGTCACCGCTTCCATCGGAATTCCTGAGATTTGCATGGTCGCGGCAAACGGCCGATCCGGCGAACGCACATTTTTCGCATCGTATTCGAGGCGCAACTCACCGCCAAGAACATCCGCCCGCATCGTTCGCAAATGAACGCGGCTGCGATCCACCGCGAGTGTTCCAGTCGAATTGGTCAATCTCAGCGTCTTGCCAATGAAGTCATATTCCGCGAGGCCTTCGCTTTCGAATGAAATCTCCACGTTTGTTCGTCTTGAGTCAGTCCCCACTTCCTCGGGGCTTCTTGAATCCAGGGTCCCCTCAAGCCTTACCATGGGAGGATTCTCAAACCGATAGGCATTCAGCGCGGCAGCCAGCTTAGGACTGAAAGCTTTTGCCCCTGCCGACAAAGGAACGGTTGATTCAACCCCTTCCACTTCCCAAAGCTTCAGCTCCGTGTTGTGCTGTGCGACCTCGGCATCAATGCGCCCGTCTTCCCTAACCAATGCAATATTGCGGAACCATTGAAGGACTCCTTCGCTCTCGAAATCGGCCTCCATCTCGACAAAATCGACTCCGTTAAGCTCAAAATTTCTCAAATCAATGATGCCTTTGTTCTCCCATGTTTCCATGTCCCAGCTTCTGCCCCGGCCCGCAGCCGCGAGGTAAACTGCAGACGTTTCTTCAAAGCGCCACGCATCAACGAACTTTCGGCCACTCTCATCAAAAAACGGCCGGAAAATGTGGGGGTCCAGCTTGATCTCCGTTTGATACTGAACCGCCTCTTCTCCACCCTCAGGATCGTACTTCAGATTCAGAAAAGCGACGCCGGACTGATGATCCAACCTGAGGTTTCTCAGGTAATACTTCTCTCCCGAGAGACTAAATCCGAAATCCAGCCCTGAAAAAACGGAGCCGCGGGAAACAAATCTTTCCGCTTGGAACTCGCCCATCACTTCCCCGGGAAAACCAACTGCGCCGGACCCAAGAAGATCTAAATCAAGATGGCCGGACGCTTTCAGTCCAGGCGGATTAAAAAATACAATCTCTCCGAGACGGCGATCCTGCACAAAGAGTCCGACGATTTTGGGGACATCAGCATCTGATTCTAACTGAAATTCAAAAAGTCCGGAGGCTTCACTCCATTTTCCGGAAAGGTTTAATTCTCCCTTTTCATCGCGGAGAATCATCTCTTCAATCGCTGCATTACGATCCAATCCGTCGAAGCGCAACCGAGCTGACAACTCCTCGATCTCATAAGGCTGACCTTTTCGTCGAAAATTCCCAGACTCGATCACCGCCTCTGCCGTGATCGTCTCTAGTTCATCCAAATCGCCACGGAACTCGATGGTGATTTGTGGACGATCTCCAACAAAATCATATTTCCCGAGTTCGTTCAATGTTGCCAGTAACTGAGACCTGATCTTATAAAACCGATCCTCCTGGTCTTCACTTTTATCTTTCTCTTCGTTGTCTCGACTTCGTGGCGGCCGGATCAAAGTTCCTTTCAAATAGACTTCAAGATCGGCAACGGAGGCCTCGACTTTCACGATCTCGATCATGCTCTCAGTAATCACGATTCTACCGGAAAGCCCCTCAACCTGAAGGCGCCGACCGTCCGGATTGCCAGGTTCGAGCGGCAGTGACATTCGCGCCTCCTGAACATCTAAAGTATTCACGGAGACTTCTTTACTCAGTATCCGACTCAAATCGACATCCAGATAGACATCATTGAGGAACGCTACCGGCTGTGTTTTTTTGATGTCCTGGAAAAAAGTCACGTCCTCGGCAACAAGTCCACGGAATGCACCAAGCGTCACTTTTCCAATCTCAGTGTAGTAGCCCCGCTCGCTGAACTCATCCTCAATCAGGTTCCGCCAACTCTCGGTAAATCCCTGCTTCCGCGCATAGATACCACCCCAAATCACGAACGCTGTCGCGAGAAGGCAAAAGAAAACAAACAATCGACGTATCCAACGCATCAGTAGAAAAAGCCAGAGAATCAGGGCGGCGAGTAATCTTCGAAATCTTCCTGTTTCTCCAGAAAAAAGCCAGCACCAACCAGACTGCTTTCACAATAACGATTGGAGACTGTGAATCCTTGGGATAATCTCCCCGTTTTAACCATGAGAATCATTGCCGGCGAGGCTGGAAGCCTGAAACTTCTCGTTCCTCCATCCATCACCCGCCCCACGACCGACCGGGTCCGTGAGGCCGTGTTTTCCTCCCTTGGCAACCGTCTCATCGAAGCGGACGTCGTCGACTTATTCGCAGGATCCGGCTCCCTCGGTCTTGAATCGCTAAGTCGAGGGGCCAGATCTGCCGTCTTTGTCGACAACAACTCGGCCTCAGAGAAAACAATCGAGGCCAACCTCATGAGCAGTCGTCTCAAAGGAGGAAAATTTATCCGACGTGATGCTCTGAGCTATCTCTCGTCAGTTCCGGAAGCACACTTTGATATCATCTTTGCCGACCCCCCATATGCACGCGATGAAGAGACGACCGCGCTTCTGTCAGCCATCCTCGATCACGAAAAGCTTGTTAAAGCGCTGAAACCGGATGGGCTTCTCGTGCTCGAAACCTTTGCTAAAGCTCCCGTTCCCGATAATCCCCTCTGGAGTTCTCTCAAAGAAAAGGTTTACGGCAAAACCCGCGTCAGTTACCTGAGTCCAAACTCTTGATTCTATGCCCAGAGCTCTTGTTTACCTGATCTACAACAGTCTGCTGCCCTTCGTTCTGCTACTGGGATTTCCGTCCTTCATTATCAAAGGTCTCCGCCGGGGTGGTTTAAAGCGCAACTTCAGGCAGAGGTTCGGTCACTTTCGCCCTGAAATTCGAAAGACTATCGCCGGAAAGGATACGATCTGGATCCATGCCGTTAGTGTCGGCGAAGTTTTTCTCGCTCTGAAAATTATTGAAGCAATTCAATCGCTTAATCCGAATCAATACATCGTTCTCACGACCACGACGACGACAGGGCACGCAGTTGCTGATGAAAAAGCCTCCGATACGCTTTCGATAATTCACAATCCGGTCGATTTACCGTGGGTCGTTTCAAGCGTTCTCGATCTCATCCGGCCTAAAGTGATTGTTCTCGTCGAGTCAGAGATCTGGCCCAACCTGCTCGCCGCTGCCGGAAAGCGCGATATTCCTGTAAAATTAGCCAACGCACGACTATCCCCACGCTCCGGTCGTCGCTACGCCAGTTTCCACCCTTTTATTGAACCGATCTTTTCACAACTCGATGCCGTCAGTGTACCATTCGAAACTGATCGCCCACGCTGGAGTGCCCTCGGTATTCCGGAGGAGAGAATAGAAATACTGGGCAGCGTTAAGTTCGATCAAGCAGGCGGAAATGAAGTCTCAAACAGGAAGGTCATCGAAATTCGCGAATGGCTTACTGATACCGGTTTGCCAGAGTCTTCGAAGATCCTCCTCGCCGGCTCGACTCACGATGGCGAGGAAAGACTCATCGCTTCAATATTTAGCAACCTTCGCAAAAAACTGCCTGACCTCGCCCTTGTTATCGTACCCCGGCACGCGGAGAGAGCCGGGGAAATCGAATCCCAGCTCTCCTCGCAAGGATTTACCGTCCTCCTTAAAGCAGGGTCGAATAGGATTGAACCATCGACTCCAGAAGGGTTACGCGACACGGCGACACATGTCTGGATCGCCAATACCACCGGGGAATTGCGAGCCTGGTTTCACCTCGCCGAAGCCGTAGTCATTGGGAAGAGCTTTTGCGGTGAAGGAGGACAAAACCCCGTCGAACCGATCCTCGCAGGGCGGCCCGTCATTGTCGGACCAAACATGCAAAATTTTGGAGAGGTCATGGAAGATCTTATCTCCGCTAATGGGGTTCGGCAGCTATCGTCACCGGACGAATTGGAGCCCGCGCTCCTTGAGGTTTTTCAAAATCCAGAAGAAAGCACTGCGATGGCACAGCGCGGGACGGAAGCAATGACGCGTCATATCGGTGCGGCGGAAAGAACCGCCCGTTTTATCCTCGAGGAAAAATCCGGCAGGGCGGTTCGAACATCAACATAAGGTCAACAAATCAGTTGCTGGACAGAGCCCCCCATCTCCTACACTCTATCGTCCTGTGCGACCCGGATGCGGGGTGCGATTTCCATGTCTGAATCTTCCGAAATACTCTCTCAATGGTGGCCCGCCCTGCTAGCCTACGTAGTCGGTGCAACTCCCTTTGGCTTTCTCGCGGGAAAACTGAAGGGTATTGATATCCGGGAACATGGCAGCGGAAACATCGGCGCGACCAATGTTCTGAGAACACTGGGAAAGCCCATCGGAATAACGGTCTTAGTGTTGGATGTCTTTAAAGGGATGATCCCTGTGATCATTGCCAAAATGATGAGTGACAATTCTGCGCTACACATCGCCACAGCGATAACCGCCATTCTGGGCCATAATTACACCTTCTGGTTAAAGTTTAAGGGTGGAAAGGGCATTGCCACCACCGCCGGTGCCGTAATCCCTATTCTCACAGTGCCGATCCTCGTAGCAATAGCTGTTTGGGTCATTTTTCTAAAGCTGACACGCTACGTCTCGGTGGCATCGATCGCCGCAGCAGTCGCAATCCCACTCACTTTGAGTATTCAAAATTTGGTTTCAGGCCAATGGGAATGGGTCATTTTCGGGTTCGCTGTTTTCGTCTGCCTCCTCGCAATCTGGAAACACAGAGCCAATATTCAACGACTTCGGCGCGGTGAGGAAAACCGGTTCGCCGCGAAGTCTTCATCTTCAGAAACCTCTTCATAAAAAATTTATCATGGAAAAAGCCGCTGTTCTTGGAGCCGGTAGCTGGGGGACCGCCCTGGCACTCACTCTCGCAGACCGTGGACTCGACGTCGTACTATACGGTAATGAGTCTGCTATCGCCGAAGATGTGAACGTAAATCACCGAAATTCGAAATACCTGCCTGACATCGAACTTCCCACAAACATCCGTGGCTCGATCGACATCAAAGATGCCGCAGGTATGCCGCTGATCCTCCTCGTCGTCCCCTCACAAGTGGCCCGCATCGTTTTGAAGCAACTCGCCGACTCCGGGGTCAGTAAAGACGCGCTACTGATCAGTTGCACTAAAGGTCTCGATCCTGAAGATGGCAGCCTCATGCACGAGCTCATCGAATCCTTTTTTCCGGGAAACCCTATCGCTGTTCTCTCAGGCCCGAGTCATGCCGAGGAGGTCGCGAAGCGCATGGCAACACTTGCAACGATCGGATCTGCCGATGAAGAAATCGCTGCGCAGGCACAGGAAGTTTTTCGCCTTCCCTGGTTCCGTACCTACACAAGCTCTGATGTCATCGGTATTGAAATCGGAAGCGTTGTCAAAAACGTCTTCGCGATTGCGGCCGGCGCGGCCGACGGGCTCGGCCTAGGTGACAACGCGAAAGCCGCGCTCGTAACTCGAGGTCTTGCAGAAATGACCCGCCTCGGAGTCGCCCTTGGCGCGCGCGAAGAAACCTTCCGCGGGCTTAGCGGTATCGGCGACCTCATTGTCACATGTTACAGCATTCACAGTCGGAACAACCGGGTGGGCCGATACCTGGGAGAGGGCAAAACCCTCCAGGAAGCAATTGATGCAATGAATCAGGTTGCAGAGGGTGTTCCTAACGCGAAAAACGCCTACGAACTGGCGCGGAAGCTTAACGTTCGCACTCCCATCATTGATCAGACCTATGAGGTCGTACACGAGAACAAGCCCTGCGCACAAGCGCTCAAAGAACTGCTTTCTCGTAATCCGCGCCCTGAACATGATTAAGCATCTTTTGTAATGCGCATTTGGCTCCTCATCATTCTTGCGTTCATCTTGAACACTGAATCAGTGCAGGCCTGGACAACCGTCTCCGGGGAATCCATCGAGGGTAAACCCGCTGTTTTTCTTTATGATGATAAAACCGTGTGGTTTGCGCGAAGCCAAACTCAAGGCGATGGAGAATTTGTTTCCGCAAAAAATCTCTCCCTGAGGGATAGGCAGAGACTTTTAATCTCGCCGGTCTTATACAAAAGTTTTCCTGAAGAGCCAGCCTGGCCGCGCGAGAAACGAAATCTACTCCTGCTTTGGATCTTTTCCCCGGTCGTTGCTCTCTATCTCGGTTTCTGGATTGCGGGGATTATTGTGACCCGAAAGTTGAATCCAGTCCGGGCACTGTTTGGTTTCCTCGGAGGCTGGATTCTGGGGATCATCATGTTCTCGATTTACTTGTATTTCTCCGCCCGGTTAGGGGGAGGAGCGGGTCTCGTCCTTTTCGGATCAGGAGTCGCTCTAGTCCTTCTCTCTTTCTACATTTCAGCCGTCTACCATTGCGATATTTTCAAGGGCCTCCTCATTTTCATTCTTCAACTTTTCATCACCGTGAGCCTTACTTCGACGACTTTGATCGCAAGTGAGAGTCTTTTTGATAAACACGAAGTCGAGAGGTTTTGGAACGAGAAAGTTTTCGCTCCGGTCGGACTCATCGAAAATCCGAATCCTTTTCAGACACTGAAAAGCGATTCCAGCGAAGCCTGATATTCATTCATGCCTTCCGCATTTTCTGAAGGCGCCCACTCTGCAAAGACTTTATCCAACTCATCATAGGGACCCCGTTTCGTCTCGAGAATCACGGTATCAGGAGCCAGAGCCAGCACTCCGTGCCAAACACAGGCTTCGATATCAATCAACTCGCCCGCTCCGATTCTGTAAACAGAATCAATTCCGCCTTCTTCGTCGAAAATCACAAATCCCATTTCCCCCTGCATGACGAGGATAGTCTCACTGGCGGAATCTCTCGGATGTTGATGCGGCTGAATGTAAGTTTTCGGCTGCATAAAATTCACCATGCGCTGAACAAGATCATCTGCGCCACGGTGGATCGGAAAGAGCATCCTCTGGCGCGGACTTGCTCGAGATGCCGAGAGTCCTTCCTCAAGTATTTCGGGGCTAAGCCGGAAAACCGGACCAACTGGATTTTCGAGAGCTAACTTCATGCTTACGAAACGATGACAGGACCACATCCATCAAGTGAAATTCAATGATGAAAATTGACCTCGATTCCGTTCCTCTCTACGGTCGCATTCTATGGATACCGTCACGCCCCCTCCAATTGACCCGAGCCAAATACCAGACCAACCTGTGAAGTGGCCCAAAATACTGGGTATCATTGCTCTTGTTTTGGGGATATTGGGATTCCTTCAATCAGCAGCTTCACCATTGAGCCTCTACTTTGTTGACACTCAAATGGAATTGCTGATTCAGCAGGGCGCCGACACCGATAAAGTGGCTGATTATATGGGACAAATGAAATCCATCTCCACTGTCTCGGCAATCGCGATGGGAGTCGTTTCCCTCGTTCTACTCACAGGGGGAATCCTTTTGTTAAAGAGAAATCCAAAAGCCCCGATATTCCTCCAGGTCTGGGGCGTGCTGAAAATACTCGCCGGAGGCTACTTTTCCTTTCGCAGCATGGCGCTGACACGAGTGCAGATGGATCTAATGATGGAGATGAACGGCGGAGGCAGCGAAGCGGAAATGATGCAGAAAGTGACCGATTACGCCGTCTTTGGCGGCATGATATTCGGCCTGCTCTGGCTCGCCGCGCTCCCTGTTTTCTTCTTAATCTGGTTTGGACGTGAGCCTGTGAAACAGGAGATCGCGAAGTGGTAAAGGCTTTCGTTTGATCGAAATACTCTGCAAGCCGACTCTGCTAACGACTTTGGTTAGCATGAGGGTGAGTCGGTTCAGGCTGACTTTTCAAATCGATCCCGGAACGCCTGTGATTTTGTAAGTACGTCGTCCCGAACGCTGAGAATCACTCCGCTTTTTCGGCGGGAGCCTCCGCAGGCGGATCAGCTTCGGCTTCCGCCGCAGGCGCAGCATTTGGAATAGCCATGGCCGGACGCACCGCGTATTTCTGGAATTGCTCAGGCATAGAATCCTTTCCAAAACGAATGCTGAACATGTATGCGAGGCTCTGCATTTCTGCACTCGCAGCACTACCGGGAGTCTCAAGCTTGGGGTCAGCAGATTTAATTAGCATCGACTGTCCCATCGCCAGCTTTGAAAGTAGCGGATCGTTACCATAAGCGAGCGTGAAGCTCCGGTAATAGTCATCAAGTGCCCTGGTTTTATCTCCAGCTTTATCAAATACCTTGGCTCTTAAAAATCCCAACTGCGCAAGCTGAGCACTCGGCAACTTCACAAAATTCGGAGTCGCTAACAATTTAGCGTCGCCTGTCACCGGCTCTTCATAGGCAGCAATCGCCGACTTGAGAGCGTCATAGTCTTCCTCACCGAGGAGAGCCCACAGTTTCATAAACTCGAAATCCTTCTGGTAACTCTGATCCAGCTTTGTCTCGATCGTTTTCGCGACCGGTGCATTGACCACCTGCGCCAGCAAAGAATAACGACCGGAGCGACGCAGACTCTCCGCTTGATAAAAGAGAGCTTCTGTCGCGAAGTTCTTGGGAACGTTAATGATGATCGCATACTCACGGGCCACCTTTCCAAACGCCGCCGCCGCTTCTGTGTACTGCTCAGCAGCATACAACGCACGACCCTCAGCGAGCGCTTCGACGCGCTCCTCAAACCGAATCAGCTTATCAAGTCCTTCGCCTCGGATTTTTTCATAAGTGACGAGCTGTCCTGCTCCGCCCGAAGTCGTCGCGAAGAGGATTCCGTTGTCGTTTGAATTTTGAACGTAACCCTGAGGATTACCACCAGCCGCCAAGCCGAGTGTTGCAGGAGTCTCCTTCACCTGTGCGTGGAGCGAAGGTATCGAGACGGCGACGAATATGAGGATGAGTAGAAAGTTCTTTTTCATCAAAAAAGCAATATGATCGAAATTATATGTTCAGTTCGAGGACGATCGCAGCTTCTTCCTCGGGAGTGATTGCCATATCTGACTTCATCACTTCGATATCCCGGCGGAGTCGACGAAGAGCACCCGAAGGCGAATCTTCATCTGTCCAATTCTGCCACTGATAGAGATACTTACGTGTCAGCTTATAAAGAGCCAATTGTCTCGCTCGTTTCGCCGCAATCTCAATCTCATTAGTCGTCGGCATCTTTTCGAAGTCTGCGACACTATTGGGAATGTAGCGTTCCCAGGCCTGAGTAACCCAGTCAGGGAAAGCTCCATACGCACCGACAATCGCAACGTAAGCCTGATTCGCCTCGGCAGGCTCATCCATCTCATCGAGAACCGTTCCGAGGAGAAATCCGGCCTCAGCTCGCTTCGCCCGTTCACCTTTGAAGTAGTTCTTGTTTTTATTGATCACATCGAGAGCGGCCAGCGCGTCGCGCCACTCTTTGTTGTTGATGTGCAGCTTCGCAAGATTCAAATAAGCCTCAGGAACCAATGCAGCATCCTTGTATTTATCGATAACACGGCGGAAGCGCTCACGAGCCGATTGGACAGTCCCTGGATCGGCGGCACGCATTTCAATGATGCCGAGCTCCATTTCTGCGGCACCTTTGAACGGATCAGCTTCAGGGTTAGTACGATTCAATAGCTCATCAAAGTAAGGCACACCGAGAAACGGATTATCTGTTCCCGAAAAATAGAGGCCAATCTGCTGAAGAGCGAACTCGGAAAGCTGTCGGATCTCGAATTTTTTCAGATCATCAAACACCTTGGCGATCTCTCCCTCAACCGCCGCATACTTCGGTGAGTCTTTTTCCATCTCTTTGCGACTACCCTGAAGCACGATGACCTGCTGAATTTTCAGCCAAGTGAGTAAAGCCTGGTTTGAAGGATCAATACCGGGGAAATCTTCCAGAGTCGCGAGAGTCTTTTCGACACCTCTGATGCGGACCGAAGCCTGTGAGTAGGAACCGATTGCCTGGCGGAGTAAAGTGAGGTCCTGCTCTTCCGGTGGCTTTCCACCGAGGAGGAGAATCATTTTTTCCACCTGTGTGAGCGCCTCTTCGCCGCGGTCCGCCGCTTCGAGATGCTCAAGAGAGAAAACGGAAATCTGAGGCTCCCAGCGGGTCCCTTCATAATCAGGGAAGAAAGCATCATACTGCGCAATTCCCTTATCGATCTCACCATTCGTGTAATACTGGTCAGCTGATTTCCAGAGGCCTTCTGCGGCAATATTTTTGTGGTAGTCGGCGCGATCCGGCTCAGTAACGACAGCGACCTTTGCAGAGTCAAAGGCGGCAAGATAAGACTCAAGCGCGGCTGTTTCCCATTCTTTGCGTTGTTCCTCCTGCTCTTTACTCTTCATCGACCCAGCCTGAATGAGGTGGGAATCTCCTTCAATATTGAGGGTCCGTCCCAGAGTAACCGAGTCCGGGCGGACAGCCTCCAATTGGTCCGAGGCTTTGATCGCGGCCGGGTAGTCTTCGAGATTAAAGCGGGCCACCGCCAGATCAGCGAGCGCCTTATCCAGGTAGGCCTCTGATTCCGGATAAGCTTTGATAAACTCCTCAACATACTCTGCAGCCTCACGCATTTTACCCAGCACCAGTGAGTTGGTCCCACGGAAATACATCACCATCTCACGAGTCTGCCCTTCAGGATATGCCGTGATATATTCATTCATCGGCTCAGCTGCTTCCTCGTGCTTTTGCGTCGTGAACAAAGCGAGCGCGTAGTAGGAGTCTGCCAACTCGCGTTCCGCAGCACCCGCGTCATAGCGTTCCCGAACTCGCTCAGCAATACTCTTTACCTGATCATAATCCTTGGCGGCGAAGAGTGACTGGAGCATGAAGGAGGAAACGTTGTTTCTTAAAGGATTCTCCTCCGGAATTTCGCGATTGAATGCCTCTCCAAAATATCGTGCTCCGGAATAATCTCCGAGAATCGAGGAAAGCCGGGATGCTTCGTGGAGGATTTCGCCCCGTGCATTCTGCGGAGCATCGGGGAACTGCGAAGCAAGGTGCCAATAGACAACTCTCGCGGCACGCGAATTTCCCATCCGGTCATAACAAGTTGCGACAAGACGAAGAGTCTCTGCATCCGGATGAAACTCAGCCTGCTCCATCTTCTCAATTCGTTCGAGTAATTGTTGATACTGAGATGGGATGCCCGCACCAAAAGGGAGACGACCGAGTGCAAGATTGATATCACTCTTCACGTCCTCAAGGGTTGGAACCATCGCAAAAAGCCGTATCGCGAGTGGGTAGAGACCTACCTTGGAAGCCTCGAAGCCTAGAACTCGAAGTCTGTCGTAAAAGCCAAAGCGATATTTGTCGAGCGGTGAAAGACTCAACATCAGTTCGTTTTGATCAAGAAAGGCATGAGCCGAATCCGAAACCTTTTCGATCACCACGCCATCTCCTCCCGAGGCCTCCGCCTGCTCCACCCATGAGAGTCCAAGTTCGAGAAGCCCCTGCACAAGAAATTGAGTGGGAATTCCTTTTTCCTCTTTGCGATTAAACAATTCCTGAATCGAGGCAATTCCCTCGTCACTCCGCCCCAGCTTCATCAGCGTGGCACCGTATCGAAGCTGAAAGGTACTGTAGATCTGCTCTTGTTCCGCTGCAGGCGGACTTGAGGCCACATATTCATCATAAAGTTTCAATGCTTCTTCATGATTACCCAACTGCGCCTCGCAAAAACCAAGTTGAAATGTCGCCAGGCTTTTCCTCGCGTTTTTTGAATTAATCGGTGTCTCAACACGCTCGGCAATTTCTTCTGCCTGAACGCAAACCTCAAAAGCAGCCTTGGCATCATCCCATCGCTGTTGCGGCAATAATGTGAGGCCGTAATCGAAGAAAAAGCCTCCGGCCTGAGCACCGTAATCTTCAAACAAGGTTTCCGTTCCCCCGGCAAGTTCAAAGAGTTTATTAAAGGTCTTTGACGCTTCGACCGGATTGCCAGACATGTTTTGCTCGACTGCCTTTTGATACAAGCCTTCGATACTGTCGTCGTCTTGAGCCAAAGCAGCACCTGTGAGTGCGGTTGCGGCGAAAACTGCGATAAGATAGGAAAAATTCCGGTGGGGACGTATTTTCATTCTAAAAATTTGTAGAGTCCGTTCCTGTCTAACCATGACAGAAGCAGACGAAACTCACTGGAGTTGGATTAATTAAACCACTCCTTCATTACTAATTTGAGCGGCACAAAACCGCGAAACTGTTCAATCTCCGACTGGACCGGACGAAGATCATTCTTCTTTGAACCCGGTGATTGTGACATTTCGAATGTCGACATCCCGATCCGCCAGCGCGTTCAAAACATCAACGAACCGCTGTCCTTTTGCCGCATCATCAGCCGCGATAATCACCATCGGCTTAGAGTCAGTAAGGCGAGCGCTCTCTGCGTAAGTCCGCAAACGGTCAAGCAGCAGTGGGACCTCCCGCTTCTCAGGGTCAGTATCCAAAACCTCCTCATTCAAGACAATGTGTCCGGAACTGTTCACCTCAACGGTCATCTGGTCTATTTCGACCTCGCTCGGAGCACTGGACTGGCTCGTCGGCATTGTCATGCCAAGATCGGCTTCCTTGGGATCAAGTGTTGAAGTGACAAGAAAGTAGATGAGAAGAAGGAAACTGACATCAATCAGAGATGACATATCCAGTTCCGGATCTTCTTCTTTGGGGGCTTTTCTGCGCGCCATAATTTGTTAAATTCGTTTTCCGGCTCAGCGTTCGACCACGTAGCTGCCAAAAATGACGTCGTTGACACCGGCTTCACCAGAGGCTTGGACCACCTTCTTAATGATACGCGTATCCACTTCCTCATCCGCTCGAAGGTTGAGGCGGGTCGGGACGTTGTTGTTGTCGTTGCGCTCCCTCTGGTTGCGGACGTAATCTTCGATTGCCTCCATCGTCGGGAGCTCTTGCTCGCCCTGACCCCAGATGGATCCGTCAGCAAGAATGTTGACGACAACCCGGCCAGTCGCATTCTTCGCGACTTGAGCATTAGCTGCCGTCGGCGGATTAACCCGCTTGTCGATTTCGACAATAATGAGGTGAGAACTGACCATGAAGAAAATCAGAAGCAGGAAGACGAGGTCAATCATGGACGACATGTCCATTTGAAGCTCCTCTTCATTGAGGCTCTCAATTGCTGCTTTAAGTTTTTCAGATGCCATGGTGATTTCTCTTGGTGTCTCTCACTTAACCACAATCAGCTTTCCGAGATACCTTCCGGAACCTTCGCAAGCTGCTGGTCGGCATTGACCGTTCCAACCGCGTAGTCAAGACCTTCGATAGCGACTTCCTGCGCTTCGCTGACCAACTTATTGAATTTGTTCTTAAAGATGTAGAAGCAAAAAATACTTGGAATCGCCACGACAAGTCCGCCTGCAGTAGTCATCAGTGCAAGTGAGATATTTCCAGCAAGAGCACTCGGATCAGCTCCACCGCTGAGACCCATCGTATCGAACGCCAGAATCATACCGGCAACGGTTCCGAACAGTCCGATCATCGGAGCAGCCTGAGCGATGACGGAGAAATAGCCAATCCACGACATGTAACGTGAATTTTCACGGATCGCGAAGTCAGCGATTGCATCCTCCACTTTGCCGCGTCCGAGCGTTTCAGGATCTGTCGCATCAACCAGCGGATAAGCAGTCGCAGCGAGGCGCCCGAGATAAGATGGATCCTGCGCTGCGATATCAATTGAACTGCGGACTCTCACGTCAGCCATATTGGCGAGGATTTCTTCTTTAAGAGCACGTGGAGAAAACTTTTTAGCTGAGAGCTGCAATGCATTGAAGACCGCCAGAGTGATCATCAAGACGGACAAGATCCCGATTGGAATCATGAACGCACCGGCGTCCACAATCTTGTCCATAAGAGTCTTCGTTTCCGCTGGAGCGTCTGCGTCCTGAGCCATGAGATCAGGAGCGGCAAACGAAACAAGGAGCAGAACACCAAGAGTGATGAGCCAACGCTTGGATTGGAGGAGTGACATCGTTTTTGACATAAGTAATTCTGTTGGTCTTTGGTAAAATGACAGGCGCTGTTCTTGGGATATTTCAGTGATAGTGTAAAGGAAAAAGAGAGATTTTATTCAAACTTTTTCGGTAAGTTCTTCATCTCCTGTCATTTCGAGGAAAACCTCTTCCAGCGTAAGATCCCGTCCCCCCGCAGTCTGTTTTAAAATTTCATCCACCGTGCCCAAAGCGAGGAGTTTTCCATGATTAATGATTCCAACCCGGTCGGCGAGTTCTTGAGCCACGTTCAGAAGATGCGTTGAGAGGAAAATGGTGACTCCTGACTCACTTCTCTTTTTCAACTCCTCTTTCACGACCCTCGCATTTTTCGGGTCGAGCCCTACCATTGGTTCATCTATTACAATGACTTCCGGGTCATGGAGAAGTGCCGATGCGATCGCGAGGCGCTGACGCGTTCCATGACTCAGGTTTTCAATTCGCTGCCTGCCGTATGGCATCAATGAAAACTGTTCCATCAACTCGGGCACCTGCGACTTTGCCCGTGCCGGATCCACTTCAAACAAATCCGCAATGAACCCCATGAACTCGAGAGGTGTCAATTTGTCGTAGAATTCCGCAACATCTGGAATGTAGCCGATCCGTCGTTTTGCCTCCATCGGATCCGTTTGAATATCAAAGCCACAAATTTCAGCAGACCCTGCCGTTGGCTTCATCAACCCCGTAAGCAGCTTTATGGTCGTGGTTTTTCCGGCAGCATTGGGACCGAGAAAAGCAAAGAACTCCCCTTTCTCGATCTTTAGATTCAACTCATCGAGGGCGAGAAGGTCGCCGTACTGCATTGAAAGGTTATGAATCTCAATCATCGGCTGTGCTCTCGTTCTTTTTTAAATATGCTTCAAGCGGCATCAGTATCTCCGAAACCGCCTCAAACCCGAAATCTGTTTCGATACGAAGTGGCTCTCCAACTTCACTCAGAAAAATACGTATTGATTCTTCGTCGCTGAAACCAACGATCAGGAGGTAAGCTCGAAGATTACGTCCTCCGAAGGTGAAATCACCCATGCGGGCATCGACGTCAAAGTTAGGTGCCGTAGAATTACCCTCTCCATCCTCCAGCGTCGAAGAGAATGGCAAACTGGCTCCCAGCGTCGAGAGGAAAGGCAATGATTGAAGTGAACTTGAATCGAGAGAATCCTTTGAAGAATCGAACCGAAATACCGGAATCTCGCTCATCGAAACAGAAGCTTTCGTCGCTAAAGGATCTCCCTCTAAACTGATGTGGGCACTCATATTCAAACCGGGAACCCGCATCGAAGAATTGCCGGAAATAAAATCAAGCTCGCGAGTGAACTCTGCGAGAGCACGCCATGAAAGATCGACTCCGGGAAAGTCATTCTTGATGTCAATTGTATCGACCGTTCCCGAGATGGAAATGGAGTTGGAAAACAGTCCTGTCTCTCGATCTTCTCCTGACCCCCCGGCAACCGTAATCTCTCCTCTGCGACTGCCATTATCCAGGAGCGTCATTGTCGTTTGTTCATTCCAATCAAAAAACGCCTCGTAAACTTCTCTCGGATCAACCTGTGCCATCCGCGATTCCGCCGGGGCCCAGACAACGGCGCACAGCCATCCGACACTGGCAAGCCAGAAGCCCACGATCGCTACAGTTACAAATCGGAAGAGCATTCGAGAGATTACCATGCTCCAGCCTGACGAAACAACCCTTCTTCACAAAAGCCTCAGAATTCAGCCTCGTACAATCCTTCTTCCCGACAGAAAGCGATGACGGAAGGAGTCATCCAGGAAGTGTGTGATTCAAAGTTTTCTCGAATCGCGCTGGAGGAAGCGGGATGCGAATAGAGCACTTTTTCGTAGTTCCAATCTGATCGCTCCATCACCGGATCTTCATTCCGGGTTAAAATGATAAAGCGAAGAAGTTCGCGCAGCTTTTCGGGCTCTGCCCAGCGATCAAACGCATTCCACTGGTCTGTTCCGAGAATCCAATACCATTCCGTTTCCGGGAAAGCGGAATTGAAATGCGTCGCCGTTTCCCAAGAGTAACTCGGCTGATTTCGATCAATTTCAAAAGTTGAAATTTGAGCGATCTCGAGCCCCTCATCACGAAGCGCCATTCTCATCATTTCAGCTCTTTGCGGCCCGGTGGCAATAGTGCCGGATTTAAACGGAGAGACAAAACATGGAGTAACGACGATCTCATCCAACTCCATTGCCTCGATTGCCTCTCGCATCATTCCGAGGTGGCCAAGGTGAACGGGATCAAATGACCCGCCAAAGATTGCAGAACGTTTCGGGCGACCATTAGCCATCCCCTATCGTAAGGCGAATTCCCGAACTGAAAAGAGTTACTCGAAGCTTAGGTCCCCTTTACCTCGACGGCTGAAGGTTCGAAACGTTCTTCCGACAACCTTGAATGAACCTCGCTCTCGCGGAAGCGCGAGTACCTCAGGTTGGATTGCTTCCTGCGGCGGGCCACTCTGCAACGCAACGCGACTGACACTCGCACCTCCCTGAAATTTCACCACAGTCTCGTTTCCCCAAAGACCGTTTCCTGACTCGTAAAGCGTGAGTCCCGCGACACGAAGACAGAAGCGAGTCACGTTAAGTGGCTCGCTAGATTGATTAATGATCGTAACCGGACATTGAATGCCGGCCGCGGAGGTTTCTAAACCGGGGTGCCTCCCAGCCTTCGAAACCAGCTCATAACAAAACTCACCTTTACCCGGTTGGCCGAACCAGGCTTGCTCCAGAGAAACAGTAGGGAACTCGGAGAGAACCTGGTCGATCTGATCTTTGACCCCTACAATCACGGTCGGTGGAATATTTACCCAAACCCGTTCAGCCTCTCCCGGCTCTAAAGAAATCAATGCCTCTGGCTTTACAAGAACACTGTGGTCAGGGAAACCAGGGTGAAGATCAACCTCATCCACCCCCGTACAAACGGCCCAGCTAGTCCAGTCAATCGCAGCATCTTGAAGATCGGAACCTAACTCTGAATCGTCGAGGTTCGTGGACGCCAGATAGACTTCCCCGTCTCCTGAGCTGAGTTCGATGAGAAGACTCCCCCAGCTGAGACGAGTTCTCTCTTGATCAGAAAGGGATCGACGCCCCCATGTGATCTGTCCAGTCTCGAATAGCATGCTTCAAACATTTCACGGGAACCTTTTGAAATAAACGGCGGTATCAAGTATCCCTGATTGAGCTATGCCTTTGAGAAACCTACTTTGATTCTCCCGCTACCACCGGCCTATCCAACTGCCCTTTGCCATGAAAAAAATTCTGATCATCGCCGTCACCGTGCTCCTCAGCCTGATGGTCTTACTGCCACTTGCGACGCGCTATCTGGGTCCTCGCATGATTTTCGTCGATCCTCCATCAGGACAACCAATCGGAGAATTCGACCTTCCTCGACCTGAAACATCATTGGTCGCGATAAATGTCGCCATCCCCATCGAAATGATGACCACGCTCGCGAACTCAAAAGTCCCCGCAGAGTTCGAAGGAGGCGAACAGAAAGACTTTCACAAGCGCATCAAACGAGGCCGCTATGCGTGGAAAGCGGTTCGCGGAGACATCGCGTTTGAGAATACCGGATCTAATCTCGCTTTCGCCACGCAATTTCGTGGTGGAGCGCGGTTCCAGGGAGACATTGACGCAAAGATTGTCACGCTCCCTCTTAATAGCACTGTCGAAATGGGAGGCATCGTCGGTGGAGCCATGACCCCGATGGTCACTCCCAATTGGCAGATCGATCCAAGATTCGTGCCTCAACTTCGCCTCTCGGAAGCGAATCTTTCGATCGGCGGACTTGGCGGCATCGACATCAGCAACATGCTGAACAGCACGCTGAGTCAATTCGTTCAGAAGGAAGCGGCAAAACTAATGCCTGCTCTGAGCAAAGAACTGGATCTCCGCAGCGAAGTTGAAAAGCTATGGGCTCAGGGATACATCAGCCAACTGGTAAACGACGATCCGAACGTTTGGATTAGCATCACGCCTCAGGAACTTCTCATGGCCCCCATCAGCTATCTCGATCCAACGCAAATCAGCATGGCCATTGGGATTCGCTCTAACACATTCCTAACAAATCGCGATCCCGGTCAACCGCTTGCTGCTCCCCTTCCAAATCTCACGCCACTTAATGGACCTGTCACCACAGACCTGAAGCTACCAGTCATCGTCAGTGTCGGCGAACTGAACGAAGTCCTTGCGAAGGAAACCTTTGAGATCAGCACAGGATTCGGCACTAAGATCGAAATTAACGGACTCGAGGCGAAGATCGGCCAGGGCGGACTCCTTGATTTGAAAATTTCGCTGCAGGCGGACAAGAGTCGTCTTGGCCGCGGCGTTGCCGGCGACATTTGGGTCAAAGCTCGTCCGGTGATCGACCTTGATGCACAGACGCTCGGCTTTTCTCAAGTTGAGCTCACCGTGGAAACAAAAGACAAGCTCACGACGGCGGCGACGTGGCTTCTCGAGGGAATCCTCACCAAAGGAATCGAAAGCCAGCTGCGAGTTGATCTCGACGACTACAAAGAAGAGATCAACGAGGAGGTCCAGAAGGCAATTGCGTCGGCCGACCTACCCGAAGGACTTGATGTTTCCCTGCAGAATTTACAGATCAATTTGGCTGACATATACACGATCACAAGACACTTCCCCGAAGGAGAAGATGATCCCGGTGTCGTCATCGTGATCAATGCCACCGCAGACATGGAGACGAAAATCAATTCCATGATTCTGAAACCAAAGGACACCCCATGATCCGGTTTGCGTCCGTAATCTCTTTACTGGCACTGAATAGCCTCAACGTCTGCGCCGCCCCCCTCGAGGGAACGCAACCACTTGCATGGGAAAATGAAGATTTCTCTGACCGCCTCATGCAGGAAGCCCACGCTTTTGTGGAACAGAAAATCAGTGCCGCCGCGAAAACGACGGTCCGGCTTCCCTTAGATGCACAAACCAGGGGGACATTCCTCCAACAGAAACGAGAGCAACTGAAATTTGCTCTCGGGGTTGTTGATGAGCGCCCTTCCGTCACCGCGGAATTCGTCGACAATTCGACCGTCACGCTCGACGGCATCCCGCTTGGCTCCCTCGTTGCCGAAGGACCGGGCTTCGCCGTTCATCAAATCCGCTGGACTGTCCTTCCCGGATTCATGGCCGAAGGGCTCTACGTCACTCCCACCGGAACTGCCACGATGCCAGGGGCTCCTCCGGCGATGATTCTCATTCCCGACGCGGGTGAAACCCCGGAAGACATTATAGGTCTTAACGCAACCCTGAAAGGCAGGCAACAGATGGCCCTTCGCTTCGCTTCGGCCGGATTTCGCCTCGTCATCCCGACCACCCTTTCGCGCAGTCCCTTTCACGGCGAGAATGGAGAAGATGAAGCCGTCATCAAGAGCGATCAGACCAACCGTGAATGGATTTATCGTCAGGCTTTTCAAATGGGCCGACACCCTCTCGGATATGAAATTCAGGCAACCCTCGCTGCCGTGGACTGGCTCCGCGCAGAGAGCCTCGCCGATACAATCACTGTCGCAGGCTTCGGCGAAGGGGGAAGGGTCGCACTCTATGCTACGGCGATCGATGACCGCATTGATCATAGCTTCGTCACTGGAGCCTTTTCCCCCAGACAAAAAGCCTGGTCAGAGCCAATCGACCGGAATCTTTTCGGTCTTCTCCCGGACTTCGGAGACGCTGAGGTCGCTGCCATGGTTTTCCCCCGGCCGCTCCTCATCGAGCACACAGAATTTCCGACTTCTGACACCCCGAAAGGGAAATTGGAAACACCCTCATTCGAATCAGTCGAACTTGAGTTTGATCGCATCAGCAATGTCCTCGGATCTTTGAGTATCCCTCCGGGCTTTCTGCTTCACGAAGCGAAGAAAGCAGCCCGCGCAGACTACCCTGCCGTCGCAGCATTCTTGCAAACCATCGGGATTGAGCGGGAGATCAGCCGTATTCCTCCCGTCGCACTCCTCATTGATTCACGAATCGGCTTTGATTCGGCGGCTCGCGAAATGCGAATTCTAAACGGGATGCAAAACCACGTTCAGCAACTTGTGGATCAGTCCCTCGAGACACGAAGAGAGTTTTATTTCCACAAGGCTGAGCCCGAACTTCAGCCGGGAAAATGGTCGGTCGAACGAGAGCATAACTTCCTCTCACCGCTCAACTTCATCGAAGCTTCGGCCGGATTCCGAAAACTATTTCAGGAAAACCTCATTGGGAAATTTGATGATGAGCTTATCCCTCCTTCACCACGTTCCCGCCTTGTGAAAGAAACGGAGAAGTGGTCAGCCTGGGACTTGGTGCTTGAGGTATATCCGGGATTCCATTCGTGGGGCACTTTGATCCTCCCAAACAACATCAAAGGAGGCGAACGGCGCCCTGTTGTTGTCTGTCAACATGGACGCAACGGACTTCCGCGCGATCTTATCGACGCCGGCAAGCCAGCCTACAACGACTTCGCAGCACGACTTGCGGAACGTGGATTCATTACCTTTTCCCCCTTCAATCTCTATCGTGGCGAAGATGAGTATCGATGGCTTGATCGGAAAGCCAACCAGATCGGCGCTACCCTGTTCTCATTCATCGCTGCATCGCACAAACAAAATTTAAACTGGCTGAAAACCGTTCCCCAAGTCGATCCGAAAAGGATCGCGTTCTATGGACTGAGCTATGGCGGCGAGTCTGCGATGCGCCTCCCCGCTCTCTTTGATGACTACTGTCTCTCTATCTGTTCGGGTGACTTTAACAACTGGACCCGCAAAGTCTCTGATCCTGATTTTCCGAAGGGCTATATGAAAACGATCGAGTGGGAAATGCCCTACTGGAACATGGGCAATACCTTTGACTATGGTGAAATCGCCGGCCTCATTTTTCCCCGACCCTTTTTTGTCGAACGCGGGCACTACGACCGGGTCTCTGAAGATGAGTATGTTGCCTTTGAATATGCTCGCGTCCGTCGTCTCTATTCTTCTTTTGGAATGAAAGACCGCACTGGAATTGAATTTTTTTCGGGGGGCCACTCCATCAATGGTAAAAGCTCCTTCGAGTTTCTGCATAATCATCTTGATTGGCCGATGCCGGACTGAGTGTTTCTGTCCACCCAATTCATGCGTTTCGATTGGCAACCAGTGCGGAGCATGACTCGGCGCATGACCTACGATAGGGTCCGTCTACCCTCTTCTGGTGTCATGACTCAACGAGATTTTCATTTACAACGAATGGAGAAATTTCTTCGCAGCCGATTGGCGGAGGAATTTCAAGGGAGTGATTTTCAGTTTCGTCCCTCTCTGACAATTTCCCGGCAGTGTGGAACCGGAACAAGCCGCATCGAGCGATCCCTCGTCGAGTATCTCGATGAAGTTGATGAGTCTGCTGTCCATGGATGGGCCGGCTTTGACCAATCCTTGATCGGAAAAATCATTGAGGACCACAAATTGCCCAACTCGATGGAGCCCTATATGGCTGAGGAAGCGAAATTCCCGATTCTGGAAACTCTGGATGAAGCGCTCAAGCTTCAGCCATCAAAGTGGACGCTCTTCAACTACTCAGCCGCAACGATCCGGACGCTTTGTCGCATGGGCAATGCACTTGTCGTCGGACGCGCCGGAAATTTTGTGACCTCGGATCTACCCAACACTTTTCATGTCCGGCTCATCGGTTCAGAGTTGAAACGGATTGCCTGTGTTCGTGAGCGGTTTCAAATCACTCAGGACGAAGCCGAAAAGCTCGTCAAAAAAACGGATCGCTCCCGTGGCAATTTCGTAAAGCGCTATACCGGAGCCGGCATCGACGACACTGGATCTTATCATCTCCTCCTGAACACCGACAATCTCTCTTCTGATGTGATCGTCAGGATCATCGGGGATTCGCTCATCGAGTGGGCAAATGAAAAAGAAATTTCAATGAATCAATTGAAAGTATTTCCCGAGCCTCTCACGCTTACTCGTTCGCGCTCATAGTTCTACCGAACAACCCCGATGAAAAGTGCACTGCCAAGGTTTCTTTGTCTTCTCCTCGTTCTTGGCATCAGCCACTCCGCCACTGGAGAGGAAACTGCCAAAAAGCCGGTTTCATTTCAGGATGAGATCAAGCCGGTCCTCATTGAGAAGTGCGTTCACTGCCACAACCGAAAAACGCTGCCCGACTTGTTCAGCTTCGAGTCCGCAAAACGCGCATTCGTCACTTTGAAATCCGGTCAGGATGTCATTGTCCCCGGCAAACCAGAAAAGAGCCTTCTCATCATTGCGCTGAAATCTCCGCACGGTCATGAAAAGGCAATGCCGATGGTCGGCCCTCGCCCGACCGAAGAAGAAATCGAACTTCTGAGCCGTTGGATCCAAGAGGGTGCCGAATGGCCCAAAGGACCCGGCGGCAGAATTCGTCCCCTCTTCCGCGCAACGGAGTAGGGCCGGAAGCTTCAAATCGCTCCGCGGAATCAGGCAACTTCAGAGGTGCTCAACAGCCCGTCACGCCGCGATGGAAACACTGGCCCGGGTGGAAAGTTCCCGGACGGGGAAAGCTCGAGTTCAAACCGCAGCGGAGAAACGAGAAATCCATCAGCGAGGAGCTGCATCCACTGGTTGGCCTCATGAGGAAGTGGTAGAACTTGATCCTCGATACGAATCCCCCACTCATCTCGACTCAACTTCATACTGCGGAGCGAAAGAGTCGATCCGAGAATTTCCCTCAACGCGAGGATGATCGCGTTTTGCGTGGAATGATTCGCCATTCCTGAATCAAATCGATCATACATGGATTCGATGTGGGATGCACTTACCTCAACGGCAATTGTGGTCTTGTGAGGCGGGCGAAATCTCTTTTCTACCTTCATTCTCAGTTCGGAAGCGATTGGTTTCAGGATCGGTGAAAAAATCAGCCATGAAGTTTCATGCCGCCGACACACTCGAAAGCCTCGTCCTCCCCTGGTGATCGCGATAGCGGGTCGGTGACTGCCCGACATACTTGAGGAAGCTGCGATTGAACTGGGAGATTGATTGAAAACCGACGTCGAAAGCGACTTCAGTGACGCGTGCCTGCGGGTTGAGGAGGCGGCGCTTCGCCCATTCGATGCGACGACGATTCACAAACTCAGTCAGCGTCATCCCTGCCGATTGCTTAAAGACTTTGCAGAAATAATAAGGGCTCACACCGACATGCTTGGCGACACTCTCGAGTGAGATTTTGTCCTCAATGTGAGCATTCACGTAACGCTTCGCTTTCATGACCACTTCGGGTTCGGCGTTACTCTCTTCGATGAGAAGACGGTTGAGCAAATCGGATACCTGAAGGGCAAAAGCGGCGAGAAGTGTGATCGTTCCTTCGTATTGCTCCTTCGTCATAACTCGCTCCGAGCGCCATGACTTTTCGAAGGTCTTTCTGTCTTTCGCGGAAAGACTTAGATCATCAAAGCACTCCTCAAGTGCCTCCGGAACTTCACCGGGCGCTGCCGTAAACACTTCGCCTGTGCTAAGGTAGGCGAACGTTCGTTCTCCCGAGCGAATCGGAATGAGCGATTCTCTCATCCCGGCAAAACAGGTCCGCGTTCCGGTTTTATTAGTAGCTTCCCGCTTGAGGACGCGCTGAGCATGCTGACACTTTCCGCAGCCGCCGTCCCCTGAATTCAACTTTTTGCAAAAGTCGCTCTGGTGGGAACAGGCGCCTGCTTCATGACCAATATTTACATCATCGTCCGCGGGAACGATCGAAAGGCTCATCCCCGTTGCATCTGTAAAAGCTTTCCGGTAGGTCTGAAAAAACGGAGATTCATTCAGTTTCGCAAAAATACGTTCGTCGGCCAGGGTCTTGGTTTCTTCTACGTTCATGAGCATCAGGGGTTAATCGATGCATAGAGAGTAGGAGAATATGACCAACCGTGAAATTGGGGATAAATCCGAATCGTAAATAGCGAATACCAGCAGATCCACTAGGGGATTTGCGTACGATCTCAGGACTGAGACTCCACCCAGCGGATTGCCGAATGGGTCAACTCTGCTGCATCGCGAAGACTCAGTTTTTCCTTAATGTGAGTCCGATGAGCATCGACTGTCCTGATACTGATGCCCATGATTCCCGCAATCTCGCGCGAACTCCGCCCTTCTCCAATCGCCCGATAGACTTCAAGTTCACGATCACTGAGAGATGAAACCGAAACACTGCTGCCACCGCCCGCGATGACCTCCATCATACGAGCCGTCATTTCCGCACTCAGGAAAACACCTCCACTCAGAACTTGTTTTACTGCGGTCTCGAGGAGATCAGGTGCGCGGTCTTTCATCATGTAGCCGCGACCACCGGCCCGCAGGACCCGCTCAGCGTAGACCTCTTCGTCGTGTGATGAAATGACGAGGCATTTGATGTCTTCGTGTCTCACCCGCAAATCCTTGATCAACTCCAGACCACTCCGGTCAGGAAGGGAAACATCAACAATCGCAAGATCCACCTCATCGGTCTGATCGAGAAGATGCAACGCCTCCATCGCGGAACCGGCTTCACCGGCGACTTCAACCCCGTTGATCGATTGGATCAACTGAGAAAGGCCAAGGCGCATGATCGGATGATCATCCACAATAAAAACTCTCGATACCGCAGTAGAACTCATATCAAAGCAAATGGCAGACTACACTTGATTTCGGTTCCATCACTGATCGCGGCTGAAACCGCAAGAGCCGCTCCGACAACCTCGGCCCTTCGCTTCATCGTGAAAAATCCCATGCCTTCAGATTCGTCGTTTGGCTGCATTCCCTTTCCATCGTCTCGAATCGATAACTCAAGACTGCCCTCAATCAGCTTTAACTCGACCAGAATGGAATCGCAATCACTGTGCTTTATTGCATTAGCGACAGCTTCCTGAGTGATGCGATAAAGCTGTACGGCAACGTGTGACGGCAACTGTTCATCAAGACGGCTACTCACTTTCAGTTTCACTTCACATTTTATCCCATACAGGTCCTGTTGGCGGGATACTAGATCGACAATCGCTCGTGAGAGCCCTTTCGTCTCAAGAACCGTAGGGACCAATCCTTTTGCAATCTCCCTGGCGCGGATTCCTGCCTGGCCAACCATTTCAGTCACCTTCTTCACTAATGCTGCCTCTTCAGGATTCTCACTGGCCAGCTTTTGCTCAATAACTTTGGTCAAACACCCGATTCCGGAAAGCTGTGAACACAGGTCGTCATGCAAATCCTGACCAATCCTGCGTTGCTCGTTCTCGCTGATTCGGACAATTTCAACCTCCAGCCTTTTTCGCTGCGTGATGTCGACAATTGATGCAAGCACATGGTTCTCATCACCCTCAGGGAGAGGTGTCAGGGCAATTTCGACCGGGAACTCGCCCCCATCTTTCCGTACCGCATAGAGATCGCGCCCAGCTCCCATTGCTCTCTTTTTGGGGTGAGAATGAAAACCCTCCCGCCTTGAAGGGTGTGCGCCACGAAAACGATTCGGCACCAATTGATCGACTGACATTTCCATGAATTCATCACGAGAATACCCGAACATTTCTTCAGCACGCTGATTAACCATTGTGATTAACCCGACCTGAGAAACGACTACAATTCCGTTGGGCGCCGACTCCACGACCGCTCGAAAGCGATCATTGGCAACATCGGGGTTTTCATTCTCAGGAACATTCATGACTCAGGATGACAATAAACAAGTTTCCTCAGTCTCATTGAGTCGTCCAGTTTCAGTTCTCACCTTCCCTCCAACCTCAACTGGACTGTCAATAGACGCAGATCAAATTTCAATAGAAGGAGAGGCAATTGTTGAATTTTTGAGACAATAACTCCATGGAAATCAGGAAAATACTTGTACCGCTCGATGCTTCAATCTACACGGATGGAGCCACCGAAACCGCAATTCGCATTGCGAAAGCCCACGGCGCCAGCGTTACCGGTGTCGCCGTCCTCGACTCGCCTGAAATTCGTTCCAGCATCATTCCCGCTGTCGGCCCCTACTACCCAATGATGGTCGATGCGGTGCAGGAAAAAATTGAACATGCAGACCAAATTTTAAGAGACACGCTGATTCGCTTCTCCAATACCTGCGAAAAAGCCGGGATCGAGCACGAGGAAACAGAGTATGAAGGAATTCCGGCCCAGAAACTTCTCGAATCGTCTATCTTCCACGATCTCATTGTCCTTGGACTGGAAACCTCATTTCATTTCGAAACCCGCGGCGGAAGGGGAGACACACTCGACAAGTTAATCGATCACACCGCAACGCCGGTGCTGGCAGTTCCTCCAACCGGTGCCCCGATTCCTTCAAAAGTCATCATCGCATTCGACGGCAGCTTCGGAGCCTCACGTGCAATGCGGGACTTTATCCCTTTCGCGGCCTCGTTCGATCCTGAGATCACGCTGGTCTCGGCCGAACTACCTGCTAAAAAATCGGACTTTCTTCTTAGCAGTGCCGTGTCCCTTCTTGAATCTCATGGATTCAGCAAAGTGAATTGGAACGCCAGCGAGATGACCGCAGAGGAAACTTTTACACCGGCATTCACCGCCGATGCGGACCTTATCGTCGCCGGCATTCACTCCCGTCGACCGATTCGCGATATGTTCACCGGCAGCTTCACCGCAACTTTGATTCGGGATCACCAAAAGCCGCTTTTTCTATCCCACTAAGGAAGGCCAGTTTTCACTGATCACTGGATCAAAGCCCCAGCACTGCCAAAACGCGGGCCATTTTTCCAACCGAAAGAACGAGGCCGGGATGATGATCCTCCCATTCATCGAGATGCTCCTTCAGAGATTCCCAGCTCTCGGCTGTCTTCTCCTGCGTTCGCATTCTCACCGAAGTGCCGGTAATTGTTTCCTGCACCTTCCCGAGAGCAGGATGTTGATCGATCTCGTCAAGGGCATCCTCGAGCGATCGGAGCGCTTCACCCGTTTCCTCGTCGTAGGCATCGAGGGACTTGAGGGCTTCGCGAATTTCTTCGATTTCTTTTTTCATGGAGATTGGGGGTTGAGTCAGAATTTTGATCACTCTCCGTAGCCATCGAGCGAGTTTTGATAAGCCTGATCAAGAAACGCTACCAAATCCACGAGCTGGCGGGCACTCATATCCTGAGTTAAATCCGGCATCAACGCTTCGATTCCACCGCTCAACTCCGGCTCGGTAAGGATCGACCGATACTGCTCGCTGACGACATGCTTCGGATTAACAATCGCCCGAATCAAATCCTCGTAGCCTTTAACAAAACGAGGATGCGCCCCGAGTTCGAGTTCCAAAACGCGCTTGCCCTTTGGCTCCGCCAAATTCGCTTCCGCGACCGTATGGCACTTCACACAGTTCAGAGAAACGAATGCCTTCTGCCCCGCTTCAACCTCTCCACCGGGAAACCGGAAGGACGGCTTCTCCTCCGCTTTTAGAAAACCGAGAGGAAGAATCAGGGCGCAACCGATGATGGCCGGAAAGAACAGAGAATTTTTCATGGTAAATTAATATAACCAATTTGTAAGACCATGGCACCGCGTCTGTTGTGACTAACTGGGCGAAACTTGCGTGCCCCCTGGGTTTCAGCCTGCCGATTCAATCACTTTAGATCTGCCGGAATTCGGACCTCAATGTGGGTGAGGGATTCGTGTCACGTATTGCCTTCCATCACTAGAAGCTGGACGCCGGAGAGAGGAAAGTTCATCTGAAACAGCCAATTTTCTATTCTCTGCCCCCCTCTTTTGGGGGAGTCCGTGACACTTGCGTCTCTTCGCTCAACCCTTCATCATCTACGGAATGTATCTCTTGCGACTTCTTGCCTTTTCTTTCCTTCCGGCGGCAGGACTAAAGTTGCAGTCAGCGGAAAAACTCACGACCGCGAGAGAGGTTCGCTCGCTGAACCGGGCCGAGGCGGAACAGGGAAAACCGGTCGAGATCACGGGGATAGTCATCTTTTCAGATCCACCTGCGACTGCTTTTTTGCAGGACAAATCCGCCGGCACCTTTTTCCGCCTTCAGGGCAGATCCGCTCCGGACGCCGGTGACAAAGTCCGTGTCAAAGGCCGGACTTTCCCGGGATTATTTCTCACCGGCATCGAAGAGACGGAATTTGAAATCCTCGCCAGCGAACCTCTCCCAGAGCCGATCCCGGCCTCCTACGACGATCTCCTTTCGGGAAAATTCCACTATCAGCGTGTCGGCTTCAAAGGCATCGTCCGGACGATCACCCCCGAAGAAGAGGATGTCAGCAGGGTCACTCTCGCGAGCGGATCACGACTCCTCGAAGTCCGCGTTCAGGAAGCGGTTTCGCAGGGCACGCCGAAAATAGGCAGCCGGGTTACGGTGAGTGGCCTCGCCGCCGGTCACATCAATCATCGTCGGCAGCTCGTCGAACCTTATCTCCGCTGCATGGGCTGGAGTGACTTCGTCGTCCTCACCCCGGCCAAACCGATTTCAAAAGTTCCCAGGGTCTCACCCCAGGAGCTTCTTGGTTTCGACGTTGAAGGTCGTGCTGAAAGCCGGGTCCGCATCGAGGGAATTATCCTGGCGGTGTTCAACCAGAGAAAGCTATTCCTCCGAAACGCCGATGCCGCAATCAGTGTCATGCTTTTAAATCCGGATCCGAATCTCCGCATCGGACAGCGTGTCGAGGTTCTTGGCTTTCCGAAAATGGACCAGTTCAGTGCCAGTCTTGCCGACGCTTCTGTGCTACAAGTGAGTTCGACTCTGAATGAGCCGACACCCGTCTCCATTGACCTCGACGAAATTTTCGAGGGAACTTTCGACAATGATCTCATCACCGTTGAGGGCACTGTCAGCGACTGGTATCGACTCGGCCGCGGAGGTGTCCTTGTCCTAAGAAATGGAGAAGAGACCCTCACCGCAAACCTGTCCGAACTACCCGCAGAACTCCGCGCCGGGGTCACGGCTGCCCTCACCGGAATCACTCGCGTTGAAGCAAGCACCGGCACGGAATATCGCTCCCGCCCTGAGTCGGTCTCGCTGACGCTTCGCAGCGCCGCCGACTTTAGACTGCTCCGTGCTCCCCAGTGGTGGACTCCGCAACGACTCGCGATCGCCTTGATTGCTTTTCTTGCCGCGACTCTCATCGCGGGCCTCTGGATTTTTCTCCTCCGGCGACAAGTCAGCCGCCAGACGATAGCCCTGCGTCAGAGCATCCAGCAGGAGGCCGCGCTTGAGGAAAGGCAACGCCTCGCCCGCGAATTCCACGACACGCTGGAGCAGGACCTCGCGGGTCTCTCCCTCCGCCTCGATGCCGCCGGGGCAAAAGCCAAGGACGGAAAAATCCGTGAATTCATCAGTGGTTCGCGAAACCTAGTCAGCCGCATTCAGGAGGAAACGAGAAGCCTCGTTTCCGATCTTCGTGATTCCGGCAAAGAATTTCGCGACCTGAACGAGGCTCTTTCCGGCATTCACGAAGAGTTTCCTCAAAGTCTCGGCCCGAGTCTGAAATGGGAACTTTCAGAGATCGGTCCTCTACCCTCGCGGACGGCACACCATCTCAAAATGATAGCGAAAGAGGCGATCACCAATGCGATCAAACACGCCGGATCCGGAACCATTACCGTAACGACCTCGGCCATTGAACAGCAGCTCACTCTGTCCGTCTGCGATGATGGTTGCGGAATCTCACGTGAAGCCGATACCCTTGGGAAATCGGGGCACTTCGGTTGCATGGGGATCCGGGAGCGAGCGCGCCGAATCGACGCCGTCGTTTCCTGGGAAACTCCTCAGTGCGGCGGAACCTGCCTCTTCGTGAAACTGCCACTGAATCATGTCTGAACTTAACCCGATTCACATTCTCCTCGTCGATGATCACTTCATTGTCCGGAGCGGCCTCGTCGCCTCACTCGAGTTGGAGGACGATCTCAGAATCGTCGCCGAAGCGGAATGCGGGGAGGAAGTGGCTTCACTCTATCAAACCCATAATCCGGATCTCGTCCTTATGGATCTTCAACTCCCCGGGATCAACGGAATCGAGACAACCGCGTCGCTCTCACGCGAATTTACGGCGGCAAAAGTCCTCATGTTCTCGACCTTTGCCCGCGACGATGAAATCAACGCCGCCCTCGAAGCCGGTGCCCTCGGCTATCTGCAAAAGTCTGCGGAACGCGATGAACTCGTCACTGCGATTCGTGCCGTTGCCACCGGGAACATTTACCTCGCCGACGATCTCGCCGAGCGGCTTCGCGACCTTCGCAGCGGACCTAACATCACGACACGAGAACGTGAAATCCTCGCCCTCATCGCCCGGGGGAAAGCAAACAAAGAAATCGCGGAAGCACTTGGGATCGCCGAGGACACCGTTAAACGACATGCCAGCAATGTTTTTCAAAAATTCGGAGTCAATGATCGGGCCGGAGCCACTTCGGAAGCGATCCGGCGTGGCATTGTCAAGATCGAACCGTGACCGCGCCACCCCGAAAGTGGTATAGGGCGACGGATGCAAAAAGGCGGGTTTTCTGATTCACTGATCAGGTGAAAGTCCCCCACCTTCTCAATTTCAGCCTTTGTCTCCTCCTATTCTCAAACGGAGTCGAGGCCGACGAGCCATTGCAGCCGATTCTCGAATGGAAATTCGATGGCACCATCGCGCCCGGAGTCTGGATGGGTAAGACCGGCCACGTCAGCGACAAAGGACCCCGCGATCCGATCTACCCCGGACATCCCGAAAACAACCTCGCGGCCAAGCTGTCCGGTAAAGACGGTTACCTCCTCATTAAAGATCACGAAAAGGGTGGGACCGGAAACGTGCGCTTTGACGCAGGCGAAACTCTCACCGTCGAAAGCTGGATCAAAATTGAGTCGATCAGTAACGGAAGCATGGCCTACCTCCTCGGAAAAGGACGACACGGAGCCCTCGGCGAAAAGCTTCCTGACAAAAATCAAAACTACGCCGTACGTCTTAAAGGAGAAGGTGGCGCAGCCCGACTCGGCTTCCTCTTTTCCAGCATCGATAAAACAAACGAAAACGCCCGTGAGTGGCATCGCTGGTGGAGCGACACCGCCGTTCCCTCGACCGGCTGGCATCACATCGCCCTGACTTACACTTTTGGAAAAAGCGACAGCCTCAAAGCCTGGATTGATGGCCGCGAAGTGAAAGGCCGCTGGGACATGGGTGGCGCAACTGCTCTCCCGCCGGTCACTGACGCCGACGATCTCGTCATCGGCACCGGCTATCGTCGGGCGGCCGGTGAATCATTTTCGGGATTGATTGACGACCTTTCAATTTACCGCGGAGCTCTCGACCCGAAAGTTATCAAAGATCGCTATCGGTTCAATCCGCCGCCGCCTCCCGTCACACGGGAAATGCTTTCCGACGATGAAGTGCTCATTCAAGTCAGCGAAGAAGGGGTGCCCGCCGCAAATCACTGGCCGGAGTTCCCAGAAGTCACGGAGACATGGAAAGAATCCGCTTTCGGCTTTTCCGAGCTTCCTCAAAAGTACATCAGCACCGGAGTGCGCGGCGACCGAGCCAATCCTTCTCACTTTCGCGCTTCGGCCCTCGTGAGTCTTCCGGCAGGAGAACACCGCCTCCTCCTGCGGGGGCGCGGCGCAGCCCGTCTCTATATCGATGGGGATAAGATTCTCGAAACGCCTTTCCCCAGTCCGGACACCGGTGGTCATGGCCACGTCTCGGAGCAGGACGAATATCTCGATCTCGGTCCCGACTTTCGCTTTGCCCCTCCCGGTAACCGCGAAAACTGGGTCACTTTTCAAACTGATGGCGGTGAGCATTTCATCATCCTCGAAAGCATGGTCGGAGGTATCGCGGGTCGCTCCAAACGTCGTCCTGAAATCGGGGAACTCGTCGCCGCGATCTCGCCGGAGGGATCAGAGTCCTGGCAGATCCTCACTCCCGCTGCGACACCGATCGCCTACACCGATGATGGATGGGCCGCCTACGAGAAAAAAAGAAATCAATGGCTCGCCGCGACTGATGCCAGCGCCCGAGCAAAGAAACGCAGTGAGCACTCCGACTACTGGCAGGGCCGGCGCAAGGCAGCCCGGGAATGGCTCGCGACCCTGTCGCCTCTCGAAGTCCCCGCCCTTCCTCGCGGCCTGCCCGCACACAATGCGATCGACCATTTTCTCGGTCATCAAATTTCTGTCGCCGCCGCTACCGCCGAAGTCGATGAATCGAGTTCCGTTCACTATTTCGACGACGTCCAGCCTCTCCTCGAAGCGAAATGCTACGACTGCCATCGCGGTGGCAAAGCCAAGGGCGACCTCCGTCTCGATCTTCACGACCGAGCCCTTGCCGGGGGAAAATACGACGGGCCGGCGATCAATCCGGGTGATATCGATGGCAGCTCACTCATTTATCGCATCACCGAGGACGCCGGAGACGACATCATGCCGCCGAAAGGCGATCCTCTATCGAAAGATGAGGTCGCTCTTCTCTCCACCTGGATTAAAGAGGGAGCACCGTGGCCGAAGTTTAATGTTGATCGTTTCACGCCGACGCCACTCGTCGATGACCTCGCTTTCCTACGCCGCCTCACCTTGGATACCGTCGGGGTACCTCCTCGCGAAAATGAAATCGAAACCTTTCTTGCCGCAGGGGAAAAATACCGCCGAACTGAGGCGATCGATCAGTTCCTCAAAGACCCTCGCTGGGCCGATCAGTGGATGGGCTACTGGCAGGATGTCCTCGCGGAGAATCCGAACATCATCAACCCGACACTTAACAATACAGGCCCCTTCCGCTGGTGGCTGCACGAGTCACTTCTGGACAACAAACCAGCCGATCTTTTTGTGACTGAACTCATCCGCATGGAAGGCAGTGAGCGCTTTGGCGGACCGGCGGGATTCGGGACTGCTTCGCAGAATGATGTCCCCATGGCCGCGAAAGGCATCATTGTCAGCTCTGCCTTTCTTGGCGTGGAGATGAAGTGTGCTCGCTGTCATGATGCCCCGGCTCACTCGTGGAAACAGGAGGACTTGTTTCAACTCGCCGCGCTCTTAAAGGAAGACTCGATCACAGTACCCGCTACCAGTAGCGTGCCGATGGATCGCATCCACCAAACTGGCCGCCAACCGCTCATCGAGGTAACCCTCGCCCCTGATTCCGAGGTAACTCCGGCGTGGCCATTCGAACAATTCTGCAGCGAAGAAACCGGGCGCGCGCGCGCCGAGAATCCCGATGATCCCCGCGACCTTCTTGCCGCACTAATCACCGCGCCGGAAAACGAGCGCTTCGCACAGGTGATGGCAAACCGGGTCTGGCAGCGTCTCATGGGACGCGGTCTCGTTGAAAATTTGGCCGACTGGGAAATGTCTTCGCCTTCCCATCCGAAGCTACTTGAGTGGCTCGGCCGTGAACTGATCGCGAACGGCTACGATCTCAAACATATCGCCAGACTCATTCTCAATTCCCATGCCTATCAGCGTGCGATTGATCCGAGCCTAAATGAAACAAGCCCACTTTTCATCGCTCCCGCTCCGCGTCGCCTGAGCGCCGAGCAGATCGTGGACTCACTCTTCAGCGCAACTGGCAAACCATTCCAACTCGAAGAAGTCAGCCTCGACATCGACAGCGTGCGCGCTTTGCAAAATTCTCTCAATCTCGGCAAACCAAGACGCGCCTGGATGCTCGCCTCGACTTCCAACGAGCGTGACCGCCCGAGTCTTTCCCTTCCCCGGATTCAAGCGGTTTCGAGCATCATGGAAACCTTCGGCTGGCGTGGCTCGCGACAGGATCCGGTGAGTCTCCGCGACACCGAAGCGAATGTCCTCCAACCCGCAATCCTCGCGAACGGGACCATGGGAATTTGGCTCACGAGACTGAGCGACGATCACGGCATCACCGCACTCGCCCTCGAAGACCAGTCGCTCGATGCCTTCATTGATCGACTCTACCTCCGTCTCCTCACCCGCGAACCCTCTGCAGCCGAACGGGATCGCTATCTCGAGTATCTCGGCGACGGGTACGGCGAAAGAATCATCCCCGAAGGAAAACGCCCGAAGCCGACGATCACGGATCGCAAACCAGTTCGCTACGTGAGTTGGTCTAACCACCTCGACGGTCCTGCCAATACCCTTGCCCAGGAAAAAGAAGCCGAAGCTCGTGCCGGCGACCCGCCCACGACCGCGTTGACGCAGGACTGGAGATCTCGACTTGAAGACGTTCTCTGGGCGATGCTCAACGCGCCTGAATGGATTTATACCCCGTAACCCAACCGAACTGAACTCATGAGAACCAATCGCCGGGATTTCCTCAAACAAAGCGCTCTCCTCGCTACCGGGGCCGCCGCTTCACCTCTTGCCGCGAGCAATGTCGTGCATCACCCCAAAGGCAAAGCCGAACACTGCATCTTTATCTGGCTCGGCGGCGGCATGGCTCAGATCGACACCTTTGACCCAAAAACGAAGGGCAATTCTAAAGCCTCTCCAAAACTCGCCGGCTCTGAATACGACCGCATCGACACCTCAGTCCCCGGCGTCCAGTTTTGCGAACACCTGACCCGCACCGCGAAGCTTGCCGAACATCTGACCGCAGTTCGCACCGTGAATCACCATGTCATCGACGAACACGCTTTCGCGACGAACATGGTCCACACCGGCCGCATGATCAGCGGGAGCATCACTTACCCATCGATCGGTTCTATCGTCGCTCACGAGCGCGGGGCCGCGAGTTCCGATGTCCCTGCCTACATGCTCATTGGCTATCCCAACGTGAGCCGTGGCCCCGGATTTTTAGGGGCCAAATCGGGCTTCGTTTATTTAACTGATACCGAAAGTGGTCCCGCCGGTTTCTCGCGTCCCGCTGATGTCGATCCGAGACGCGCGGCGATGAGAAAAGAACTTCTCGACCCTCTCACGCAGCAGGTGGAAAGTCACTCCGTCGTTCAGTATCGAGAAGCACAGGAAGAAGCACTCCGCCTTGCCGGTCCGGACTTCATGCAGCATTTTAATCTTAAGGAAGAGCCCGCCGATCTCCGCAATGCCTACGGTGGAGAATTCGGTCAACGGTGCCTCCTCTCCCGCCGCCTCGTTCAGGCCGGGGTGAGATTTATCGAAGTCTCACACAACCTCAATTTCATGAACGGCACGGGATGGGACACCCACAACGAAGGCCAGCAAAATCAGCACCTCCTCATTCAGGAACTGGACACCGCGCTCTCAGCCTTGATCACCGATTTGAAATCGAAGAACCTCCTCGACAAGACCCTCATCGCAACCGGCACTGAATTCGGACGTCCCGCCACTTACGATGGACGTGGTGGTCGCGGTCACCAGGGAACGTGCTTCAGCCTCGTCCTCGCCGGGGGCGGCCTCAACCACCAAGGGGCCTACGGAGTCACCGACGAGATGAGTAAAAAGATCCTCGAGAACCCGGTCTCGATCCCCGACTTCCACGCCACCATCCACGCCGCGATGGGAATCAATCCGTCGCGGGAATTGTTCGATGGATCCAGACCTGTTCCGATCACTGATCAGGGTACGCCGATTGCGAAGCTGTTTGGGTGAAGAAATCACTCCCAGATCGACTTGAGACGATAGATTTTGAGCGACTCAGTACTTTCGTTGAGCAACACCGTCTCCGTCGAGCCGACGTGAGACGGGTCACGGTGACGCGCTTTGGGGTAGATGCAGTCATCCATGATGGAGTGCTCTACGAATCGGGATAGAACACTGAATCGAAGAAAGTGATCATCGTCTCTGCGCCTGCCACTCCAAACTTTCGAAACGTCGTCTGGACTTTCGGGTCTGGTTTCCAGTCGAGGAAAGCATGATTCGCCCCTTCCGGTTGGACATACTCGACCCGCTGGCCAGCGGCTTCAAGAACATCGGCATATGCCTGAACATTCTCATCTTTAATCCAATCCTTCGTGCCGCGCAGAAGCAGTTGCGGAACGGCCCGCTCGCCAACATCGGGAATCGTCTTGATCGGAGCAACGTGCTCCCAGACGCCGGAGGGATGATTTTGCATCATGTTTTCGAGGATGGGCTCCGCGCCAAAGATGCCGTAGCTGGGAGCCGCCGCCTGGATCGCAGAGACGATCTCCGTTCTGACCTCATCGACAGATTTTCCCTCAGGAAAATAGCTGGGCAAAAACTCAAAGACCCCGCCTGTTTCGCCATAGCCGGCATCGCCGATCATGCCAGCCATGTTCGCAGCAGACGCGGAGAGATGACCACCCGCACTGTCCCCGGTCACCGCCAGCCTCGTCGGATCAAGACCGTAGTCCGTGGCATGCTCCTGGATGTGAGCGATCGCACCAAAGACATCTTCGATCAGATCGACAAGGGTATTCGCTTCGAGGTCGCCATCACGATCTCCGATCCAACGATAATCGATGCTGAAGACGACATAGCTCCCGTCGCGAACCAGTTCGCGAGCGAGACCTCTCATGACGTCTTCGTTATTGGCGCTCCAACCGCCTCCATGAATGATGACGATTCCGGGAAGGTCCTCAGCGCCTTCTGGAGAGAAAGCATCATACTTCAGCGCTTTCTTTCCGGGTTGGGCATATTCGATATCATGAGTCACCTCGAAACCGGCCAAGTCTTAATCTTCAATGAAAGAAGCTCCGATCTCCATGTCCTGATCGACGGTGACCTGCCATGGGGAAGACATCGACTCCCGGTAAACGGTCCAGTTTCTGAATCCTGAAACGGCAGAGTAGAGAGAATCCAGCGCATATCCCGAGCTTGGGATTGCCTCGAGGGTCAGAGTGGTGCCACCCGCGACGGCTCCACCTTCAGAGATCTCAGGACTAACGATGAAAGCTCCGTTGAAAGTTTCGCCGATGGAAACCTTGAACCGCTCGTCAACCTTCGGGGCCGAAACCGTTGCCGTGGGTTCTCCAGCTTTTATTGGTTTGTTAGAATAAGCCAACTGCAACGCCTTCCGGTTCGCTTCGCCAATCGCATCGACCACAGAGTAGGGCACCCCGCTCGCCCGAATGAGTCCCTGCTTGAGCATCTGCCCCGGGTTTCCCTGATCCTGATACTGGCATTTGTTGAAGCCGATCAGGTAGGGTGTCGCAAAGGCAGTCGTCACATACTTTTCGTAGTAGGCCTCGAAGTCTTCGGGGTTCTTCGCCTTCTGCCCCATCGTCACGGGAAACTCCTCTGTGGCGAAAGAGCTGACGTGATCGGCGATGTAAATCGGCTTCCCGTATTTTTCGAAGACCTCCTCGAAGAACTCGTGGTTGTAGCCCTGGCTTGTGGGCTGAATCGCAATCGCGTCGACGTAAGGCAGCGACTCCCGCACGACGGCTTCCGGCATGTCGATCTCATGCCAGCGATCGCCGAAGATGAGATGGTTTTGATCATACTTGCGAATCAATCTGTGAGCGTTGGAATAGATCTCCCGGGCGATGAGGGGAAGGAATTCGTTTTCGTCTGCGTCCCGGTTCCCGGCTTTCCATTCAGTCCATGCCTTCCCTCCTTCTGAATCGGCGGGAAGCGATTGAAAGAACGAGAGCCAGCTTTCGCCTTTGCGGTCGCGCTCCCACAAGCCGATGTCAGTCCAGAAATACCCGATCAGGAAGGGGTTCTCGCTCTGCGGTTCGACGATCTGCTGAATCGTCTCTTCGAGTTCAACAAGGAACTCCGGAGAAAAGACGTCGCGGAATCCGAAATGATCATCCGACTTGTAGGGCGAAGTTGGCACCAGGGTGATGCCTTTGGTGTAAGGATGGCGATTCCACATCCATCTCGGCCCCTGATAGCAACCAGCGTTGAATCCCCAGTCCTTGATTTGCTGAATCGCGCCGTCGTAATCCTGCGACGTCATCATGTGAAAGTGATTAATCCCGAGCGCTCGGTAGCCATGGCCCTCCGGGGTCACGAGAAAGTGACGGCCATCGAATTCTCTCAGATAGAAGAACCCGGTCGACTCTGCCGGGAAGTCTCGATTTCCGCCGTAGGTGTCGTGTCTGCTTTCCGCCTCGCTTGCGACGCTCGACAGGTTGGTCGCGACAAGGCTGCACAAGAGAAGGCAGGCGGAGGCAGCGGCAGCGATGAGAGGAAAGCGGGATCGGATCATAGTGGAGAGGAATGGGGGGGTACTTTCGGACGAGGTAGCAATTCGTATTAATAATACTCCCTACTCTAAGCTAGGAGATGTCACGAAGTGAGCAATGACATGATTTTGTCAGTTTGGTATTGGCGCGCTCATTATCGCCACGGACGATCAAAGAATCCATGGAAGAGCGGACTTCATGACGCCGGGAACATCACCGCAACTTTTTTATGATTGGGACACTCCGAAGAAATCGGGGCCGGAATATTCGCGATCAAACGCAAGATTCAGGATAACCACAGAGACCGGGAGCTTTCTCTTTTTTCCATCGTGAGAAGCATTCTCGTCCAGATATAAATCAGACGAATGCTTGCTTAACACAGGCCCTCGATGGCCTAATCAGTGAGTCAATCCTGATAAACATCCGCGATGAATCGTAGACACTTCACTCAAAAAATCTCCGCAACCCTGGGGGGAGCGGGTCTCCTTGGCGCAAACTCACTACTCAGCAAGGGCCTTAAAAGTCAGGATCCGTATGGCGGCTGGACCGGCAAGCAGTTTGAAGCGACTGGCTACTTCCGCGTGGAGAAGGACGATCGCTGGTGGATGGTGACTCCGGAGGGAAATGCCTTTCTCAGCTTTGGCATCAACCACTTCGTCCCGGACCTCTTCCGGCAGCCGTTCAGTCAAGCGGCGTGGCAGAAGCGACTTGGCATCGAGGACCTTGCTGATGACAAGCAGTTCTATCCAGCGATCAAAGAGTGGCTCTTCCAGACCTGCGCGAACTACGGCTTTAACACGCTGGGAGTGCACACTTCCCTGCGCGTCACGAACACGCCCAGGGCGGTGTTCCCCTACCTGCAGCCGATCAAGTTTGTCGAGATCCCCCACTGGAAAGGCGACATTCCCGACGAGAACTTTCTCGATGTGTTCTCTGACGAATTCGCGGCCCGATGTGATCGACTCGCCAAAGAAACCGCCGCACCTCTCCGGGACGATTCGAACCTGATCGGTTACTCCATGACCGACTGCCCTCTTTTCACCGAAGAGGATTTACGCGAACGCCCGGACGTCATCGGCGGAGCCCGGCGCGAGTCCCGCATCGGCTGGCCGCGTCGCTTGCGCAACTTCGGCGCTGACGCTGCCGGCAAGCAGGCTTACGTGAAAACGATGCAGGAGATCTATTACAGCAAGATCGCCTCCTTCAACAAAACCTACGGCACCCGGTTCGACAGCTTCGATGCCTTGGCTTCAGCCGCAGACTGGCGTCCTGACACTGATCTATCCAATGCGAACGAAACGCGAGACAACATCATCTTTCTCCAGGCCTGTGTCGATGCCTACTATCGGATCGCGAAGGAAGCGATCCATCGCTACGATCCCAATCACCTCTTCTTCGGGGATAAGCTCAACGCGAACACCGACTCACTCGACACTGTCCTTCCCGTGACCGCGAAGCATACCGATGTCCTGCTCTACCAGATGTATGCCCGTTACGAAGTCCAGGAGCCCGGCCTCGATCGCTGGAAGCGCCTCGCGGACCTGCCGGTGATCAATGGAGACTCCGCCTTCACCATGGTCACCGACACAATGCCCCGCCCCTACGGCCCGGTCGCGGACACCCTCGACCAACGCGTCGAGTGGACCGAAGAGTTCTTCCGCAAAGCCTTTGCGCGTCCGGAATTTGTGGGATGGCATTACTGTGGCCTCGTCGACGCGACGAATCTGATCCCGCGCAAGAAGGAGCGCCAACATTCCGGGCTGGTCGATAGTTTCGGTGAGCCGTATGCGGCGTTGGAGAAGACGCTGAAAGCGTGTGCGGAGGAGATGTATAAGATTGGGGTAACAGGCTGAGGTTCCGTGGCAGATTGATTACGTCCTGCTGCAGAGCGAATTGGAGTCGAAAACGCTCGAGGTCAGGGTCTTGGATCATCAGCTCGAGGCTTCGGATCATTTGCCGCTCGTGAAGGTGATTGAGCTTCTGCAGTGAGGTGCTCGGGAACGGTGGGATTTAACAGGGGTGGTCTTGCGAGTTGATCCCTAACGTGATGGTTTCCTGACCTCTGGATTGCATGATCTTCGGGGCGACGGGCCACTGGTTGGCTCGGATTCGCGGGAGGCGCTGCGTGGCTGTTCATCTCAGCCGTTCGGGGAGACTCGTTTGCCTTGGATGCTTTCAGACGCTTGATCTCACGCATCGCGGTTTCAAGCTCCGCGGTGAGACCGTGGACCTTCGAATTGAAATCTTCACTGTTGGCTGGCTCTAGCCTCTCTCGCAGATCCGTTTCAGCCTGCTCGGCTTCCCTCGCACGCTCGATCTGCTGCACTCGTTCGGCTTCTCTCGCACGTTCGATCTGCTGCACTCGCTCGGCTTCTCTCGCGCGTTCGATCTGCTGCGCTCGTTCAGCTTCCCTCGCACGTTCGATCTGCTGCACTCGCTCGGCTTCTCTCGCGCGTTCGATCTGCTGCGCTCGTTCGGCTTCCCTCGCAAGTTCGACTTCCCGCGCACGTTCGGCTTCTCTGGCACGTTCGATCTGCTGCGCGGCTATTCCAGGATTAGGGTCTTCCATCCTGACCGGGTGCTTGAGAACCTCGTTAACGTTTCCGACAGCCGGTTGAGATCTGACGGGCTTGATCGGAAACGTGCAAAAGCTCTCCTCGCTGGTGAAGTCGAATTCATCCTTCAGCGAAATGACTTTGGAGAGGTAGCACCCGATAAAGGATTCGTCTTCCGGCGGGAGAACCACCTCGATGTGTTCTTCTACCGCGATTATTACATTTCCGAGCTTCAAATGATCGCCCGGCTTCACTCTCACCGGGCAAGTCACCCGGTTTTCGTTGAGAAAAGTGCCGTTGCTCGAATGGAGATCGATGATGGCGTAGCCTCCGTCGGTTGTCCGCTTGAGTTCGGCATGGTATCCCGAAACACAATCAATCTGGATGCTCAAATCGTTGTCGTGGAGGCGCCCGAGGCCATAAGAATTCTCGCGGAGAATCAGTTCTTCGGGTTCACAACAGGCCTCCGATTTGGCGACAAGTTTCAAGGTCATTGCTGAGTGGATTCGGTGTTTTCGTGTCGAGAATCCAACAGTAGCAGATTATGGTAATTATATAAAGTGATAATTTGTTTCGGATTTCGCTATGAACAGAGAATAGTGGGACAGACTTCTGAAGCACTCCAGCCACTACCCAAAGAGGACGTATCCAAGAGCGATAACACATTTATCTTCAACGCTTCACGACCGCGATAATCCCGAGGATGACAGCAACCGCAATGAGAACAATTCCGGCCCACCAGGCGAAGAAGGGAATCATCCCCGCCATTTCATCATAGCGGATGCGTCCGGCTTCGGTGTGCTGCCCCCAGTATCCAAACAGGGCGGCGGAAAGACCAATCAGAAAAATGATGATCGCTGCGGTTGGCATCGGCTGACTAAGGGAGGTTCGGTCCTCAAATCGTCACCATAGAAGGCTCGTTGCTGATTTCAAGAGGCTCAGGGCAAACACAGAGAAATTCCGATGGCACACCCGTAGGGATTCGAACCCCAAACCTCCTGATCCGTAGTCAAGCGCTCTATCCAGTTGAGCTACGGGTGCTTTTGCCAAAGGCTGCACGATCCCTTCGGATCGAGCGAGCGGTAATTTGCGCGGGATCGGCGGTTTGACAAGCGAAAATTCCTGCCGGCAGGGAGTTCAATCCGCCGCTTGAATCCTCGTGATTTCAATGAGTTGATCTCTCCAGCCTGATTTCATGAAAACTTCCCCGCCCCTCGCGATTCTGAACCTCTTTCTTGCCCTGATCTTCGGCGTCTTTGCCTGGTTTCAGCGAAATGACATTGATCCGGCCGTTTACTATAAACCGTCCGGCCTCGATGCGACGCTGTGGTTTCTTTTCTACTCGCTGATTGCGGTGCTCTTCGTCGTCGCGATCTTCAAACGGCTTCCGAAATGGCTCCTCATCGTCTCGATGATCTTTTGCTTCGTTGAAATGGCGGTGACCGGACCGGGGCTGATTCAGAATCTGGTCGGTGAAGAGGAATTCACGATGACTCAGGTGAGCATGTCAGCGGAAGACCCGCGCGTGGAACTGTCGCGGGAATTTTTCGGGGCGCTGATCGCGCTGGCAGGCGTGGTGTTTCTGTTTATTCAGGGGCGGAAGAAGTTGGAGTGAGGCCTTTAGGCCTTTGCGGAGCAGCCAACCGTTGAAAAAGGGCTAAAGCCCTCACTCCAACCCTTCCAGAAACCGCCCGGCCTCTTTCAAGTGCCCTTCGCGCTTCTCGTCAGCCATCTTGTTGTATGTCGCGA
>JARGOD010000165.1 GCA_029210205.1 Verrucomicrobiales bacterium | reverse complement strand
GGATGCCACGGCCGCGGATTTGGCGGCGCCGATGGAGAGGATTTTGCGGGAGGAGTAGGGGAGGGGGTGATTGGAATAGAATTTCTGTGGATTCGACAAATAACGATTCGCGTGATTGACCTCTTTGCATTTCAGCCTTTTGAATCACTCGTATGTTCTCCTGGAAACCGATTCACCTCGAAGCCGCCCAGTATCTTCTGAAATTTGAAGTTCGGCAGGGCGAGTTGATTGCTCTGGCCATGCGCATGCAGGATGCGGGACTGAAAGTCATTTCGCTCACCGATGAGGATGAGCGGGGGAATGCGATTCCGCTGGCGGAGATCGATCCCTTTACCTTTTTAGCGATCTTTAATCGGGGGATGAGTGATGCCAACCGCCGTGCTAATTGGGAGTTTGTGAAGAAAGAATGGGCGTTGTCTGCTCCTGTTCCGGGAGATTTTACCGGGATTCCCGTTGCGCAGAACATGAAGTCCTGGCTGTTTCCGTGGGCGAAGAACCGGGATCCTGCCCATATCCCTGCTCTCTGGAAATTGTTCAAGGAGGCTGTCAGTGGCGGGGGAATTGAGGCGATCAACGGGAACACATTCGACGAGTGTCTCGGATACACCGGGGTTGGTCTCACCAATTTGACTTCCGGCATGTTTTGGATTTCGCCGGAATCATTCGCCTCCACTGACAAAAAGAATGTTGAGTATGCGTTGCTTGAGGGTGTCGAGCCTCCGGCGAAATCCTATGCGTCCTACAAAGATTGGCTGGCCTTAGTTGTAAGGCTCAGTAAAGGCGATCTCGCCCAGTTTTCCCATGATGCTCACGAGCATTTTACCGGTTTCCACCTGAGTGAATCACAGATGGAAGTCCTCTGGCGTCGATTCGAATCAAGGATTCCCGGGTTCATTGATTTCGAGAATCCGGGAAAACCGTTCGTAGATACGGAGGTTGCCTCCAAGCATCAGCTACTCAGCGCGTTTCAGAATGAGTTGGGGCGGAAGGGTATTCAGGCTGCGATTGATGAGGGGAGGGCCGCCCAAGTCCCCTTGCAGCTTCGGTCATTAATTGAGAAGCACAGCGGATTTTCTAACTTCAGGGATTGGAACGACACATTTCCTGAGTCGGAGGATGATTCAGCGAAAGTCTTTTCCGCCTTTCTGAATGTGACGTCCCGCCCCTGGAACGGACCGCTTGATATTGACGATTTGATTAAGGTCATTCAGTCGACGGGTTGTCAGGCAAATTGGTCGCTATTGTCAGTCTTACTCTGGCTTCTGCGTCCCGAAACCTACTTTCCCGTTAAGATCAGCTTCTTTCGAAAACTGGCTCAAGAACTGGGTATCGACTTCCCTAAGAAACGACCCACGGGAGCTCTATTCCAGACTCTCTTGCAATTCGGACGAGCCTTCTGGAGCGCCCTTGAGCCATGGAAGCCAAAGGACTGGATCGATGTCCAGTCTTTCATTTGGGTTGTTTGCCCGGGAACATTCGGAGCCGAAAACATGGGTCCTCCCTTCCAGCGGATTTTTGAAAGTGTGGTAATGGCAGAGACTGTTTTTGCATTCTTCGGTCGTGTTATCAAGGCACTCGGTTACGACGAACCTCACTTGCATGGGGCTATTACCTTTTCAAATCCTCCCTCTTCTCCTACCTGTTTTAATTTAACAGTCGGTCGTATGTATGTCGCTAAGTTCGATTGCCGCACTCCAGAAACGATTCGACTTACCTATTCAATCAATCGCCCGCCGACAGAGGAGGAAAAGACTGGCAAAACGGTATTCGCGGACACTCCGGATGGGGAAGGTTTTCGCACGAAGTCTGTTGCCTTCGCTTCAATTTTGTCCGGGGAAGTCAAAGAGTGGGAAGAGTTCGCTTCCGGTGTAAGAAAGATCGGGGATTTCTTTGCAGGCCGGACAACAAATTCTTACAAAAAATCCCACGTCCCCGAGCTTGTCGAAATGGCATTGGACGCAAAGATTTGCGAGGCCTTTTTGAAGAAGGGGCTGCCTATTGGTTACAACAGCACTGAGACAGGCGGCGCGGATGAGGGAGGGGAGGAGTTTGAGGAGGAAGAGAAGGAAAGCAAGCCTCACAACTCCCGAGTCTCCGACGGAGATGCGACCTTCCCGATTTTTGATCGTGACGAGGAATTGCCGAAGCTCTTTCTCGACGACGAGGAATTCGATCACATCCTGACCCTGCTGAAGAGAAAGAAGAATATCGTTCTCGCGGGAGCTCCGGGAACCGGCAAAACCTTTCTCGCTAAGAAACTCGGATACGCCATTCTGGAACACAAGGACACCAGCCGCGTAAAGACGATCCAATTCCATCAGTCCTTCAGCTACGAGGATTTTGTGATGGGTTATCGCCCCGATGGGGAAGGATTTACGCTGAAGAAAGGAATCTTCTATGACTTCTGCGAGCAGGCCCGGCTTGATCCTCTGAAAGAACACTTTCTCATCATCGATGAAATCAATCGGGGGAATCTCAGCAAGATCTTCGGGGAACTGCTCATGTTGATCGAGCACGACAAACGAAATCTCTCGGACGCGGTTCGACTTGCCTACAGCGATCCAGAGGACCCGCCCTTCTTTGTGCCGCCAAACCTTCATCTGATCGGCAGCATGAACACCGCGGACCGTTCTCTCGCGTTGGTGGACTATGCTCTGCGCCGTCGATTCGCCTTCATCGAGATGAAACCAGGATTTGGGCACAATAAGTTCGAAGCCTGGTTAGAGGAAGAAAACGGCCTTTCGCCCTCCTGGATTGAGCGAATCCAACAGCGCATGATCGCGCTCAACGATAAGATTTCGAACGACACTTACAATCTCGGAGCCGGCTACTGCATTGGGCATAGCTTTTTTTGTCCTCCCGGCAAGGTCGAGGATCCCGTGGGCTGGTATCGAGACGTCATCCAGTATGAGATCTATCCGCTTCTTCAGGAATACTGGATCGACACACCGGACAAAGCCAATGACGCGCGCAAGGCCCTTCTCGCCGACCTTCCGAAGGAATAATGGAGGTTGTTCCCACAGTCGAAGAAGCTGAGTTGGAGTCTCCGGACGTCGATCCTGAGGCTTTAGAGAAGGGTGCCATTCCGGTGCGCAACTTCTACTATCTCCTTTGCTACGCCTGGAATTACCTGGAGCTGGGTCGTCCTATCCCGATGCCGAGCGGCCGATGCCCTAATCTTGCCAACCTCTTTGCCCTCGTTCTCGCAAGAGGAATTCAGCACGAAATCCGAAGAGGGATTCATCGGGAATACATCGAGGAGAAAGAGGAAACCCCGAGAATCCGCGGTCGTCTTGTCATTCAGGATTCCATGCAGAGGCAGAGCTGGAACCACGGTCGGATGGTCTGTCAGTTTGATGAACTGAGCCACGATGTGCTTCCCAATCAAATCCTGCTCGCGACGGGACAACGACTCCTTCGGGATCCAAAAGTGACTTCGAAGAATCGGGCCGCTCTCCGGGATCAGCTTGACTGGTTCCACGACGTCTCGCCGCTGGCGTTGTCGAGTCGTCATTTCCGCCAAGTTCAGGTGCATCGTCGCAGCCGAACCTACCGATTTCTGCTGAGTATGTGTGAGCTGCTTCATCGTCACCACCTTCCCGGAGAGGGGGATGGCGGTTCAAATGATCTCCTCCTCCGCCGAATCCTCGATGACGAGATCAGCCTCTGTCATCTTTTCGAAACCTTTGTGAGGAATTTCTACGACAAGCACCTTCCCGACTGCCGCGTCGCGGGAAGTCAGATCACCTGGGATGGCGACGGTCTCGACACCGTTTCAAAAGCGCATCTTCCCGCCCTGTTGACCGATGTCACCATCGACGGGCCTGACACTCGCATCATCCTCGACTGCAAATTTTACAAGAACGCTCTGAAAGGAGGGCAGCGTGACGATAAGGTCACGGGCGCCCATCTATATCAACTTCTGGCTTACCTGCAGAACGCGTTGCGCACCTTTGCCAACTGGAGCGAGGGGCAGCGACCGCGTGGAATCCTGCTTTATCCGGTCGTGAAGCAATCCTTCGACTTTCACTACGAGCTTCTCGGATTTTCGATCCGGGTCTGCACGGTTAACTTGAACCAGCCTTGGGAGGAAATTGAAGATGCTTTGATAAGAGTTTCTGATGCTTGCAATGGATAAACACGGGAGCACGTTAAAAGACAGTGAGCCTTTAATTTGAGGTGTTTTCTGACTGGATTTATTATGGACGGAAGTTTTTTCCCAGATCGGTTGAGCAATGTTGATGACATCGAATTCCGTCGGCTCCTCATAGCGCTAGCCACAAAACCTTTTGCGATTCTATCGGGCGGCAGCGGGACGGGAAAAACCCAGATTGCGTTAGCGGTTTCTTCATACTTAGCTGCTTCCCGGGGACGTCAGCAACCGCTCACACTTCGAGTGGGAGATAAAGTGGGAGAAGGACGTGCCGAATATACGGTGAAGCGTATTTCACCTGATAGTGTGACCATCCAGAACCCCGGCGGTTCGCTCATTGATTTTCCTGAACCAGTGATAAATGACTGGGTTGATGCCATTAAGAGCGGACGAATTAACAAAGCAATGGGAGGTCGCGAGCAACGTGACATTGTAAAGGTCGGTTCCAGGTATGATTCATACTATCACGGATGGACAGCTCAGCTGATGGGACTTGGATACGCGATTGCCGAGAAGGGGGAGGCGCAAGAGCACGAGAGTTCGCGAGAAGCCACCAACTCCGCCATCATCCCTGTCGGCGCGGACTGGACCGACAACCGCAACGTCCTCGGGTATGTGAACCATCTCCGTCCGG
>JARGOD010000029.1:45767-50080 GCA_029210205.1 Verrucomicrobiales bacterium | reverse complement strand
ACACTAGAGCGAGAAGCTCTTACAAAGACCGCGCCGACGATATCGATGGACTCGGCAAAAAAGAGCGCAAAGGGACTAAGGTGCGATACCGGGGCTTCATGATCAAGGTTACTCATGAAACTGGTCATGTGGAGTCTCTCACGACCGATGCCAAACTCGACAATTACCTCGACCCGGAAGAGGAAAAATTGACCGTCGAGAGTCTTCCTAAACTGTAGCAGGGGGCGATAAAACGCCCTTGCTCAAATGGATTTCAGCACTCCGTGGTTGAATTTACTTCAGAATTCTTAAATACTGAAGTAATTCTAATCTTTCTTCATCATGGCTGCTGATTACAACGAAGAGCATATCCGCTCACTCGAGCCCCGCGAGCACATCAGGCTCCGTCCGGGGATGTACATCGGCAAGCTGGGAAACGGCACCTCGCCCGATGACGGCATTTACATTTTGCTCAAAGAGGTCATCGACAACTGCATCGATGAATTCGTGATGGGCAATGGGAAGCAGATCGACATCGAAATCGAGGAGTCTTTTGTTCGGGTGCGCGACTTTGGTCGGGGCATCCCTCTAGGGAAACTAAAAGAATGCGCTTCGATCATCAACACCGGTGCGAAATACGACAGCGAAGCATTCAAGAAATCAGTCGGCCTCAATGGAGTTGGCATCAAAGCGGTGAACTTTCTCTCCGAGTTTTTTGAGATCGCGGCGTTCCGCGACAAACAAACGAAGGGAATTACTTTTGCCCACGGACTCCTCACCGAGGAAATGAAGAAAGCGGTCAAGTCGAGCGAACACTCGGGCACCATGGTTTCTTTTGAACCTGACCGCGAGATTTTTGGCACCTACACGTGGAATCTCGAATTCGTCGAGACCATGCTGAGAAACTATGCGTATCTCAACACCGGCCTGACCCTGACGCTGAACGGCAAAAAATTTAAATCAAAAAACGGCCTCCTTGATCTTCTCACCGAAAATCTCGAAGGCAGCGAGAATCCGATTTACCCGATCATTCATCTCACTGATACCGACATCGAAATCGCTTTCACTCACACCGAGCAAGCCGGTGAAGAGTATTATAGCTTCGTCAACGGTCAGCACACAACAATGGGAGGAAACCACCTCGCTGCTTTTCGAGAGGCCCTCGTCTCAACCGTTCGAACTCACTTTAAGAAGCAATACGATGCGCCGGACGTCCGCTCAGGAATTGTCGCCGCGATCAGTGTGAAAGTTGAAGACCCCATCTTCGAATCCCAAACGAAAACAAAACTCGGCTCGACGCACATGGCGCCTGACGGCGAGACGATCCGAACCTTTGTCGGAAACTTCGTCGGCCTTCAACTCGACAACCACCTTCATCGCAAAAAAGAAGTCGCCGACGCGATGGTCGAAAAAATTCTCCGCTCAGAGCACGAGCGGAAAGAGCTTAAGGGAATCAAAAAGCTCGCCCGCGACCGCGCCAAGCAGTCAAAAGTGCATAACAAAAAGCTCCGAGATTGCCGGGCCCACCTGAATTCAAAGCACAAGCTCGCTCTCGAATCGACCCTCTTCATCACTGAGGGTGACTCTGCAAGCGGTTCGATCACAAAGGCGCGTAGTGTCGACACTCAGGCTGTCTTTTCGCTACGCGGAAAACCGCTCAACTCATACGGTATGTCGCGCAAGGTCGTGTATCAAAACGAAGAGTTTAATCTTCTCCAGGCCGCGCTCGGCATCGAAGAGGGCATCGAAGACCTCCGCTACAACAAGGTTGTCCTCGCGACCGACGCTGACGTCGACGGGATGCACATTCGGCTTCTCGCGATGACTTTCTTCCTGCAATTTTTCCCGGACCTGATTCGTGAAGGGCATCTCTACATTCTCGAGACTCCTCTCTTCCGGGTTAGAAATAAGAAGGAGACTCGCTACTGCTACAACGAAGATGAAAGGCAGGCGGCCCTTGCCGAAGTGAAGAACCCTGAGATCACCCGCTTCAAGGGACTTGGGGAAATTTCACCCGATGAGTTTAAGCATTTTATCGGCGAAAATGTGAGATTGGCTCCCGTTGAGATTCCGGCCAAGCCAAAGATCATTCAGGACTTGCTGGCATTCTACATGGGCAAAAATACACCAGACCGCCAGGAGTTCATCATCAAGAACCTCAAGGTAGAGACGGACATTATTGAGGAGGAGGAAGCGCAGCGGGCGGAATTCGAAGCCGATGCGACGGCGGCATAAGGAAAGCTAAAAACGATGCCTGACACAACATCACAGCAGCCCCTCAAGGGCATGTATTCCGACTGGTTTCTCGACTATGCGAGCTACGTCATCCTCGAGCGTGCCGTCCCTCACATCAACGACGGCTTGAAGCCGGTGCAGCGACGAATTCTCCACTCGCTTAAAGAGAAGGACGACGGACGCTTCAATAAAGTCGCGAACATCATCGGCCATACAATGCAGTATCACCCGCACGGTGATCAATCGATCGGAGATGCCCTCGTTAACATGGGGCAGAAGGAAGTCGTGGTCGATACTCAGGGAAACTGGGGCAACATCCTTACCGGTGACTCAGCAGCTGCTCCACGTTACATTGAAACCCGGCTCTCGAAGTTTGCCAACGAAGTCCTTTTTAATCACAAAACAACGACGTGGGCGGCGAGCTACGACGGCCGAAACAAGGAGCCCGTCACTCTCCCCTCCAAGTTTCCTCTCGTCCTCGTGCACGGAGCGGAGGGAATTGCGGTAGGACTTGCCTGCAAGATCCTGCCACACAATTTTATTGAACTGATCGACGCCTGTATCGCCGTCTTGAGAAAAGAGGAGTTCACGCTTTATCCCGATTTTCTCCAGGGAGGCATCGCCGACATGGCGGACTACAATGACGGACTTCGCGGCGGTCGCATTCGGGTTCGGGCAAAAATCGAACGAGCGAAAGCGCGCCACCTCATTATTCGCGAAGTTCCCTTTGGCACCACTGCAACAAGTCTTACTGACTCCATTCTCAAAGCGAACGAGCAGGGTAAGGTCCGCGTTTCAAAAATAGAGGATTGCACTGCCGAGTTCGTCGAAATCCATGTCTACCTCCCCGCGGGAGTCGATACTGATCAAACACTTCAGGCACTCTATGCTTTTACTGATTGCGAAGTCAGCATCTCGCCGAACTCGTGTGTCATTCAAGATGACAAACCGAAGTTTCTCGGCGTCTCGGAGATCCTCCGCCACACCGCCAAGCAGACCCGCGCCCTCCTCAAGCAGGAGCTCGAAATCAAACTCAGCGAGCTTGAGGAAAAATGGCACTTCTCAAGTCTCGAGAAAATCTTTATCGAAAAGCGCATCTATCGGCGAATCGAGGAATGCGAAACATGGGAAGCAGTTATCGCGGAGATCTGGGAGGGACTTCGCCCCTACCTGTCGATGTTTGTCAGGGAGGTGACTGAGGAAGATATTGTCCGCCTCACTGAGATCAAAATTAAGCGCATTTCCAAGTTCGACTCCTTTAAAGCCGATGAATTGATTCGGGGCCTGGAAGATCAGATCAAACAAACGAAGCGCGACCTCAAACGCCTCACGGCATACACGATCAAGTGGTACGAAAGCATCAAAGAGCGCTACGGAAAAGGTCGCGAGCGCAAGACCGAGATCGCTTCCTTCGAGCGCGTCGAAGCCAAGCAGGTCGTCGTTGCCAACGACACGCTCTACGTGAACCGCAAAGAAGGTATGGCCGGCTATTCCATGAAGCGTGACGAAGCGGTCGAAAAATGTTCGCGCCTCGACGACATCATCGCTTTCTCACGGGACGGCACGATGCGCGTTGTCAAAGTTGCCGACAAGGTTTTCATCGGAAAAGACAATCTTCTCGTCCACGTCTTTAACAAAGAAGCGCCAAAAGTCTACAACATGATCTACCGCGACGGACGTGGCGGCCGCACCATGGTGAAGCGCTTTCAGGTCAGTGGCGTGACCCGTGAAAAACTCTACGATCTCACCGCCGGAAAAGCGGGAACGCGAGTTCTCTGGCTCAGCGAGCACGAGACTGAAGAGGAAGCGAACATCATCGTTCGCGTCCACCTGAAGTCCGACCTCGGGCTGCGAAAGCTTCAGATCGACTTCCGCTTTGCCGACATCGGCGTGAAAGGGCGCGGCGTGAAAGGCAACATTCTCACCAAGAATCCGGTGGATCGTGTTTCGAGAATTCCAAAAGCGGAGCAGGACGAAATCGAAGGGGTTGATCCCGCCCCTGCGCAAAAAGTTCCCGCCCCTGCGGCGAAAAAAGCTCCGGCAAAAAAGATCCCGGCTCCAAAAAAGAGCGCCACTAAAAAAGCGCCCGCAAAGAAAGC
>JARGOD010000029.1:0-45667 GCA_029210205.1 Verrucomicrobiales bacterium | reverse complement strand
TCATGAGCGATTCGAAACGCATTCTCATCACCGGCGTCTCTCGCGGGCTTGGTCTTGCCATGGCAAAGGGCTTCATCGCACGGGGACACAAGATCGCTGGATGTTCCCGCTCTGAAACCGCACCGTCCGAGCTTACCGGCGGCAGCCATCACTACTCCTCCGTCGATCTCAGCAGCGATGAAGCCGTGCGAATCTGGTCGGAGCAGGTCCTTGCCAAATTCGGGACACCCGACCTACTCATCAACAACGCAGCGATCATCAATCGGAACGCGCCGCTCTGGGAAATCGAAGACGCCGAATTCACTGAGTTAATCGATATCAATATCAGTGGCGTGACCCGCGTGATCCGCCATTTCACTCCTGCAATGATTCAGCAAGGCAGCGGCATCATCGTGAATTTCTCGAGCGGATGGGGACGCTCGACCTCCCCCGAAGTTGCCCCCTACTGCGCGAGCAAGTGGGCCATCGAAGGCCTCACGCAGGCCCTCGCTCAGGAGCTCCCGCACGGAGTCGGTGCCGTCGCTTTTAATCCCGGCGTCATCAACACTGACATGCTGCAAAGCTGCTTTGGCGGAGAGTCCGACCACTACCCCGGACCGACGGAATGGGCCGAACGAGCCGTCCCCTTTCTTGATGCGATCGAACCCGCCGACAATGGCCGGGCCCTCACCTGCCCCTGAACATTTCCAACATGACGACCGATTCCGATTCCTCAGTCGTCCGTGTCATTACCCCGAACCTGGTCGCCTTCTTCATTGGCCTCGCCCTCGCCTGGTTCCTCCATTGGGAAACGTCTGATCTCGTCTGGAGCCTCTGGCTCAGCAGCCTTGTCATCGGCTATTCCACAATCCTTTTCAGGATTGGTTATAGCACCTTGTTAGGTTGGCGGACGATTCATGATGACGGCTACACCGGCCCTAACCGTCTCGCCTCGCTACTCATCGGCGGAGGTGTCGCCCTTTTCTTTCTTGCTTTCTTCTCCGTCCACTTTTGTGGATTCCACGCCGGCCACTCCGTTTTCCTCAGCCAGTTTTTTCCACTCGAAGGCCTCCCCGATGATGGCTTCGGAGAAGCTTTCATTAATCCAATCCTCCTCTGGAAGCTCGTCTTTCAGCATCTCATGATTCCCTACGGACTCTTCATTATTCCCACGTTCATTGCCGAGCGGAATGCAATTTTGAAACCGTTTCGGAAAGACGCTCAATCTTCGGATGAGAGCGAGGATCTAACCGCCAAGAAACCACGGAAAGAACTCACCGAAGATCTTTTCGCGGGCCCCTACAAAAACGTGATCCGCATGCACATCCTGATTTTTTTCTTCGGAGGATGTCACTTCCTCAAGATCGACTCCTTCGCCGTCTACGTCGTTGTCAGCGCCGTCTATTTTCTGCCGTGGAGTGAGCTGAAACAACTCTGGTCAAATCGCGACCGGGCAACGGAAGCCTAATCACGCTTGTTTCAACTTTTCCCGATAGGATTCTTTCACTCCCTTTCCCCAGAAAAGAACGACACAGCCCTGGACCTCGACATTGAAGGTCTTAAACCTCGTTGAGAGCGCTTCCATGATTGCTCCGAGAGAATCCTGTGTGTTCGAAAATATTCCTTTCTTGTTATATTTCGCCATCAGGATCGAAGCCGCGATTGGGCGCTTAATATCTGCTCCCAAAATTGTGGACCCAAAAAGCGATCCCTTATCGTGAAGGTAAGGCGCAAGATGATCCATGACTTTGCTCGCTTTGGTCTCTAAATTTCCGGGGAGACAGTGCAAGAGATAGTTGATGGCGATCGAATCGTATCCCGCGCCATGCAGCAAGAGTGGCTCGAGCACATTTTCCTGATGGATCTCCGGCCGGTAACTTTCGATTCGAGAAGCCGCGACTTCAAGGCAGTCTCGATTGATGTCGAGGAGGGCAACACGGGGCTTTCCCTCCGGCAGGGTCTTTTCTAAAAAGTATCCGGTCCCCACTCCGACCTCGAGATGATTGTCGGAAACGTGCTCGCGGTAGAGCTCGAGAATCTCCTCGGTCGGACATTTCCAAATCAGTCGATTCGAAATTCCCAGCATCCACCAATCATAGAAAGCGAGACTTCGCCGAGTGTAGGCCATGTAGCCCTTCTCGAGGTCGGTTAGTTCAGCTTCCATAGAATTTTGCTATTCAATAGGGTATAGTCCACGAGTCAACCCTGTTTCCTCTCTCAGGGCAACGGCTTTTCCATCCTGGATCAGCATCATTTTTAAGAATGACCACTCTCGAACAGCGGATGAAGCGATGGAAGATTCTCGAAGAGGATCTGGAAGAGCGCTTCGTGCTTGGATCAGGCGCCGGAGGTCAGAAGATCAATAAGACTTCATCCTGCGTTTATTTGAAACACCTTCCAACAGGTGTGGAGGTGAATTGTCAGGAGACTCGCTTTCGCGAACGCAATCGGGAAATCGCCCGCGAGCGTCTTTGTGATCACTTTGAGGAGATAGCGAAGAGCGAGCAACTCATCCGGGCGAAAGCGCGCGCCAAAAAGCGTTACCAAAAGAGGAAACCCTCGCGAGCCGAAAAAGCGAGACGACGACGCACCAAAGAGCTGCGGAAGAATAAGAAGCAACTACGTGGCCGCGTTCGCGATTAGTTCCCCGGGAACGTCTCACAATTGAGCTACAAAATCGAACTTGGCGAGAGCGGTGATGGGTCGATAGTGATCGGAACCTGCCTTTTATTTCCTCTATGGGATCCCTGAAAAAACTCCCCACTCATGACCGCCTTGCATCAGTGGTCATCTCAAACCTCTCTCCTCGCATCGAAGGGGGTCGCTACCCCGCAAAGCGCGTTGAAAGTGAGCCAATCACAGTCGGGGCTGACATTTTTAAAGACGGACATGACATTGTCGTAGCTGTCGCGAAATGGCGAAAACAAGAGGAGAAGACATGGAACGAAGTCCCCATGTCAGCTCATGAGAACGATCAATGGAGCACCTCACTAACCTTCTCTTCGATCGGCCATTACGAAATTGTCGTGACTGCCTGGGCAGACGACTTTCTGACCTGGCTGCACGATTATGAGCGACGACTGACCGGCGATCAGGATAACTTTTCGACCGAGATCGAAGAAGGTCGGGTCATTCTCAACAATGCCGCAATCCGAGCTGCCGGTGGAAAATCTCATGATGACGCAGAGGCGATCGAAGATCTCACCACCGAGCTCATGAAATCTGAGGGAAATGCCGTTCCCGCGCTCATGAATGACCCCAAGGTCCTTGCTCTTCTTGCTCGATGGCCGGACCGGAATCTCGCCTCAACCTCGGAAGAACTTATTCAGCTCATCGTGGAAACAAAGCAGTCTGCCTACTCGGCCTGGTATGAGTTTTTCCCGCGCTGCGCCGAAGGCATTAAAGACCGCCACTCTACCTTCCGGGACTGCCTCCCGCGTATCGAAGATGCGAAAGCAATGGGTTTCGATGTGATTTATTTTCCTCCGATTCATCCCATCGGAGAATCGCATCGCAAAGGAAAAAACAACACCGTTACCTGCGAACCCGACGATGTCGGATCTCCCTGGGCGATTGGAAATAAGAACGGCGGCCACCGCTCCGTGGAACCTGCACTCGGCACAATCGACGATTTTGTCTGGTTGCTTGGGGAGGCGAAGAAGATGGACATGGTTATCGCGATCGATTTTGCGATCAACTGCTCACCGGATCACCCCTACGTCGAAGAACACCCAGAGTGGTTTTACCATCGCCCCGACGGCTCCATCAAATACGCGGAGAAACCACCCAAAAAATATAAGGACAATTAACCACTCAACTTTCACAGCGACGAGTGGCGCGAACTCTGGGAGGAACTCTGTGACGTCGTTCTCTTCTGGGTCGAAAAGGGAGTCAAAATCTTCCGTGTCGACAATCCGCACACGAAACCAGTCGCATTCTGGGAATGGCTCATCGCCAAAGTCCACAGCGTTGATCCAACAATCATTTTCCTCAGTGAAGCTTTCACCCGCCCCAAAATGATGCAGACGCTTGCGAAGGCAGGCTTCACTCAAAGCTACACCTATTTCACCTGGCGGGAGAGTCGGGCTGAGCTCATCGACTACGTGACCGAGCTCACCAAAGGCGAGATGCGTGATTACTACCGTGCCAACTTCTGGCCGAACACGCCGGACATTCTACCCTTTCACCTCCACGATGCCCCCCCTTCCGCCTTTAAAATCCGGGCGGTTCTCGCCGCAACACTTTCCTCATCCTGGGGAATTTATTCCGGCTACGAGCTTTGCGAAAACAAGGCTCTACATGGTCGTGAGGAATATCTCGACAGCGAAAAGTATCAGCTGAAGACCCGAAATTGGGATAAGGCGGGAAATATCAAACCCTTCATTTCGCGGGTAAATAAGGCTCGTCAAAACAATACCGCGCTGCAGAGCTACGCGAACATCGAGTTTATTCCCTGCGACAATGATCGGATGATTGCATTCTACAAATGGTCGGATGATCGCAGCAATCTCATCCTTGTCGTAATCAACCTCGATCCGCATTTGAAGAACGAATCCAACATCCACCTTCCTCTTGAAGCGATGGGAATAGACCATGGCTCCGCATTCACGGTACGCGATTTGATCTACGAAGAGGCCTACACATGGCGTGAATCCACCAATTTCGTGGCTCTTGACCCGCGCACGAAGCCAGTCCACTTGTTTTGTGTGGAGAAGTCGTAACCCCCGACTCCGGTGTCTCGACCATCTTCGCGTTAAAGGAATCTACCCCACAATGCGTCAGCGCTTAATCCCTTTCGTCGTTTTCGGACTCATTCTCGTTCTTCTCTCCGAGTGGAACGTGAGCGCCCGGAAGCTTGCCCCTCTTAACTCGCTCAGCGATTTCTGGCTGGAATTTTGTATCGGCAATGCCGGTGACAGTTTTCCCGACCCCGCAGTAACTATCGTCAGAATAAACGACAGCTACGAGCCGCTAACCCTGGGAGAAGAGAACCCGGCTGCTTCAGAAGGTAAACTATCCCGGCTCGATTACGCGACGATCCTCGGCTTCATCGGAAAACTGGATCCTAGATCCGTTGCGTTTCTTCCCACGCCAACCTTCGATGAGAGTCTTATCCTCAATCAAACAGATATCGTTCCACTCAAGGATGCGGCAATGCAGTTACCTCGTCTCACCGTCGCTGCCAACGTATCAAACGATGGTGAGCAAGCTAAAGACGCCAAACCACTTACCTTCCCCTACATCACTGTGGAAGGTGAACCCGACGCACTCTATTCTTTCACTCGAACGGTTCGCCGTCCCGACCCGCAGATTCTTGCGAATGCAGATCCTGCCTTTAAATCAATTGAGTCGGTCCGCGATCTCATCTCGGACGAATCGATCAGAATCCCTCTCGTGGCAGAATACAAAGGGAAAATCGTTCCCTCACTTGTTCTCAAGGCGATTGCTCATCACGCCGGCGTTGCCACAGACGAAATCGTTCTCGATCTGACCGGTTCACCAAAAGTTCGTATCGGGGAATTTCGCGAAGTTCCGATTCTTAATGACGGTACCTTTGTTCTTCCTCAACGCTCCGGCGTTAGGCGCGGGATGAAGAGTTTCACTAAGTCGGAAGACGGTGAGATAAAAGAAACGCATCACTTCACTTCGCTCACGGTCGAGGAACTCGCCTACACCGGAGGTCAGGACGACGAAGTAGCAAAACGAATTCTCGCCAGTTTCCAGGGAAAGTTCGATTCTATCAGCGAGAATTTGGTCGTCGTCGGATTTGATCGTTCCGCGGATCGCCGTATCAAAACCGTGAGGGGAGAAGCCCTCTCGGAAACTCTCATGCTCGCTCGAGCCATCGCCACGATTCAAAGCGGTCGCTTCATAGAATGGTGGCCAGATTGGGTCAGATGGGCCTCGATCCTCCTCATTGCAGGGATCGCAGCAGTCCTCTTCAAGATACCCCGGGGGCGATTTGTGCTCGCCTGGGCAATTTCGACTCTGGCATTTTTCTGTCTTTCCGTGGTCGCTTTCAGAATGACCCTGACATGGACTCCTCCATTTTTCGCCTTCGCCCTCTTCGGGCTCATGTTGCTGATCGGATTAATGATTCCGCTCGGAAAAAAGAAAGAAGCGTGAAATCGCCGCACATCATTTAGAGTGGGCGTTCCGGGCATGATCACTCTGACCACTCACCCCTCGAAATCATCACCATCGAAGGGGTCCTCGTGCGCAAGATCAACGACAGCCTGAATTAGGCCGGGAATATCATTCGTCTCCGCTTCTTTATCCGGATCATAGCCATTCTCAACGAGAGTCGCGGAGGTAATCGGACCGATGCTGGCAATCGCCGTCTCATCAGGAATCGAAAGGCCCATGTCGAGAAAGCCATCCACGGTCGATGCACTCGTGAAGGTGATAAAATCTGCACCCTCTTCCTTGAACCGTGCAACCGCACCAGTCGGGTCTTCGGTCTCCGAGAAAGTCTCGTAGGCTATCGCCTCGTCTAGAATCACACCAGCATCAATGAGTTCCTTAGAGAGAACATCCCGCGCCCCTTTGGCCCGGACCCAGAGCATCGTCGTGTTCTCGATCGAACCGACTTCCTTTTTGAACGCCTCTGCCAATTCTTCCGCGACATGCTTCTCCGGCATGAGATCTGTCGCCATGTGATACTCTTTCAACTTCGCTGAAGTCCCCGGACCGACCGCAGCGATGCGTGCTCCGCCAATCGCGCGCGCATCTTCCCTTATCTTATAAAATGCGTCGAAGAAATATTCGACTGCGTTCGGGCTCGTGAAAATGAGCCAATCGTATGTATGAGCTTCCGTCACGCACTGGGCAAACTCCCTCACGTCGTCACCTTGACTATGCGCCATTCGGATCGTCGGCATTTCGAGGACATCGGCTCCGAGGTCACGGAGTTGTTTGCTCATTTTGCCCGACTGCTTTTGAGTGCGGGTCACGACGACGCGCTTTCCGTATAGAGGCCGCTCTTCAAACCAGTTCAGCTTTTCGCGACAATTCACGACCGTGCCGAAAACCGCCACTGCCGGCGCCTTGAACTCAGCCTCGCGAGCCACGTCTGCAATCGTCGCCAGCGTGCCCGTGATCGTCCGGTGCTGCCCGGTCGTCGCCCATCGCACGAGCGCAACCGGAAGCTCGGGGTCGCCCCCTGCATCGACGATGCGCCCGGTGATGATTGGCAACCGCTCCACGCCCATGAGCATGACCTTCGTTCCGGGAGCATTCGCGATCTGCTCGTAATCAATTGACGATTCCATCTTCTCCGGATTCTCATGACCGGTGAAAATCGTGAGCTGCGAACAGTGATCACGATGCGTCACTGGAATTCCCGCGTAGGCCGGACCTGCGATCGAAGAACTGATCCCTGGCACAAATTCAAACGGAACACCCGCTTCGCGCAGCTCCTCCGCTTCCTCACCCCCACGGCCGAAAATGAGCGGATCGCCACCCTTGAGACGGGTCACTATTTTTCCCGCCTTCGCCTTTTCGACGAGCAGTTCATTGATCCCGCCCTGGGGGATCGCGTGATTTTTCGACTTTTTCCCCGCGTAAATCATCTCCGCACCGGGCTTCGCCCACTGCAAAAAATCATCGTTTGAGAGATAATCGTAAACAATGACATCAGCGATTTCAATGCACTCCTTCCCGCGAAGGGTCATCAATCCGGGATCGCCGGGGCCCGCCCCGACAAGGTAACAAATTCCTGTTTTCTTGCTCATTGTAATTTTTTAGCGGGACGCCTGAAGGGTCATCAGTTCATCGGCGAGAGCGTCGGGATCGGACGCAGGGCCGCTCACCTGCGCGACGAAAGGCTCGGAAGCTGGTTCGTTTTCGTCGAAGACACGCACCGACATCCCGAGGGTTGCGCCTTCATTTTCAAACCAGGTGTAGGCTCCCACCGGCGTCTGGCAACCGGCTTTGAGTCGGTCTAAAAAAGCGCGCTCCGCGGTGACGCGGGTGAAAGTCGGCGCATCATTGATCATTGCGAGCGCTTCACGGGCGGCGGTATTTTCGCTGCGAATTTCCATCCCGACCGCACCCTGCCCGGCGGCGGGGAGAAAGGAATCCACTCCCAGCTCGATCGCGTGCACGGTGGCTCCATCCATCTCAAAACTGCCTTCTCCCGGCGTGTAAATCCCAAGACGCTCGATTCCCGCGCGCGCGAGGAGAATTCCACCCCACTCATCACTTTCGACGAGCTTCCGAATCCGCGTCGGGACATTGCCCCGGATGTCGACGACCGTGACGCCGGGATACATCCACACGAGCTGACGCGCCCGACGGACCGAACTCGTCGCAATCGTCGCCTCACTTAACAGGCTTAGGTCATCGACCAAACCCTGTTGAGTCGTCAGCAAAACATCGGCGATGTCAGCTCTTGGCAGCGTTGCACAAATTTCAAATCCGTCGCCCAGTTGAGTCGGGACATCTTTCAGGCTGTGGACCGCAAAATCGATCTCGCCACGGATGAGCGCTTCTTCCAACTCTTTTGTGAAAATACCTTTATCGACGACGGGATTATCGCCCTGACTGAACTCGCTAAGCTTCAGATCAGGCCGCTTGTCGCCGATCGTTCTGATGACTTCGATCCGAACCTCGATGCCTTGCGCTTTCAACGCAGCTTCGGTCATGCGGGCCTGAGTGAGGGCGAGGTCACTGCCACGGGTGCCTAGAATGAGAGGTTGGCTCATGAATTGGGAAGCGGCTCTGCGGAAGAGCCTTCGGGTTTGGAAGGAGAGCCGTCATGGCGACGGTCCGCCGGAATTTCGGCAAGGGCTTCGATGCCTTTCTCCTCAAGGAATTGATGAATCACGGTCCGGCAGACTTCGATCTGACGCTCCCGCCTCGCGACCCCGTCGCTCGCGATACGGGTCAGCTGGTCGATGTTGTAAAGGTAGACGTTGTCGAGTTCGTTTACTTCGTCCTCGATGTCACGGGGCACCGCGATGTCGATGAGGAAAAGCGGGTGACCGCGTCGATCATCGAGCGCTTTCTCGACCGCTGACTTGTGAACAACAGCATGGGGCGCCCCGGTGGATGAAATAACGATATCGACTTCGTTGAGGAAATTCCCCCAGTCGTCAAATTTGACCGCCTTGCCCTCGAGCTCATCCGCGAGCTCCTCGGCTTTATCAAAACTCCGGTTCGAAACAATGATGCTCGATGCGCCGCGCGAACGCAGACTCTGCGCAGTGACACGACTCATTTCCCCCGCCCCGATGATCATAACGCGGCACCCGTCGAGTTGACCGAAAATTTTCTCGGCGAGATCCACGGCCGCCGAGCCCACCGAGGTCGAGCCTTGCTGAATCCGTGTGCTACTGCGGACAAGTTTCCCGATCGAGAACGATTGCTGGAACAACTTGTTCATCCGGCGAGAAGTTGCTCCCGAAGTCTGCGCTGTCGCGTAGGCCTTCTTGATTTGGCCGAAAATCTCGGTTTCACCCAGCACCATTGAATCTAAACCACTCGCGACTTCGAAGAGATGATGCGCCGCGTCCTCGGCCTCTTTCTGATAAAATTCAACTTCACCCGACGTCACTTCGAAATGATTGACGAGGTAGCTGATCAATCCTTCAAGAGCAACAGCAGGCTCTTCGGCGGCTCCGTAAATTTCCACTCGGTTACAGGTCGAAAGCACAACAGCTTCTTCAACTTGTTGGAGGCCGCGAATTTCTTCGAGATGAGTCGGAATCGAGCTCTCAGCAAATGCCAACCGCTCCCGGACCTCAACGGGGGCAGTTTTATGATTCACACCAAGGCAGAAAATAGACACGACGAAAAAGGTTCGGGAGATTCAGGAAGAGGAGCTTAGAGGGCTGAGAGCGTCAGCAGCGCGAAGCCAAATGCAATCATCGCAGAAATCGAGAGCTGCTTCGGGGCGAGATGTTTCACAAGATGAATGACGAGGATGACTGCGTAGACGATCCAAACCGCCCCTGACACAGTGAGATGGAGCGCATCCGGAAGGTTTTCCATGAAAAACGCGGCGATGATCCCGACCGTCAACATCACGGTTCCGATCGTGAGAAGTCTCAACATCGCGTCAGTCAGGTAACGAATCGGGGGCAACGAGTAGAAGAGTCGGCCCGGTTCGTGGCTTTTCAGCTGTTTATCCTGCACGAGATACATAACTCCTGCGATTCCCGCGAGACCGAAGGCCCCGTAGGCGAGCAGTGACATCGCCGCGTGCAACTCCAGCCAGGGATCAAGCGTTGCCGGAGGTCGGGCACCCGGATCAGCGCTCAGTAGCGAAACAATGGCGATCGCCTGAAACATAAAAACCAACGGCATGCTGAAGACACCGAGAAGTGACAGTCTGAAGGCGCGCCCGAGCGCGAGATAAAGAATAACCACGCTCCAGCTGATGAAGACTAGCACCTCCGCGCCATTCGTGATCGGGCAACGCCCATGAAGCTCTCCTCGCTCTTTAAGAAAAAGGCTTTGGAAAATCAATCCCGCGACGGCAAGCCCTATGTTCAATCTCACCGAACCCTGCCTCCCAGCACGCAACGAAGCAACCGCAAGCACGAAGCCGGCGAGAAAAATCAGCGTTGAGATGATGAGAAATATGTCGTCCATAGACGGAACTTTAGAGGATACGGATCGCGGGCGGGCAAGGTAGCGTCCAGAGACCGCATTGCAAGGGCCGTCAAGCCCGCATAAATCAGGGTTTGGCGGTTGTTTTTCTGTATCTCAGATCTTAATCTCGCGCCATGAAACGGTCTCTTTTTGCCCTCACTACGATTATTTCCCTGCTCTTGGCGGGGACCCTCGCTCAGGCGGCACCGGCACTTCCTTTCGGTGAAGAATTTCCCATGCTGGAGAAAGCATCCTCCGGCGAATGGTGGAAACAGCCCACGAACCAGTTGGAAGGCACTAATTCCGCAGGGAAAGATAAAAAAGGACGCGCCCCGAAGCGCCTCATCAACCTAAACGTCCCCCGCGAGGACGTCATCGCCTTCACTCTCTACACGCAGGACCGCGGCGTCCTGAAACTTAGTGCTCAGCTATACCCGCTCTTTGCGGATGAGTCTCGCGAAGTCCTTCTCGAGCTGAAAAACGGCGACCAGTGGAAAGCCGCCGCTACCGAAGAAGTGCTCTTTCCCGGATGGAGCGCTCATTTTCGGATCGAAGATTGGGACGGAACAAAGGATGTTGCTTACCGGGTGAGCCACGGGGAAAATGCCATTTACGAAGGACTGATCCGTAAAGACCCCATCGACAAAGATGAGATCGTGGTCGGTAGCCTTTCATGCGACTCCAGTCGAACGAAGGGAGATCGCCCAAGCATTCGCAAGAATCTTCTCATCCATGACCCGGACGTTCTGTTTTTCGCCGGCGACCAGACTTATCACCACACCGAACATACCGCCGGATGGATCGAGTGGGGCCTGCGCTATCGCGAACTGACCAAGAATCGCCCGACCATCACGATCCCCGACGACCACGATATCGGACAAGGCAACCTCTGGGGCCAGGGAGGACGCAAGACTGAAATCGTCCAGGGACACGAGGGCGGTTACTTCTACCACCCCGAGTATGTCAACATGGTGCAGCGCCAGCAGACCTGGCACCTGCCTGATGCATTCGATCCCACTCCTGTCGATCAGGGCATCAACGTCTATTACACGAATCTCCGCATCGGCGGCATCGACTTCGCGATCCTTGAGGATCGGAAGTTCAAGTCCGGTCCTTCCGGCAAGATTCCGGAAATGGGACCTCGTCCTGACCACATCAACGATCCTGCCTACGATCGCAGCGCGGTGGATCTTCCCGGCCTTGTTCTTCTTGGAGATCGACAGCTCACCTTCCTCGACGAGTGGGGCCAGGACTGGTCTGGTGCCGAGATGAAGGCAGTCCTCTCACAAACCGCCTTCTGTGGTGCCGTTCACATTCACGGACAGCCTGACAACCGCCTCCTCGCAGACCTCGACAGCAACGCCTGGCCGCAGACCGGCCGGAACAAGGCGCTTAGCGCGATCCGACGCGTGTGGGGCACTCATCTTTGTGGTGACCAGCACCTCGCGGTGGCCGTTCAGCACGGCATCGAAAACTGGGGTGACGGGCCTTTCGCCTTCACTAACCCTGCGATCGTAAATACTATCTACGGACGTTGGTGGCATCCAGAGGATGAGAAAGCCGGACCGAACCCCCTGCCGGACAGCCCTCTTCCATGGACGGGTGAATACGAAGACGGTCTCGGCAACAAAATCACAATGCTCGCCTACGCCAATCCCGAAGACCGTACCGATGAAAAGAAACGTTCCGACGGTTACGGCATCGCCCGCTACAACAAGGTGGATCGCACCATCACTTTTGAGTGCTGGGATCGCTATGCCGACGTATCTGAGGGCAAGGGGCAATTCCCCGGCTGGCCCATGACGATCAAAATGGAGGACAATGACGGTCGCGAAGTGACTCACACGCTTCCTGAAGTCACTTTCGAAGAGGCGGATTCTGTCGTTCAGGTCATCAACGATGCTGACGGGGACATCCTCTACACCGTGCGAGCAAAGGGAGATTCCTTCCTGCCAACAGTCTACGCTCCCGGCAAATACACCGTCAAAATCGGTCAGGACAAGCCCGAGACGGTAAAGCTCGAAGGCGTCGATGCGATCGCTGTTGAATAGCAGGCATCGCCAGCCTTGCCTCACCGTCCTGCCCTGACAGCGACGTGCTTCAAGCGCGTCGGGAGCCCCTCTGCGCCGGGGTCCCGATAACGGGTTAGTTAATCCGTTCTACTTCCCCACCTCGCCGGGCATACCTGCAGCGGACGGTGCCCGTCTTCCGTCCGATCTGCTCGGAAACAATGTTCACGCCTTGTCTAAAATTAAATATTATTCATTTTTGTTTTTACATTGTTCATATTTTACCGCAGTTATACCTAAATATTGTTTAGAACATGCCAAAACGATGGCCAGACTGGCTCTCAAGCCTCAGCGACGAAGATCTCAACTTTTTGAGACGCTTTCTCCTCCATTCAGGTTCCCTGAAAGCAGTCGCCTCGGAGTACGAGGTCTCCTACCCCACAGTTCGACTTCGCCTCGACCGACTCATCCAGAAAGTTCATGTCGCCGAAGAGGCAGCCAATTTGAGTCCTTTCGAGAGGACCTTGCGACTTCTCCTCGCCGATCAAGCCATCAATGCAGAAACCTACAAAACACTGCTGGAAGCTCACCAACACGACGAAACACCATGAAAACACAATCCTTAAAAACCAGTTTTGCCTTCTCTATTGCAGCACTGTTGAGCTTTTGTTACTCCGATACCCTAAAGTCCGCCGAAGCCATTGTGCTGACATTGGAAGATCTCGATATTAAAAATCCGGCCGTCGAGGTCGCCGAAGATTCCGATTTGATCATCAAAATCGTCGCAGAACCGGGAAAGAAAAAGCTCAATCCGCTCTTCGAGATCAATTCGCCCGCCGTGACCGGGGACAGCTACGCGATTATCGGCGAGGTTTCGTGTCGCGACGTCACGGAGAAAGGTTACCTCGAAATGTGGAATCACATTCCTCTCGTAGCTGGAGAAACCCAAATAGGAGCCAGCTTCTTCTCGAGAACACTGGGAACCTCAGGTCCGATGAAGGTTCTCGCGGGCGACGAAGAGTGGCGTCCCTTTACGCTTCCTGCCATGATAAATGACGGTTCCGGGAGGCGTCCGCTCAGGCTCACGATCAACGTAAACCTGCCGAATGGGGGAACTGTCGAACTTCGAAATCTTCGACTGAGACCGTCGCTCGGCACCTCTCCGTCGAAGATCGGCTGGATCAAGCCAGTCGTCATTTCGGTCACTGCTACCGCCGCAGTTTTTCTAACAATCGCCGCGACAATCTGGATGAAATATCGAAAGACGAGGAAGGAGCTAAAGCGAATCAATAACCTCGATGCTATCTGAGATCAGGTCAGACGCGAGCCAAAGACACCAATTCCTTGAGTCGATCCAATGCGGTAGCAGACGTCTTAGCGATGAAACCTCGGGCATGCGCAAAATGCACGTCCGGCTCACTGTTAATTTGGGTAAAATCGAGAAGAGGACTGTCTTCATGACGCGACAGCCCATACCCTTCGCCGCGACGATCTGGATAAATTAGGCCATCGACTTTCACCCCTGTCGTTCCCGCATATCTGGCGAGACCGGAAGAAGGGTCATCCGGCATTGATTCAGTTCGAGGCATGAACAAGACCCGGACAGTTCCCCCATCTTCGGTAATTTCGTGCATTTGTGCGTGCTTAGCGACATAGTCAATCCGCTCACGAAGGGTGTGTAAAAACATGATGAGATCTTCGCCGATCATTTTCATCATCTCCCAGATCGGATCACCGGGATTCAGCTCGTTCTTTTGTGCGAAGCGCCGAAGGAGAGTGATGTCGATTGGTGAATTCAGCTTGTTCATCACCGCCCGATCCACTCCAAGCCACTCCGCGGTCTGAAACGGCCCGCGCGTGTCGAACCACTCCGCCGGTTCGAGCCATTCACAGAAACTTCGAGCATCGTCATAAAGCCCCATGTCTTTCAGAACCAGAGAGAGCGCACAGATTGGCTCATGGTCACGCGGGAACTGATGATGATCAAAATTCGATCTTGCCGGGTCGTGTTCGCCGCCGACATCAACGACGACGATCTCCGGATCGGCGAGATCTTCCTCCGTCGGCTCGCGACGCCAAACCGGAATCTCGTGACGTGCGACGAGAAGACAGCAGGCCAGCAGATCGTCTTTATGGGCGCTGCCGGGATGAGTCAGGATGGCTTTCATGAGGAAGAATAGACTGGAGCAAGAAGCGCTTCCAATTCGTGCAAAACGACCTCCGGCTTAATCCGGAGCATGCAACGGTAATCAATGGGACACTCGCGCAGGAAACAGGGACTGCAATCCACCTGATGACGGATGACACGATGAACGTCACCAATCGGTGCGGTGAAGGCAGGTTCGGTCGATCCGAAAACAGCGACTGTGGGAACCCCAAGCGCGGCCGAAAGATGCATCGTGCCAGTGTCATTTGTCGCGACGAGATGGCAGGTCTGGAGTTCCGATACCAAATCCGCAATCGACGTCTCCCCGGCGCGATTTTCGCGCGGTTCGGACAACAACGCCGCAAGTTCGTCGCCGATCCCACGTTCCGCTGGACTTCCAAAAATGGAAACCCGGATCTTCGTTTCAGGATGTGACTTTCGCAGAGCCTCGACAGCTTCTGCATATCGCTCGATGGGATATCGCTTTGCGTTGCCATATTCGGCTCCGGGGCACACGCCCAGATGAATCTCGCTCAGTCCTGCTACGATTGCAGTCGGTGCCGTTGGAATCGCGAGAAGTTCTTCCAGCGGCTCTTTTGAAGCACCGATGGCCTCCACAAGATGAAGGTAACGATGAACATGATGCTGCGTCGCCTTCGTAGGAGTTGGCTCATTAACTGCCTTCTTTAAAAAGATCCGCCGCTGATAGCGATTGTAGCCCACGAGATTCCGAACACCACCAAACCAGAGCTCAAGTGCCGAACGAAAGGAGTTAGGGAGAAGAACTCCGCCATCGAATTGGCCATGCGAGCGAATCAATTTCCCCACTTGCAAGGGATTGAGCGCCTTTGAAAATGGAATGACATCATCGATCTCATCTCTCGCTTCCCACATCGGAGCGAGATTCTCACGACAACAGACAGTAATGCGAACAGAAGGAAGGCTCCGCTTCAGAGCGCGCACTGCCGGGAGAGCCATGCAGGCATCACCAAGGGGATTCGGCGAACGAACGAGGAAGTGAAACGGCTTCGCTTCCAACGCAGAGTCGGAATCTCCGGCAGCATTCATCGTTTCAGTTGCCGGAAAAGATCCTGGTGGAAAAGGGAATTCCGCCCACGACCAAAGATGACTGACTATTCGCCAGCCTTACCCTTTTCAGCAGGGGCTTTGGCTTTTTCCTTCGGAGCATCAGCCTTCGGCTCTGGAGCAGGGGCTTTCTCAGAAGCAGTCGGCGCCGCCGGAGAATCGTCGAGAACAGGTGCCGATGCGTCATCGGCTGTCGTTGTCGGCATCTCAATGTTCTGCAACTCAGCCGGCAAGTCAGGAAGATCCATTTCACGCTCTTCGACAGACTCAAGCACATTGCTGGCTGCCGAGGAGCGAAACTCACGGGCCTTCACCATCGCGAGGCCAATAGCGGAGACAAAAAAGATGATCCCGAGCCAAGTCGTGATTTTCTGAAGAATATCGGTGGTGTGCGCACCGAGAGCAGAATCGAGGGTGCTGCCGCCGAACGCTGCACCGAGACCTTCCTGCTTGGGACGCTGAGCCAAAACGATCAACACCAGCAAAATGCTGACCGTAATGATGATCACCGTTAACAAAATCGAGATAATTGCCATGGGGCGGCGAATATGCGACACAGGTATAGGCTTGTAAAGGGCGGGATTCACCGCCATGAAAATGATTTTACCCCTCAGCTTCGTCCTGTTTCCATGAGTGCCACCCTCCCCGACCCAATCGAAGTCGAGGGAACCGTGCAATCGATCGTTTTTCACAACGAGGAAAACGGCTATACGATCATGCAAGTCTCGACGGAGGAAGAGGACAGCCTCACCGTCCTCGGCACTATTCCCGCCGTCGTTGAAGGTGAACAAATCAAGGCCCTCGGCCAATGGAAAAAAGACCGGAAGTTCGGTCGCCAGTTTGAGGCCAAAACGATCCGTGCCGTCGCCCCGAACAGTGCTGACGGCATCAGGCGATTTCTAGCAAGCGGCCTCATTGATGGTGTTGGTAAAACCTACGCAAAACGAATTGTCGAAAAATTCGGGACTGACACCTTTCGAATCATTGAAGAGGAATCGCAGCGATTGCAGGAGGTTTCAGGTATTGGAAAAGGAAGGCGTCTCAAGATCAAGAACTCGTGGAAGCAACAAAAGTCGGTCCGCGACATCATGATTTTCCTCCACGAATACGGACTTTCAACGGCACGGGCAGTCCGGCTCTACAAAACCTACGGAGAGGAGACTGTAGGCATTCTCCGCTCGGATCCTTATCGCCTTGCCCGCGAAATCAGCGGGGTCGGATTCAAAACCGCCGATGAAATTGCCCAAAAAATGGGCCAAGCCGTTGACTCTCCAAAACGATTGGAGGCTGGCGTCCAGTATGTCTTCGAACAGGCCGAGCAGCAGGGCCATTGCGCACTTCCGAGATCAGAACTCATCGAGCGATCGGTGGAAACACTCGAATCCCCTGCAGAAGCGGTCGAGGCCATCATTGATCAACTCATCCTCGGGACCGGACTCATCGCCGAACCGGCAGGAGACGAGATCCTCATCTTTCCGAAGGAGCTTTATGAAGCCGAGCAGCTCGTAGCCAATTCGATCCGCACTCTCATTTCGCAGGAGCGGACCCTCCCGCCCGTCGATGAAGAAGCCGCGATCGATTGGTTCGAGCGTCACAATACGATGAAGCTCGGCGAAGAGCAGGCCGCCGCTGTCATTGAAGCGACGAAGCACCGCTTTTTTGTCATCACCGGTGGCCCGGGGGTTGGTAAAACCACGATCATGAACGCCGTCCTTCAAATCCTCATGGCCAAAGAGGTGAAGCCAATCTTATGCGCCCCGACGGGCCGAGCTGCCCGGCAGCTCGGCGAAAGCACAGGACAGGATGCCGCAACGATTCACCGCACTCTCGAGTATCAGCCTCAGGCGGGCTTTGCCCGCAAGGCCGACAACCCGCTCGAAGGTGACCTCTTCATCATCGATGAAGCCTCGATGATCGACCTTCGTCTCATGGCTCAGCTCATGAGCGCAATTCCCCCGACTGGCAATGTCCTCCTCGTTGGTGACGTCGATCAGCTCCCTTCCGTGGGACCCGGCAGCGTTCTTCGCGACATCATCGAGAGCGGGGTCGTTCCCGTCGCCCGGCTCACACAGATTTTCCGACAGGCTGCTTCAAGCCGCATCGTCACAGCCTCGCATGAAGTGAATCTTGGGAACATTCCTCCGCTCGACAACGACGCTGAGTCAGATTTCTTCTTCATCGAACGGAGCCAGCCGGAGGAGATCCTCAGCACCGTGAAGCATCTCATCAGCGAGCGGATTCCGGAAAAGTTCAAACTTAACGCGCGGGATGAAATCCAAATCCTCACCCCGATGAATCGCCAGTCGCTCGGAACGAAGGAATTAAATGCCCAACTCCAGGAATCGCTCAATCCGCCTTCGCAAAACAAATTCGAGATCGACCGCTTTGGAACCAGTTTTCGAGTTGGCGACAAAGTCATTCAAACGCGAAATAACTACGAGAAGGAAATATTCAATGGCGACATCGGCCACATCGCCGAGATCACAACTGAACCTGTCACGATCTACGTGATGTTCGATGGACAAAGCGTTTCATACGAGCCGGGCGAACTTGATGAACTCCAACTCGCCTACGCCATCACGATTCACAAATCACAAGGCAGTGAATTTCCCGCGATCATCGTCCCGCTCGCCTCACAGCATTACATGATGCTGCAACGAAATCTTCTCTACACTGCAATCACCCGGGGAAAGCGGCTCGTGATTATTGTGGGGGATCGGCGTTCACTGGAAATTGCAGTGAGGAATAAAGAGAGCCGAAAACGATGGACCGGAATGCGCGGGCGGCTTGCTTCTGAGAGGCAGACTTCTTCCTACTCTTCCAGTGGAGATAAAGGAGAGGCATAAAAGTGGAAAAAGGCGCTCATTCAACAGGGTTGAGTCCCGCATCCAACCCTGTTAGATTCACGACCATGACTTTCAATCGACGACGCTTTCTCACTTCCTCTGCTGCTCTCACTTCCGGCGCTTTCTTTGCCGGATGCACCGACTCTTCGACCTCGACCGAAGAAACTACCGAAGCCGGTCCTCACTACGATATTTCCCTCGCGCAGTGGTCCAATCACGTCGCGCTCAAAGGCGGTGAACTCGACAACCTCGACTGGCCGAATTTTACGAAAGAGAATTTCGATATCAGCGCTCTCGAATGGGTGAACCAGTTTTTCGGCGAGAGGAAAGGACCCATGGGTCTTCAACCGAAGGGCAGCGACTATCTCGCGCAGATGAAACAACGCTGCGACGATATCGGAACGAAAAGTGTTCTTATTATGTGCGACGGAGTCGGCAGTCTGGGTGATCCCGATGCAGGAAAACGCAGCAACACGATCGAGGGCCACAAGGCCTGGCTCGACGCCGCTAAATTTCTTGGCTGCCACAGCATCCGCGTGAACTCAGCTTCCGATCCCAAGCTTTCTCCCGAAAAGCAGGCTGATCTTTGTGCTGATGGACTCCGCCGCCTCTCGGAACACGCCGCAACGATGGACCTGAATGTCATCGTCGAAAACCACGGCGGGCTGTCCTCAAACGGGGCCTGGCTCGCCGGCGTCCTTAAAGCGGTCAACCTCGACAACTGCGGCAGCCTCCCTGACTACGGAAATTTCTATGTCGTTAAAAACCGCGGTAATGCCGAAAAATACGCCGAACAGAAAGCGCTCTACGAAGGAGATCCAAGCCTGACCGAAGATGAAAAAGGCCTCGGCTATGATCGCTATCTGGGAGTCAAAGAACTCATGCCTTTCGCCAAGGGCGTCTCCGCGAAGGCCCACGACTTCAATGCCGCAGGGGAAGAGATCCACACTGACTTCAGCAAGATGATGACTCTCGTCAAAGACGCAGGCTACGAAGGCTACATCGGCATCGAATACGAAGGCAAAGAACTCGGCGAAGTCGAAGGAATTAAGAAAACCAAGGCCCTCCTCGAGAAAGTAATTGCCGCCGTGTGAGGATGGCGGAGGAGGCCAGAGACGGCGGAGAACAACTGGCCGCGATTGGAGTGATCCTGCTGATTCTTGGCTTTGTTGTTTGGTTTCTTTTTCCAAAAAATACGGTCTCGAAACGGAGCCCAAGACTCGTGGAATGGTCAAAAATAAAAAATCTGACTCTTGCCTGTCGGGCCTACGCTGCAGATTGGGATGGACAGTATCCAAATCGATTGACCGACCTCTATCCTGATTACATCAATGATCAACAACAGCTGAAAGCCCGGAATTTAAAAGGCGCCGAGAGTAATTTTATTTACTACCCCGGGCAGACCGACACATCGCACTCACGACTTCCCCTCATCAAACATCCGTTTATTTTTGATGGCAATCGCATCACCGGCTGGACTGGCGGCCACGTCACCAGAGATCGGGTGCAAACACCGTAGCGGCGTTGGAAACACCGTGGATTTTGTGCTTCGGAATCAAGCTCAAGCTGGAAGGACGCTAGCCGTGAACGACACATTTTTCCGACAAAACCTCTGGAGTTGGGCCAAAGCTAGGGCTTGTTACCACATAGGTTCTCTCACGCGATGGCTGACCCGACGACCAGAACAACAGCACCGTCCCTGCGCCCCGTCGAAGGCCTCCCTTCACCGGTGGAGCTTGCAAGCGAATTGCGCCATCTTCCCGGCTTCGTCTTTCTCGACACCTCTTCAGCCGAAGCAAACCACGAGACCGGCCCGCACGAACGTTTCTCGCTTATCACAGCGCAACCTTCACGCATCCTCCGGGGCAATCTTTTTGACGATCTCGACTTCGCTGCTCTAACTTCGGCCTTCGATTCCTCTGCCCGCCCCACCGAGACGACGCCTGATCTAGGTTTCCCGACCGACGGTCTCTATGGCTGCATTAGTTACGAGGGCGATTTTCTCTTTGGCGAATACCACGACTGCCTTCTCTTCGATCACGCCAAGCAGAGCTGGCATGAGCAGGGCTCCCTCTCCCGTGAACGGAAAACTCATGAACGTTCCGCGTCGAGCCGACCCGCTGCGTTCGTTCAGGAAATGCCGCAAGAAGGATTCTGCGATAAGGTGAGACAGGCTCAGGAATACATTAGCGCGGGTGACATTTATCAGGTCAATCTTTCGCATCGACTGAGCGCCACTGTCGAAGCCGACTTCGACTCTTTTCTCCTTCATGAACGGCTTCGCGAACAATCCCCGGCGCCCTACTCTGCCTATCTCGATCTTTGCAACCGACAGATCATCTCGTCATCGCCGGAGCAGTTTCTGAGCATTAGCGGACGCACAATTCAAACCCGCCCAATCAAGGGAACGCGCCCTCGCTTTCGCGACAGACGAGAGGACGAAAAATCCGCCTATGACCTCATCACTTCGCCGAAAGAAGTCGCGGAGCTCATCATGATCACTGATCTCGAGCGCAATGATCTCGGACAGATCTGCGAGTTCGGAACCGTCGAGGCGACCGAGTTACTCAAGCTGGAGCGCTTCGCGCAGGTCTTTCATCTCGTCTCCACCGTCGAGGGAGACCTGCGACCTGAGGTCGGACCAGTTGAGGCGTTGAGGAAGTGCTTCCCCGGTGGCAGCATCACCGGCGCGCCCAAGAAACGTGCCAGAGAAATCATCAAAGAACTGGAAATCGTTGATCGGGGCCCCTACACCGGAGCGATTGGCTGTTTTGGATTCAACGGAGAGTCGCGCTTCAACATTGCGATTCGAACTGCGATTTGCGAAGGGGGAAAACTCCACTTTCACGTTGGCGCCGGCATCGTCGCCGATTCCGATCCGGAAAAGGAATGGGAAGAAACTCTTCACAAAGCGGCCGGAATTTTGCAGGCCTGCGGAAGATCCGGACACTAAACAAGCCTTTCCCGTTAGCGCGATGATTTCTCGATTCGTGTTTGGCATCGGACCGGGAGGTGGCGAAACTTTCCTCATGAAGCTTGCCCCTACCTTCTTCGGACTACTGCTCTTCGCTCCCCTCAATACTAAGGCCGATGGCTGGTCCCACTGGCACGGAGCGGATCGCATCAGCATCGCCGCCAAAGCCGATTACCCGACGACCTTTTCCAACACCGAAAATTTGCGTGAGAATTGAATCGTTCACGCGGTTACTAGTGAAGTGAAACTTATAAAGTTTTTCGGCGAAGCATTCTCTTTATCTCCCTCTCCTTTGAAGAAACACGCCCTTTTCCTCACCACCCTCGGTCTCTTGCTCGGGTTGTTGTCTTTCATCTTTTTGACCTCAACCCCAGAGCCACGCCTAATGCCGCTACCTGAGGAACGCACATCTCTCTGGTGGAGAAAAGGATTCCCCGGCGTGATCGAGAATGCCCCCTGGGAACAATGCCTCGAAACTGGACTCTACGGACTGATTCTCAATACGCAAAAGCTAACACTGCCACATTTTGGAGCGCTACAAGAAACAGTCTCGCTGGAATCACTACCTCCGGCCGATCTACAATTGAAGCTGGAAGTGGATGGCAAATTGTATCGCGCCACCGCTGGAGGAGATTGGTCAAAATTCGACGGACCGCGCATCGTGGATTCAGGAAAACTTTTCCAACGCTTCGACGTCACCGACCTCGTCTTCAAAGGAGATGACGACTCCCGCCTTAATGTCGATTCCCGTCTCGAGCTCAGCGCGTGGCATGATCGGGTTTCATTCGCTCTTTCGGCCAGGCCCGGCGTTTCCCCTCTCCAACCGGGAATGCAATCGTTCGGAAAAAAGGGCGGCGGCTTCGGGCTCGATGGGACAAACCGATTCGAGATTCCCGCAGAGGCTACGACCGGAACCAACGCTATCACGCTTTCCTTTTATGCCTTTGTTCCGCCCGACTTCCGGGCCGGCGAACACTCCCCGTGGCTGGTTTGTAAGAGTGGCAATGAACAGGCGGACGGCCACTTCGGAATCATGCTCGATCAACTCGGTGCGCCCACGGCGAGGATTAATCCCGGAGGTGGTCGCGAAAACGCCTCCGCACTCGCAGCAACCCAGCGACGCCCTCTCAAATTCAACGAATGGAATCATCTCGTCCTGAGTTATGATGGAAGACACTTTCGGTTATTCGTGAATGGCCGACTTTACGCCGAGGAAACATTTGCAACATTCCGACCTCTCGTCCCCTCTCAAATCACGTTTGGAGGCCGTGGAGACGGCTTCGGCGACGGCTATCCTTTTCGTGGCATCATTGACGAAGTTCGTCTCTATCATGACGTTGTCGATGTCGCCGCGATTCGAAACGAATCAGCCGGGGAACCGGCGGCCGGGTGGAGCTTTGACCCGGCCGGTCAGGGCCTCGGGATAAGACCGAGAGATCAATGGTCGAGTGGAAAGGCGCAGATCACCCTGCAACAAGATGACTCTACTCTCTCTTTCGAAACCGCTCTCAACGAAGAGAGCGAATGGACAACGGTTTCCCTTCCCGTGAACCCAATGGAATTTTCCAAAATTGAAGATTCTAACTCTGTTTTTGTAGAAGCCAACGAGTTCGCTTCTAACGAACCACGACCCGCAATCTACGAAGCCGATCGAGACTGGCACCGCATCAATCTCGACGGGATCTCACCAATCTCTCCCGGCTCCGACAATGAACCGAGTCATGACGCCATCGAACGAGTTCGTCTCCGGCTCGTGAATGAAGGAGTTGAAGAAGCGACGGCACGGCTACTTTTTGAAAAAAACCCCCGGGGCATTCGCCAGCGAGTTGGAACCCCCATCACAGGAATCTCTGCAATCCTGCGTGATCCTTACGGAAACCCAACCGGCCTTCCTGTACAGCTCAGCAAAAATTGGCATCACCACCCTGCCGCGGGCGTTTACTCGGGCCAGTGGTTTCATGGAATTTCACAAATCCGACTCCCAGCAAACTCTGAAACTGAGCTGGAACTCACATTGTGCTATGGCCATTGGGGAGGCGTCGCCGCAGCTTCCCATGCTCAGCTAAGTCTCATCGGCTGGGGCTCTAATCAGCGATGGGATCAAAGCGCCCTCGGCTCATGGGGAGAAAGCATCTGCTACGAGCCGGACCAAGTTCAAGGCGGGGCTACGATCACCGATGTGAGACCACTGATGGTCAGACCCATGTCCGGCGGGGACGATTGGAGCTGGACAGAGAATGTTGGGGGAGGAGACTTTTTTCGCCTCTTCGATCCGGACGGAAAACGGCTTCCTCACGCCGCTATGCAAGCGTCTTATCATCGCCACGGGCCCTGCCTCACAGAAGTCACCTACAGCGGTAGAATTACAGACGGCACCTCACACTCCATTACCACGAGTCTTGCAAGAACTAATGATCTGGTAAGAGCCACCTACCGCATTCGATTCGACGTGAATGAATCATTGCCTTTCTCCCGCTTCGTCATTTTTCAAGTCGGCGCCGACTCTTACAACAAGTCTCACGAAAACCGATTCGCGATCGGGAACGAAGACGGACTCGTCAAGGAATGGAAAACCACCACCGGAGGAAACCGCTATCACACGGAACCTGAAGAGCTAGTCGGTGACATTCCCTGGATTTCGATGCACGAAGGATCACCTGCAAACTCGTCCACTGCAGAGGGAGCGTGGGCGAATCGGGGCTTCGTGATTCGCGCCTGGAAAGCGAAAATTGGCGGTGAGGATGCCTCACCCTGGATCGCCGAACATGGGATGGAATCCCGTGGACGCACCAGCTCGACTGCCGACCTGGTGCCTCCGCCCGGGATTTCTTCATTCGAACCCGGCGATTTTGTCGAAACGACGATTGAATTTCTCATCATCCCTCAATCGTCCGATGACTACCTCGGGTCTAACCGCGAATTGCGCGAGGCCCTTGATCGGCATGCAAATACCTGGCGAATGGTCGAACGTGAGGCGCTCGGAAACAGGAGGCTCATCCGGACAACCCACGGCGAACTGAAGCGCCGTTACCCTGACATTGAAGTCAAAGCCAATCGTAACCGGGCACGTTTCACGCTTGAGGGCGGCATCGGCTACCTCCCAGTCACATTCAGCGGGCTGTCCAGTCCTGACAACGGCAATTTATTGGTGGACGGCGATGCACTTGAGCAGTCCATCCATGGGAACGACTTCTGGCAAACAGACTACGATGCTCAAACAAAGACGTGGAGCAGGACCTACAATGTTCCTGCAAACGAGAAGGCACTTATCGAACTCAATTTTCGATAAGTGCCCGGGGGTGATTGTCGCCGGCACATCAGTGAGGGCAATAGCCGCCTCGGTAACCATAGCCGCCACCGTAATATCCGCCGCCGCGCCGGTATCCGTGACCGCGACCGTAGCCATAGTGCCCGTGGTCATCGGCGATGGCGGCTCCAATGGCAGCACCCGCAATACCACCGACGATGGCAGCTTCCGTCGAAGTACAGGAGGTGTTGGTAAACATGAGGAAAGCCGCCGAAGCCACGACAGCAATTATTTTCAGAGGATTTTTCATCAGGGTTGAGCTGTTTGTATTCAAGGGAATGCTCATCACTCCCGCTGCAACTTAGACGGACCAGTCCGACAGTTTATGCAGCCTTGAACACTGAAAGCGCCACTCCACCCTTAATCGAGAAGGTCTGGCCGGTTCGCCTCCGTTCGTTCACCGGCCATGTTTTCGCGCCATTCATCGATGACCTGATGATTTCCTGACAATAACACTTCAGGCACTTCCATTTCCCGAAATACCGATGGGCGGGTGTATTGGGGCGCCTCGATCCGTTTCCCATCTCCGGAAAACGATTCAACTTCTGAGGAAGCATCGTCTCCAAGCACACCCGGAATCAATCGGACCACTGCATCGGCAACAACAGCGGCAGCAATCGTCCCATTAGTCAGCACGTAATCCCCAATCGAGATTTCCTCATCGACGAGAGCCTCCACGACTCGATGATCAATTCCCTCATAGTGACCGCAGAGGATGATGAGATGTTCTTCATGAGAAAGGCTTGCTGCTTTTGCCTGAACAAACGGTGTTCCCTGCGGGGTCATCAGCAGCACTTTCGACTGCTCACCACGCAAATCTTCCACGGCTTCAAAAAAGGGTTCAGGCTTCATGACCATTCCCGGACCGCCGCCGTAGGGAATATCATCAACCTGTCGGTGCTTGTCCCTGGTGTAATCACGAAGGTTGTGGAAAGCGAACTCCACCTTTCCGGAAGCGGCAGCACGACCCATAATGCTCGACTGCAACGGAGCCTCGGCAATCTCCGGAAAAATAGTGACAATATCAATCTTCATGAGCACTGAACAGCCGACCCTACGCTCAATTTCGAAACCTCGCCAACACCGTAAATTCGTTTCCGGACTCACGAGCGAGGATAACCCGGGTCTCGTGAAACCCACCGATTCGTCCAGTACTTTCGATTCGTCGAACCCCAGGCACAAGGCTGACGAGGCTGCTTACCTCGCCCCACTCAGTGTCAGAAATCCCGAGAACTGCCTGCACCTCGCCGACATCCTCAAAAACGTAATCATCAATCGTTCCTTCGATCCCATCATCACCGCTTCGAACGGCAACAAAATTCAGCGAAGAATCGTAAGTCGACCCGGTGATCGCACTGATGATTTCCCAGGGAGCAGCATTTAAATCAATAAGACCGTCACTGAAAACTGTGAAGTAGTCCCGCCAAAGAGGCTGAGTTTTTTCGACAACATCCATTCCTGCCACAAACATCATTTGTTCAATCGAAGTGAAGGGCTGATTCAACGGATACTCGGGATGTTCCATTCCAGCGTAGTAGGCCTTTTCAGCACCGTTCGAAAGAACTTCGCCATCTTCATCGATCCAGTCAGCAAGAGAATCCACCGCCAGACTCGCACTGGCGGCATCCATGCCCCACGAGGCAAAAAGCTCGTTCGTCGCATCACGCCAGGGCGCTTCAGTGAGACTGTTCACCGGAATTCGCGCACCTTCACTCGTGATGCGAACTTCATAATCACGATTCTCGTCGAATTGAAAACGAAGCGCCGGATCTCCCGGCTCAATCTCCGGATGCATTGCGACAACCAGACCACTCTCCGCCAACATTCCTGCCTGATACTCGGCGCGCCTCAAATTACTCTCTTCCCATCCCGGCTCGGAAGCTTCCCACAACCCCCCGACAATCAGCGCCAGGATAATGACTGAAGCAAGGACTAACAAAAGCGCCATGCCGCGCTCTCCGGAAAATTTCTGAGGACCTTTCGTCATTGCCCTCCTCCGTTTCCGCTGTCTCCACTACCACCACTATCTCCCCCTTGCGGCCCACCGGAGCCAGGCGGTCTACCTTGGCCACTCCCGTCTCCTCCACGTCCGGGCCGACCTCCACCAGATCGATCTCCCCCGCGGGGACCCCGGCCATCACCGGTGCGCCCGCCTTCACCTTGCCCCGCATTCTGAGGCGCGCCACCTGTCGTCGTGTCATTCGTGATTGAGGATGACGAGCTCTGCGCCGCAACTGAAGTCTCTTCTGCCTCAGCAGCCGAGTCAGGGTCAACAAGGCGATCGGGGACTTCGTAAACCAATCGAATCGGAATCGAGCTACCTCGATCAAGAATCGAAAACTCCATTAACGACGGAAGCTTTTCATCGTCAGTCCACTCTTCCAACCATTCACTGGAATCATCATCCCAGAAACGCCACGAGGCAGAGCTAACTCCCCTCAACAGAGGCAGCCAGTAGCGACCGTTCTCATCTTCGTCGAGCAGTTCACCGCTTCCAACTCGAAAAGCCATCCCGGAACCGTCACTGTCCTCAGGGACAAAATCACTCCGACTAAGGGAGAGATCAAAACCCTGACTGCCGTCTGAAAGAATTTCACCGGGTCGCAACGCGATGAACGATTCTTCAGAACTCCCTATCATTTCGCCAAAGACAAACGCAGTTGGAGTATTCTCCATCTGCAATTCATGGTAACCACTATCTGAGTCACCAGCCGGAGAGATAACAAAAGAAGCATCCGGGGGGAGCCCTTCAATTGTCTCGCGAAGGAGAACAACGAAACGCCCCACTTCCTCACCCCGACGATCCAGCATTCGAATTTCAGCAGCCGTATCGCCAGCCTGCCAGACGATGGAAAAAATCGATGTCGTGATCAACCCGAGAATCACCATCGCGATCACGATCTCGAAAAGAGAAAATCCCCGGCAATTCCGATGACTCTCCATTTTCATCTTGAAGGCTTGTGGACAAGAATGCTGACACGCTCCAGCTGTGGGCCGCCATCATCGACGAACTCTACTTCAGCGGTGAGTTCATAAATATCGGTCAATTCCGCGCCGTCTCCATTGTCCACCTCGAAGGGTTGCGCATAGGTCCGAAAGGTGAGATCAAAAGTTGAATCATACACCTCCGTAGTCATCGCGGAAGGTTCAAGGCGCTTCGTTTCTGAAAGCAATGACTCCAACCGACTTTGCATGAGGCGATCCTTTGCGAACGCGGACGAGGTTTCATTCATTCGCTGAAGCACGCCGATCAGCCCCGTGACCGAGATCGCAAAAATTGCGACAGCAAGAACAACATCGAGCAGGGCAAACCCTCTGTTCGAAGATAGAGTGCTCATTCCACCCAGGCCCTCTCTGATTGAATATCTGCTGTGAGCGGGTGAAAGGTTACCTCGAAGAACGATCCTTCATTCTCCATGCGAACACTCATCGGTTCGCACATTCCAGATGGCTGAAAGATCCAGCGACGAAACTCACCACCAGTGAGCGAGATCCAGTCCGGTTCGTTCCATATCCTCAGGCTGCAGAGGATTGATGGATTCAGATCGTAGGCAGCACTATAACGAAGTCCCGCCTCAACTTTTTCACGACGGAGATCCTTCTCCACATTTTCCATCGATATCCCCCGCGCCGCTGAGGCATCAATAATGGACTGCTTCTGCTCAAGTTGCTGCAACTCGAGTTGCAGCTCTTCAAATTCCTCAACTCCACCATATGGCTGAAAAAATCGGGAAGCCCGAAATCCTTCACGAACAAAAACGATTTGATAAGGCCGATGTTCTTTCATCGCCCGAAGACGAACTTCCCGCGCCAGGAGTGCCAGTGCATTAACAGGCTCGCGCGCGATGCGCTCCTTCTGGACACTATCAATCGCCGGCACTGCCATACCGGCGAGTATTGCGACAACGGTCAGCGCGATAACAACCTCAACAAGCGTGAAGCCTGAAGCGGCTGAGCTCCTACTTCCAGTTCCCGACATCATCGTCGCTTTCCACCCCGTCATCACCAAGGGAAAATAAGTCATACTTTTTGTCACTCTTCTGTCCGGGAAAACGATATTGATACTCATTACCCCATGGGTCGAGCATCGGCTCCTCAAGGTAGGCACGCCAACGCTCGGGCTGTGGCTCACCCGTGGGGCGTTCGACGAGAGCCATCAATCCCTGTTCTTGAGTGGGAGGCTTAAAATAATTGTTTCGCTCGTAGGCCTTTACCGCAAGGTCGAGAGCTTTCAGGTCAGAGTCTACCCGTCCGTATTTCGCATCGTCGACAAATCCGATCACCAGATAAATACCGGATCCTGCGAGGACCGAAATTATCGTAATGACGATGACTAGTTCGACAAGAGTGAAGCCGGAAGGACGACGGTTTTGACGGAATGAAATCTTCATGGGTTTCAATAGTTAGATAGTAGGATCATCTGGCCCTGATGCCTGACATGGATCCAAAAATAGTGGTGATAACCGAATAGGCAACAACGCCGACGACGATCGCAACCAGGCAAAGCATGACGTTTGGCACGATGCTCGTCAATCGCGAGATCCTGATGTCGAGATCATCATCGTATTTCGTGGCGGCCTTTGAAAAAGCTTTTCCAAGCTCGCCGGTCTGTTCGCCGATCGCGATGCGATCAATCAACCCTTCGGGAAATGCTTCGGTTTTTGACATGGCTCTTGCAAGGCTACTACCTTCGCCGACATCCAACACCACCGTCTCAAGATGGTTTCTTACAAAGTAATTCTGGGTCCCGCGCGTGATGAGCTTGAGACTATTCAGCAGCGGCACTCCATTGTTAATTAGATTCGACATCGTGTGGCAGAACTGAGCGTAAAACCGGCCGAAGATAACAGGGCCAAAGGCAGGCAGCCTCATCTTATATTCATCCCACCAGGGTCGACCAATTCTCGAAACAATGAATAGTCGGAATCCGACAATGCCTCCTGTCATAATCGCAAGAAGAAGCCACCACCACGCGGCCATAAAATCAGTGAAGCGAATAAGGAGATCAGTCACAAACGGAAGGTCCTGGCCTGTTTTCTGCATCATTTTGGTGAGCGAGGGCATCAGAACAGTGCTCACGACGAAAATGAGAACGACGCAAGCGAGCAACACCGTCAGCGGATAAATCATCGCACTGACAGTCCGCCGTTGCAGGTTCGATAGCTGCTTTAGATTGATAACCAATCGTCGGAGAATTTCCGGAAGTGAGCCACTCGCTTCACCGGCAGCAACAAGGCTGCAATACAGTTCGTCAAAAGTAGAAGAGGCGCGACCCAAAGCTTTTGAAAATCTCGTTCCTTCACGAATCTCATCTCTCAAGACCCCGGCGACAGATTTAATCGATGCCGACGTGGATCGCTCATTCAGAATTTTCAAGGCACGCTCCAGCTGCATCCCTGCATCGAGCAGGTCCGCAAGCTCCTCCGTGAATAGAATCAGTTCAGCACGCTTCAGCTTTCGAGGTCCCGCACTGGAAGCGACCGCTTTACTGCTCCCTTTCCCACGAAGCTCCTCCTCGAGGCCCAAACTAACCGGAATCAGCGTTTTGGCTTCGAGTTCCCGATAAGCCTCGGATTTATTTCTTACGATGACACTTCCGGAAACCTGTTTTCCGGAGGCATCGATCGCGGTGTAGAAAAAAGCAGGCATTCAATGGGATAATGAATCAAAACCCCGTTGAATGTCAGGCGTTTCTCGTAAAATCGCAGGGAATTGTTCAGACCTCGACTTCCCAGCCCTCGCGATAGTCGCGACGGATCACTTTATCGAGTTCGGGGTGGCCTTTAACCTTCATGTTCTCTGAATCCCATTCAAGCTTCTCACCCGGAGTGCGCTGGGCGAGACAGCCCAGCAGCACCGTTTCGGAGAATGGCCCTGCGTAATCAAAGTCGGACTCTCCGCGCTCCACTCTTCCTTCAATCGCATCGAGCCACTCGTTGTAATTGTTATCACCAGTGGCACGTGGGATCGAAGGCTCAGGGAACTCAAAACCATCCAGAAGACGGCTCGGCTTTAACATCCAATTATCATTTTTCCGATCAAAGAAGAGCTTACCATGCTCTCCTACGAGAACGCTTCCGTAGACCTTATAGTTTGCTCCCTCAAGAATCTCTTCGGAGGGACGATTGAACTCACCGGGAATGAGACGCCAGTTCTCTTCATCAAAAGAGGCTCCAATTTGGCCATCATACCAGTGCATTTTGATACCCTTGTCGGCAAAGTCGTATTCAATCGTCGAATTGATCGGAGCAGAAAGGTCTGATCCGCCTTCCTCAGTCGCCTGCAGTGAAGTCGGTGATCCTAACTCAAGCGCCCAGTAGGGCATGTCCATGATGTGGCAAGCCATGTCACCAAGAGCCCCGGTCCCGAAATTCCACCACCCACGCCAGGCGAAAGGAGCGATCCGCGGACTGAAATCAACCCACTCAGCAGGTCCGACCCACTGCTCCCAGTCGAGTCCGAGAGGCACCTCCGCCTTTTCCGGTAGCTTTGAAAAACCCTGGGGCCAGATCGGTCGGTTCGTCCAGGCGTGAACTTCTTTGATTTCACCAAGAGCTCCAGCCCTGACCAGTTCGATAACCCGACGCATGTGGCTGTTTGCGTGCGCCTGATTCCCCATTTGGGTTTTCACTCCAGTTTCGCGGGCTACCTCAGTGAGAACCCTTGCCTCCCAAATCGAATGGGTGAGCGGCTTTTGACAATAGACGTGCTTTCCGGCACGCATCGCCTGGAGGGAGGCATGGAAGTGATGATGATCCGGTGTTGAAATCGTGACCGCATCGATCTTGTCACCCATGTCAGCAATCATCTCACGATAATCGGTGTAGAATTTCGCATCGGGAAATTTCTCACGGGCTTCGGTGATCGACTTGAGCCTGGACTTCGTGCTTCCGTCGGCCTCTGACTGGCTGTATTTTTCTACGTCGACAATATCAACGAGGGCAGCGCATTGCATGCCTGCATTCACCGACCCATTGATATCAGCCTGACCTTTTCCTCCTGATCCAATTGCGCCAAAATTGAGTCGTTCATTTGCACCCCAGACGTGTGAGGGAACGAACTGAAATCCAAACGCGGACGCCGCCGCTGTCTTCACAAAATTCCGGCGAGTCGCTGCCGGGAGGGTCTTATCTTCCATGCAGGAAAGCTGACCGAACCCCTTGCCCAAGTCGATGACGCATTCAAGGAATCTGTGAGTGTCATCTCTCTTGAGCGGCAGACCAAGCAAGGTAATTTAAGGCTACAAATTGATCAGCTCAGTACAAAATCGATGAAGCCTCGAATTCTATCGACGCGATGTAAGCGAACATCAACGCGCTGACCCACCGTCAGAGTCGGTCCATTGCGGCGGCTTTTGAACTGTTTTCGGGGGCGATCAAAAAAGTATTCCTCTCGCGATGGAAGGTCTTCTCTGCGAAGCAAACCTTTAACGAGTAATTCGTTGAGTTCGACAAATGCTCCAATCGCTCTCACGTCAGTCACGGTGGCATCGAAGCTCACGTCGGGGTCTTCGGCACATACTCGCTCAAGGTATTCGATCAACTTCAACTGCTGAGTCTCTTTCTCGGCATCAGCGGCGACTCTCTCAGTTTTTGAAATATGCTCAGCAATATCACTCATTTCCTGAATGATGGGGGTTTTGTCAGGAATTTCCGGCGCCGTCTCTTCGTGTCGGCGTGAAAGGATCTTCCTGAGAACCCGGTGCACGACAAGATCGGCATAACGACGGATCGGACTTGTAAAGTGGGTATAGTTCACTTTTGAGAGCCCATAGTGGCCGAGCGGATCAGTCGAGTAAGCGGCGCGCCGAAGGCTCTTCAGGAGGGCCAGCTTCACACTGTGCTCTTCAAGCTTTCCTTTCACTGCGGCTAGTAGCTTCTGCAGTTCCGGGCGATGCGTGACATCCCCGGCCCGATGACCAAAACTTCGTGCAAGCTCCGCAAATTCTTCCAACTTCGCGATGTCAGGATCTTCATGAATTCGATAGATTGACGGCGCAGGCTCATTCTTTGTTTCGCGGGCTACTGCCTCATTGGCTGAAAGCATGAACTCCTCGATGAGCTGATGGCTCTCATCATAAATGCTTTTTTTCACCCCGACCGCTCTCCCCCGATCATCGAGGACGACACGGACTTCAGGAAAATCGAGATCAAGGGCGCCGTTTTGAAACCTCTGCTCGCGAATCATGGAGGCCAGTTTCCAGGCGCGTTTTAAATGGCGACCCAGGCTCTGGTCTTTCTCGGATTCCAGTTTAGCGATCACCTCGTCCGTCAACATCATGACCGCAAAAGCTTCTTCGTAGCTGTAACGACAGTGACTCCGAATAATACACGATGCAAAACGTGAAGCCGTCATTTTGCCCGCTGCATCAAATGTCATGATCGCCGCATGGGTCAGTCGCTCGACATCCGGCTTGAGACTGCAGATCCCGTTTGAGAGCTTCTCTGGCAGCATCGGGATAACACGGTCTGCAAGGTAGACGCTGTTGCCGCGTTTCCTTGCTTCCTTGTCTAACTCAGACCCCGACTTCACATAGTGTGATACATCGGCAATGTGCACTGCCAGTTCGAAGGTTCCGTCTTCGTTTTCCGTGACGGAAATCGCATCGTCAAAGTCCTTCGCATCTTCGGGATCGATCGTGAAGACTTCGCGCTCCCGCCAATCTTCACGACGCTCAATTTCCGCAGGGCTGACCACTTCATCAATCATTTCCGCCTCGGCGATAACGGAAGGTGGGAATTCAACTGGTAAGCCATAACGATGGACTACCTTCAAAATGTCTACCCCCGGTGCATCCTCGCGGCCAAGAACTTTGACCATCTCTGCCATCGGCATGAGACCCGGATCAGTCCAGTCGTGAAATCTTGCGACAACGATGTCGCCCGGATTGGCCTCGGGCAAAACGCTAATGAGTTGGAAGGAAGGAGGCATGCGCCGGTCATCCGGCGAGAGGCTGGCGCGCGATCCTTTTCCATGAAAAGTCCCGACAATGCCCTGCTCGCTACGCTTCACGATGCGGATCACCTTTGCCTGCCACGAATCACCTTCGAATTTTTTGCCCTGACGGTTCCGATTTGCATGCTCGTGCCATCGGGGTGGCTCGCGCCTGAACAATTCGACTTCCACCAAATCATCATGCAAGGCGGTCCCGGCAGAATGAGATGGAACAAACGCTTTTGGCCACTGCATCCCCTGAAAGGCCTGATGAGAGCTCGGATCATCCGGAACAAAATGAACAAGACGACGTTTTCGATCCGGTGATCGTTCGATCCGACCTATCGCGGTCTCGTGGCGGCCCGAACGACCGGGCAATTCGAAGCGCCCTTTGCGGCCGCGAATGATCTCTCCATTCCGCTCCAGAGAAACAATCGCATTACGAAATTCCGCACGGTCTTTCGATGCCACCTGAAGGGCACGGGCCAATTCCGACTTGTTCTGCGGTCGATAATTCTCACCTCCGAGATAATCGCGGAGCAAAGGAATGAATTTCTGCTTCAAGGCTTTGTGTTTCTCACGAAAAGGCTGGACTGACAAGCTCGCAATGTGTTTACATAGTATTCGAAATTGCCCAAGGCAGCTTATGAGGCGTTTTTTCTCGCCTCTCGCTGCACAACCCATTAAACATGGCCCGAATCATGAGAAATTCATTAGCAAAACAAATCCCCGTGCGGTCCAAAGGTTTTACTCTTCTTGAACTGCTGGTCGTCATCGCCATCATTGGAATCCTTGCAGGCCTGATGTTTCCAGCCGTAACCGGAGCATTGAAACGTGCCGAGGTCGTCAACGCCCAAAACACCGCTTATAACGTAAAGAATGCGATCTCATCCTATTTCACTGAGTACCGAAAATATCCTGTAGACACTCAGCAAAGAACGAGCGAAACCGCACAACCTGAATTGCAGACTGATGAGGAGCTCATGGATGTCCTCCTCGGATCAGACTCTGAGGCAGAAGAAGGAGGCTTGAACCCGAGAAAAGTCGCCTACTATTCAGGGAAGCAAGCACGGCAAAAAAGTTCGACTGAGTATATCAAAGGCGTTGTTCTCGATGACAACGGAGGAGGAACACTGTGGGATCCGTTCGGGAGACACTATCAAGTGCGTCTCGATCTTGATTATAACAACCGGGTCGAAAGACCCGATTGGGATGAATCCGGTGACTCGAAGTTTCTGCCCGAGTCGATTCTTATCTGGAGCTTAGGAAAGTCCGAGGAAGATGACAAAGACAACATCACCACTTGGTAAACCTCTCAGGGAATGAGAAATTAACCTTCCACCAAATTCATTCGATGGATTAAAAGCGCTCCCGACCGGAGCGCTTTTTTCATTCAACGATAAAGTGTGGATTTAAAAGGTTCTCCTTATTGTATCGAAGGGGTTGGCCAGAATCATGCCGAACAACACGTCGACCAGCCTCGATGACGATGGCATGAGCAGCACCTGTATCCCATTCCATCGTTGGACCGAGACGGGGATAGACATCAGCCTTTCCTTCTGCGACGAGACATATCTTCAATGAGCTCCCGGCTGACAGGAAGTTTACTGTCTTGCCATCCGCTTTAAGGTCTTCAACAAATTGTTTCACTTCATCGGTGAGATGAGAGCGACTCGCCACGACTTGGATCTCATCTTTTCCTGAATAGTGCTCGCCGCCTTCAAGTTTCACCGGGATTCCGTCGGACACGGACTTCCAGGCACTCTCCCCTTTCTTTGACCAATAGAGGTTTTGTCCGACGGGTTGGTAGACGACCCCTATGACAGGAGTATCACGATGAATCAATGCGATATTCACAGTGAACTCGCCGTTGCGCTTGATAAATTCTTTGGTGCCGTCAAGGGGATCAATCAGCCAAAAATATTCCCAATCTTTCCGAATCAGGTAGTCCTCGGCTGGATTCTCTTCTGAAATAATCGGGATGTCAGGGTAGAGTGATTTCAAAGCCTCGACGATAACCGCATTCGAACGCCGGTCTGCCTCAGTAAGCGGAGATTTATCCTCTTTTACATCGACGGAAAACTCCGAGCCATAAACTGACAGGATCTCTTCTCCGGCACGCTTTGCGATGTCCTTTAAGTCGTCCAGTTCAATAAGTTCAAGCATGCGCGCAAGGAACCTGCTACGAGAGATATGTCAATACGCCGGAGAAAATTCTCCTCGAACCTTACTGCAGACCACGCAGTTGATCAGAAGCCCATCTTACCGCCTGCACAGCATCTGAATCTTCAGGGTTCGACTCCATGTAATTTTCCCACTCAGCTTTCGCCAACTCAAGATGCTCTTTTGCTTCAGATTTATCCCCGGATTTCAGGCAGGCAAAACCGGCGAGGCCTCGTGCACGAGCTAGTGCCCGATTATATTGGGCTAGTGCCCGATCAGAGCGTGAAAGCTTCTCAAGAACGACAATGGCCTCTTGCAGAGGAACCCGGGAATCATCAAAATCTCCGGAGTCTCCCAGAAGCTCTGCGAGATGGGCCAAACGCTGGGAGTATGAATACAACACATCAGCCGGGACCGAGCTTGGATTTGAACGGATAATTGGCTGAAGAATGTCAATCGCCTCCTTCTCTAACTGAATTGCGTTTTCAGCACGACCACCATCCCGTTGGTTGCGGGCAAGAACCCCATAGACATCCGCAAGCGTCTTCTGAAAAGAGGGCTCATAGGGGTTCGAAGAAATGACCACCCCAAGGACTTCCACGGCGCTCTCCAGCTTTTCGATGTCATTCTCCAATAGTCCGACCCTGGCCAAGCTGTTCCCAAGTCCCAGCTGGTAGGCATCGATCGCAGCATTCAACTTCACCGCCTTCGCATAAAGATTGCCAGCCTGTTCAAAAGCTTCTTTTGCGAGTTCACCATCTCCAGTCGCCTCAAGGATTCGACCAGCGAGAGAGAACGATTTCCCGAGGGCCCCGACTAACCGGTGATTATCTTCGTTCTGCTCCTGAAGCGACAGCAGCTGATTACCAATCGACCGGGCACCATCAAGAGCCGCTTCAAGACGATTAATGGCAAATTCACATTCAACAATGAGAAGTGAATTCTCGTGAATACTGATCGCTGCATCGAGAGCATCCCCGGAAGAAATCGCCCTAACCTCGGCCCAATAGCGGGAAGACTCAGTGTAGTAGTGTCGCGCCGTAGGGAACTCAGCGTTTCCAAAAGCAAGACCTCCCAGAGCATTTTTAGCGATCGCAAGATTCCTCACAAATTCGACTTCCGGATCATCAGCATCATCCAGCAGAGCCACGTAGCGCCGCTCGGCCTCACCGAAAGCTGCCAGTGACTTCCCGAATTCTCCGGTTTCCCGATAAATCCGTCCAAGGTAAAAAAGAGCATTTGCGGTGGAGACAATAAAATCGGGAGCATCACCGTAGACTTCGATGAGTCGCTCATAGTGACCGCGAGCATCTGCCATGGCGGCGGCCCGCTTTTCACGGAATCCAGGCACATCAGTGTCGCGGTTATCGAGAACTAGCTGGAAAAATTCATCTCCGTTATCCTGCGTCTGACGCAGAATTTGCCGGGCCAGCTTTGCTTCCCCCATGAGGCGACTTCTCGAACCTTCGACTTCATTCAATTCCGATTCGAGCTGCTCCTCATTCTGCTGAGTTTCAGTGAGGACACGTCGGTAAGCGTCCGCTTGCTTCTCAACACTGGCCTGCAACTGCGCCGCCTCAATCGTGAGATCACGCTTCGTCCGATCAGCTTTCCACATCGTGCCCGCAGCAAAGAGTAAAAGAGTGAACAACGCTGTGAGGGAAGCAATCGTCCCAATTTTCCACTTCAGATGGGGATGATCAGCGAAGTATCTGTCTACTCGCGCTTTAGGAGAGTACCGCCAAACCTTACCATGATCCTCAGTTTCTTCGTCAGCCGTGCCTATCGAGCTCTTCTCTGCGGACTTGTCAAGGACCTGAATTTCACCCGAAGCATCGTCCTCATCGAACTCCCCGGAATCGGTCACCGTTGATTCTTCGGAGTGTTCCGCTGTGTCCTGAAACTCCGCTTCCTCGTCAAACGAATCAACGTCCACTCCATCTGAAGGGGGCATTACTCTTGAATCTGTGCATTGAGCCGAGGCAGTCGATTTGACCACTTTGATCGGTTCAGTCCTCGGACTGGGCAAGGGCAATTTCTTCAGCGCTTCAGCGAGAGACTCCGCGACCACTTTCATGGATTCCGGACGGTTTCGATGATCGAATTCGAGGCAATGCTCGATCACTTCACGGACTGCCTTTTCCTTATCATCTGAGGGCGAGTCGGGCCATTCAACCGGCTTCTCAACTTCCAGCGCCTGCAAAAAGTGCTCCGAAGTAGAAGTCAGCCCGCCATAGGCGATTGCAGGCGTCTCATCAAGCAACCCCGGATGCTCAAGGCATTGCTGCCGAAGCTGATCAAGTCGAGGCAAGTGTCCCGTCAAAAGTTGGAAAGCGACCACGCCGAAAGAGTAGATGTCCCAGCGTTTCCCGAGATCATTGGAAAAGTCCCCGTTTTCGAGTTGCTCAGGGCTCACATAAAACAGCAGCTCGCCTGCCTCAAGATACTGGAGCCCGCCCATGAAAATCTGACCGAAATCGGCAATTTTCACCTGCTGGTTCCCGTCCTCGTCGCCAGTCAGAAAAATGTCCCCGACCTTCAGCCCGCCATGGAAGAGATCTGCCTCGTGAACTTCCGCGACACAAACGGCCAGTTTACGGATAATCTCTTCGGCTTGCTCAGTGGGGAGCAAATGCATGAGTCGCTTAAGCGAAGTCAGCTGCCATTTCTTATTCTCTTTGCCTCTCCAACCATAGAAAGGCATAGAGTAAGCTGCAGGAGAGTCCTCATCGCCAAGGGTATAGTCGTAGACCGTAGCGGCCCCCTCGATCAGATCATCAGCCTTCGAAAGAGTTGCGAAATACTGATGAAGCAAGGAGTCATTAGTCGCCTGCGATTTCAGCACCTTGACGACTCTTCGCTCAGAGTCGCCATAGGTGGTTACAAAACTCCACCCAAAAGGATCTTCGCCAAGAAGGTCTTCGTAGGTGTGTCCCGGTAATTCAGGTAGCCGCATGCTCGCCCTTTTAACGAATTGATCGTTTAAAACTTATAAAAATTAACCCTGAAGTTGAGATCGGACAATCCGCTCCCACTCCGCTTCGATTCCATCCTCAGAAATAGGAGGCTCCCCTGCCCGGGAAAACCAATATCCGGCGTTGCCAAAATCACCTTCGATAGCATGAAGCAGCCCATGGATCCAAGATCCCATCTTCGAGGGAATATCCTGTGCGATATCGTGAGCTTCCTCCCACTGCCCGGCTTTTGTAAACCAAAGTGACTTCAGCTCAGGAGCGAGATCTGCCGGTGGCGCAGTATCGTTTTTCACTGACTCCAGAAACGAATTGAATGTCATTATACCTGATAGTTTGGACATCTTTGGTAACCTTGAAGGGAGAGTTATACCAGAGTTTATCGGTAATTTCGAGCGCGTTTTTCCGCGTTGCCCGGAATCGGAACGGCAGCGATGAGGCGCTTCGTATATTCCGATTGAGGATTCTCCACAAGATCGATCGTCGGCCCCGATTCGACCACTTTTCCATGGCGCATCACCACAGTGCGGTCGCAGATGCGTTTCACGACGCTAAGGTCGTGAGAAATAAAGAGATAGGAAAGTCCGAGTTTATCCCGAAGCTCCATGAGAAGATCGATGACTTGTGCCTGAATAGTGACATCGAGAGCCGAGACCGCTTCGTCGCAAACGACAAATTTCGGCTCTACCGCAACGGCACGGGCAACGCAGATTCGCTGGCGCTGTCCACCGGAGAACTCATGCGGGTAGCGATTCATGACATCTTCCTCTAATCCAACCTCGGTGAGCCAGTGCGCAGCGACCTCACGCCGATCACCATTCAAAATTCCGTGTTCGATCAAACCTTCGGTCAAAATTTCCAGCACTGTGAGCCGCGGATTGAGAGAGGAAAAGGGATCCTGAAAGATCATCTGAAGATCTTTTCTCATCGAGCGCATCGCATGATATCCAAGCCCCCTAACATCGGTGTCTCCATAAAAGATCTCCCCTTCCCGTGATTCGTCGAGTCCGAGAATAGACCTACCCAATGTGGTTTTGCCACTCCCTGATTCACCCACAAGCCCGAGGCATTCTCCCGGCATGATATCCAGAGAAACATCATCGACCGCCTTGACCCAGTCCACGGTCCGGGCAAAAACTCCCCGCTTTACCGGGAACCAGGTTCTCAGGGATTTAACCGTGATTAGCGGTTCCGTATCCTCCTCAAAAACAGGATGGGCAATCGGCTCATCTGTGAGCCTCGGAACCGCAGCGAGCAACTCCTGTGTGTAGGCCTCTTTCGGATTCGCAAAAAGCTCTTCGACCGGCCCACGCCCGACGACTTTGCCATCGTTCATGACGAGGACGCGGTCCGCCAATTCCCAAATCACCCCCATGTCGTGAGTGATGAACAGGATCGACGTGTCCTCCGACTTCATCTCGAGAATGAGGTCAAAAATCTGCGCCTGCAAGGTCACGTCGAGAGCTGTCGTCGGCTCGTCCGCAATGATCAGCTTTGGCTTCAGAATCAATGCCATCGCAATCATGACGCGCTGCCTCATCCCTCCCGAAAACTGAAATGGATAAGCCTTCGCCCGCTCTTCGGGGTCGGGAATTCCGACTTTATCGAGCCACTCAACGCCCTTTGACCAGGCATCTTCTTTCGAAATCGACGGATCGTGGATCCGCACCGTCTCGGCAAGTTGCCGCCCGACTGAATGGAGCGGCGACAAGGCCGTCATCGGCTCTTGAAAAATCACACTGATCTCTTTCCCCCGTAGCTTCCGGAGTTTCTCGATCGGCATGGAAAGAATGCTCTCTCCCTTGTAAAGAATCTCTCCTTGATCAACTCGCCCCGGAGGGCTCGGGACAAGGCGAATCGTCGACATCGCCCCAACCGTCTTGCCGCTGCCGGACTCTCCGACGAGCCCGACAATCTCGCCCGGGAATATATCGTAGGAGACATCATCTACCGCCGTGATCGTGCGCCCCTCCACGTCGAAGGAAACCGTCAAATTCTGGACACTGAGAAGAGGTTCAGACATTCGGTTACTCAAGCTTGGAATTAGTCCTTGGATCAAAGGCGGCGCGCACCCCTTCTCCGATGAAGATGCCGAGAAGGCTCACAATGAAAAGGGCCACTGACGGATAAAGAATAAGCCACCAAGCGTAGGGCTGAACCTGTCCCTGATCGAGAAGGTTTCCCCAACTCGGAGTTCCCGGAGGCAAACCAAACCCGAGATAGTCGAGCGCCGTGAGCATGAATATCGCTCCGACAAGCGCGAATGGGAAAAAGGTGATCACCGGCACCAGTGCGTTCGGAAATATGTGGCGGAACATAATCTTCCACCGCCCGATTCCCATGACCCGGGCCGCCTCGACGAAAGGGAGCTTCCGCAGACGGAGAAATTCGGCGCGGATGTAGTAGGAGATTCCGATCCAGTTGAAGACCCCGTAGACGAGCCCGAGAAGAAGGAAGCTCCGTCCATAAATCGAGCTGAGCAGGATCATGATGAGAAGAAATGGCATCGACTCCCAGATCTCCGTCAAGCGCTGCCCGAACATGTCGGTTTTGCCGCCGAAATAGCCCTGAACCGCGCCGAGAAAAACTCCGATCGCAAAAGTGAAAATCACGAGGAGAACCCCGAAAATCAGCGCGGTCCTCGTCGCGTAGAAGATGCGTACACCGACATCACGGCCGCTGTTGTCCAGTCCCATCAAGTGAGTTTTCACCGGTCGGAAGGGAAATTCGACCGTCTCGCGATCAAAACTGACACGAATTTTTCCTGCCGGCCCTGAAACCGAGACCGACTCTTGCGGAACGATCATCGCTTCCTCCGCCCGGGAAAGCACGGTCGCCTGCTCAGTTTCGCCAAGTTTACTCCATTGTGCTGGAGGATCCCCGATCCAGTTGAGCCCTTGATCCAACACGGATTTCTCTACCGCCCCGGAACCGGCCCGACGCTCCATCGAGAGACGCACCAGTTTCGGTGCCCGACTCCGCGGAGAGTAGTCACGGAGACTGAAAGATATCCCCTCGTTGTTCCTCGCGGTAATCGCGGTCGTGGCTTCATTGTTAAACTGTTTCGCGACAGCTTCGACGATTTCAGCGGGAACAACGACACCGTCCGTTTTGAGCGGCTGCCTTCGCAACTCAGTGTCGGACTGCTTTCCGTAAAACCCTGCCGCTCCCCTGCTCCGCTGGATCAATCCGTTCCCGTCGACCTCAACCGTCGCGAGCTGCTCGGCGGGCTCAAAAGTCAGCGTTAGCGTCGTATCGATCTCGATTTGATCGGTATCAAGCGACTCTTCCGGTCCATAGGGAATGAGAGGCCAGAGCATCCAGTTCTTCTCGTTTCCTTCGAAGAGAGGCAACTTTTCGAGGTCCTTGTATCTCGGACGGGTTTTGACGTTCGAACCCGTGAACTCACTTTCCGGATAAAACTTCACGACCGGAAAATAAAGACTCCCGTTCGCCTTGACGATGAGAGGCTTTTCATTCGCGATGAAGTTCGCGAAGAGGCTCACGATAAAAATCACGAGGAGGATAAAGAGCGACCACTTCGCACGCTTGATATCACCGAAACGACGCAGACGTCGACGGGTGTTAGGGTCAAGAATCTGAATGAGACGGCGAAACATCAGGTATCTTTTCCGAAGTTAATTCGAGGATCGACGAGCACATAACAGAAGTCCGAGAGGACTCGCCCTAACAAGCCTAGAATCGCGGTCAATGCCAGCGCCCCCATGAAGACCATGTAATCACGCCCTACGATCGCATCGAGAGTGAGCAACCCGATCCCGTTGATTGAAAAAACGCGCTCAATGAGGACCGAACCCGCAAACATGATCGTAAGAATTCCACCGATTCCCGTGACGATGGGAATGAGTGCATTTCGCAAGGCGTGCCCCCAGATCGCTCGCCGCATCGTCCCTCCCTTCGCGAGCACCGTCCGCACATAATCCTGCGAAACCTGATCGAGAAGTGAGTTCTTCATGAGAATCGTTAGAACCGCGAAGTTGCCGATCACATAACACAGCACCGGCAGAAACATGTGATGGGTCTGATCTTTGACTTTTCCCCAGGCGCTCAGTTTCTCCCAATTTTCGGATCGAAATCCGCCAATCGGGAAAATATCGAAAAAGTGATCCGACGTGCCGCTGAAGAGAGTCTTCAGGATCATGCCGAAGGCAAAGGCGGGAATCGCATAGAGAACGAGCACGACGACCGATGAGACGACATCGAAGGTGGCCCCGTTTTTCAAAGCCTTTCCAATACCGAGAGGAATACAGATCAGGTAGGTGAGGACGAAACCGGTGATTCCGAAGGTGAGTGAAATCGGGAAACGTTCTTTGATCAACTGCCAGACCGTCTTGTTGTTGTATTTGTAGGACCTTGCCTCCATTCCCATCGAGTCCGTCACGAGCCACTTCCAATAGCGTTGGAGGAAAGGCTTATCGAAACCGAATTCTCTCTCGATTGCTTTCCGCTGATCCTCTGAAATTGAGACATTTCCGCCGACTCCGCCACCACCAGCTTCACCGCCGCCCATGCCTCGCATGCTCGCAATCTGTTGCTCGACCGGTCCGCCGGGAACGAACTGCGTCAGCCCGAAAACGAGAAATGTGATCCCGAGAAAAGTCGGGATCACGAGAAGGATCCGGCGGATAAAATAGCTGAGGCGGTCCATGCAGTGAGAGCGAAGCAGGCTCGACTACTGAATCGGAGCAGGCAGCATCGACTCCGCCACTCCAGGGACGAAGACATTGTCAAAGTTCACTTCACGGGGCGGAGGGGGAAGCGCGTCGCCATTTTCTTTAGCCACCTCAAGGTCTTCGGCCATGAACTCGTCGTTCCACCAGTAATCGACCGATGCCCATTCCTCTGTGTATTTACCGAGGACGTGGTCAGGCATGCCGAATTTATTCCAGTAGAGGAGTCGCACGTAGTTCATGTGCCAGAGGAGAATGTAGGGCGTCTCCTCGTAAATAATCTGATCTATCTCCCGAATCACTTCGTGGCGCGCTTCCACCTCAAACAAATCGCGGGTTGAGGCAACCAACTCATCGACTTTGTCGTTTTTGAATCCCGTGATGTTATTGCTCGATTTCAAATCAGCCGAGTCGGAGTGCCACATCGGTTCAGCGTCTTTGAAAGGAATCGCGCTCCAGGGAGCAATCGTCATGTCGAAGTTAAACTCCTCCATGTCACGCGCCCAGGCGGCCCAATCTTTTTGATCAATTTTAAGTTCGATGCCGACGTCGTTGAGTGCTTCTTCAAAGATGAGGAGAAATTTCACCCAGCTCGGGTCCCGTGAGAGAAAGTTAATCACGAACGGTTTCCCATCTTTCTCCAGCTTACCGGTTGAGCCGTTCACTTCCCAGCCGGCCTCTTTGAGGAGGGTTCTCGCCTTCTCAAGATCGAAGCCGATGAATTCATTGGGATTTGGGTGTTTTTCATCCCAGAGATCGGGCCAGTAAGAAGATGAGAGCGGGTATTGGTTGAACATCAGAGTCCGGTTCATGCGCTCGCGGTCGACAAGGTGAGCGAGAGCGCGGCGGACTCGCCTGTCGTCATACGGCGCCCGGCGCATGTTCATCGCGTACCCCTGGAAGCCGACAGGCTGATGATTGTAAACTGACTGCTTCACAATCCAGTTTTTATCGAAGCGATCGCCCTCCGTTTCTTTGATCCAACGACTGGAAGTGTAAACGGCAAAGAGATCAAACTCTCCCTTTTTGAAGGCCTCATAAGCAATGTCGCGCTGCGCATAGAAACGGTATTCGATCGTGTCGAAATTGAACAATCCCTCCATCGTGACTGAATCCGCTTTCCAGTAATCCTCCCGCTTCTCCACGCGGGCGAAAACCGATTCCTTAACCTCGCCCAGCGCATAGGGGCCGGACACGACCGGGAACTCGAAGTTCACCTTGTTGAAATCCTGATCTTTCCACCAATGCATTGGCAACACGTAGAACGTGGAACAAGCCAAGAGGTTCCTCCAATGAACTTCATCAGCATGAATCACCACCGTCCGCTCATCCAGTTTTTCAATTTTGTTGAGACGCTTCATCACGGCCTGAAGAGAACCGGAGAGATGATTCGGATTTTTCACTGCCTCAAAACTCCAGACGACATCATCGGCTGTGATTGGTTTGCCATCACTCCATTTGGCGTCGGGATCGATGTGAAAGGTGAATTGCTTCTTGTCCTCCGAAATCTCCCACTGATTCGCGAGGCCCGGACGATTCTCAAGAGTAACTGAATCAGTCTTGAGCAACTGCTCAAACATGAGCCGGAAAATTTCGCGCGCGAAAACATTGTTCTCAATCTGGTAGTTAAAGCTCTTCGGGAACTGCGCTGCATACATCGAGATTTTCCCTCCAGGTTCAGCAAACTCAGACGCAAGCGGTGAAGGACTCTCCGTCCAATCTTCCCCGGGATAGCTCTGAGCGTCGGCCTGAGTGCTGATAAAGCCGAGCAGGCCGATGAGAAACAATCGTTGAAAGAGAATCATGATAAAAATACGAATCGAGGAGCGGGGAAGGATAATCCCTTAATGCCGGCGTTCTAAGTTAAGCGCCTCAAGGTGCTTCAGTTGTTCGGAAATTCGAACTAAAATCCCGGCGCAAAACAGCAGGCCGCAGAAGTGAGCGATCCACGCTCAGTTCGCGAG
>JARGOD010000028.1:23981-50100 GCA_029210205.1 Verrucomicrobiales bacterium | reverse complement strand
ATAGACTCCCGGCAACCATGTTGGAGTGAGGCCTTCAGGCCTTTCCGAAACCAGCACCCTCAGTTGCCACCTGCCTTAGTGCGTTCCTGCGGTTTATTTTGGGATTCCCTTCGCAGCTCCGATTTCTTATCTAGAAGAAATACCATCCCGATGACACGATTTCCCCTTCTCGTTATTCTCATCCTTTTTAGTCAGACTGCTTCACCCGCCGCCGAAAATTGGCCGGGCTGGCGTGGGCCACGCGGCGATGGGACCGTAACGCAAGCGCCGAATTTACCGGTCGCCTTTTCCATCGAGAACGATACAGCGTGGAAAACAAAAATCCCCGGAGTGGGTCATGCCTCGCCAGTTATCTGGAAGGATCGAATTTTTCTCGTCACCGCCGAGGAGCAAGAAACTGCCCGCTCCCTTCTCAGTCTCGACCGGAGAACCGGAGAAATTCTCTGGAGCCGGACCGTTCTGAAGTCAGGACTCGAAGACATCCACCGCCTCAACAGCCGCGCTTCGAGCACCCCGGTCACAGATGGTGAGCGCATCTTCGTCAGCTTCCTCGACGGGGAGCATATGTTCATCGCCGCTTATGATTTTGATGGGAACGAACTCTGGAAAACACGACCCGGAACGTTTTCCAGCAAACACGGCTACTGTTCCTGCCCCGTCCTTTGGAACGGAAAGGTGATCATCAATGGCGACCACGATGGTGATGCCTACCTCGTTGCTCTCGATCAGAAAACCGGCGAAGAAATCTGGAAGAGAGAACGCCCTAACAAAACCCGAAGTTATAGCACCCCGATCATTCGGGAGATCGACGGACGCACGCAGATGATTCTTTCCGGAAGCCTTTCCGTCGCGAGCTACGATCCCGACACCGGCGATCAGCACTGGGTTATTGACGGCCCGACCGAACAGTTTGTGGCCTCCATCGTTTACAACGACGATCTGGAGCTCCTCTTCATGACCTGCGGCTTTCCGCAAAAGCACATGCTCGCGATCCGTCCTCACGGAAGTGGCAATGTCACAAAGACTCACATTGCCTGGCGGGACACCGCCGGAGCTTCCTACGTTCCGAGTCCGATCGCGATTGGCGACTACTTTCTTGTCGTTGCCGACAACGGCGTCGCGAGTTGTTTTGTCGCCGAAACCGGAGAACGCTACTGGCGGGAGCGCCTCCCCGGCGGGCACAGTGCTTCGATCATCGCTGCGAACGGGCTCGCTTACTTCACCTCCGACGAAGGAATCGTCTCTGTGATTAATCCGGGACCAACATTCAACGTCATCGCTCAAAGTGATATCGGCGAAAATGTTTACGCCTCTCCCGCTGTGTTTGGAAATCAGCTTTTCATTCGCGGGGAAGAACATCTATTCTGCATCGGAAACCCATGAAATTCACGTTCACACTCTTTCTTTTCACTTTAGCACTAACTCTTGAGACCCGGTCCGGAGAACTCAAAATCGAGGGCAGAGTTGCTTTCGTAGAGGGTCCTGCGTGGAGCAGCGATGCGAACGTCTTTTTTACCGATATCGAGAACAACCGAATCATGCGTCGCGATCCCTCAGGAACCGTTCAGGTATATCGGCAGCCTTCAGGAAGGGCAAACGGACTGGCCTTCGATTCGATGGGCCTTCTCCACGCGTGCGAAGGACACCGCGAGGGTGGTAACCGTCGTATCACGCGAACTGAAAAGGATGGAAGAATCACTATCCTGACAGATCGCTACAACGGGAGGCGATACAACTCCCCGAACGATCTTGTGATCGATTCGAAAGGCCGGATCTACTTCACTGACCCGAGATACGGAGGCTACGACGGTGCGCAGGAAGTTGAGCAAATCGATCAGGACGGCAAGCCAATCGAAGGCGTCTACCGCATCGACACCGACGGATCCGTGACTCGAATCATTTCTCACGAAGTGCAACGCCCCAATGGGATCGCAGTCACAGACGACGGCAAACATCTCATCGTCGCAGACAACCACAACGGTCCCGAAGCGGGCGGAAACCGAATCCTTTGGCGATTCGATTTGCTTGAGGACGGAAGTATCAATACAGACAGCCGCACCAAGCTTTTCGACTGGAAAGCAGAACGTGGCCCTGATGGCATTGCGATCGGACCTGACGGTCATGTCTACGCCACCGCAGGTTTCAACTTTCCAAGCACTCTGGAATCCGCCAACGAATTTAAAGCCGGCGTTTATGTAATCTCACTCAAAGGAGAGGAGATCAGTTTCATTCCTGTGCCTGAAGACATGATCACAAACTGCACATTCGGAGGAGAGAAAGGGAATACACTTTTCATCACGGCCGGGGCAAAACTCTGGAGCATAGAAATCAACTAAGACTCCGACCTGACACCTGCCAGCTTGCGCGCATACTCAAGCGTGTCGATTTCTTCCAAACCCTTATCCCGCCGGATCGCCTTGATCCTCGGAAAACGCAGCGCCAGACCCGAATCGTGGCGCTTGCTCGGATTGATCGAATCAAAGGCAATTTCCAGAACCGTATCAGGCTCGACGGTGTGCACGTTCCGATTCTTCTCGATCGTCCGCTCTTTGAAGTGAGAAGTAAGTCCTTCTATCTCTTCGTCCGTTAGCCCGGAATAAGCCTTACCGATGACACGCAGTTCACCGCTTGCTTCGTCTCGGACTGAGAAAGTGTAGTCGCTCAGGACATGAGAACGCTTCCCATGTCCCTGCTGAGCTTTAACAACAACGACGTCGAGAGTTGGCATCGCTTTCTTCAACTTAAGCCATTGCTTGCCACGTCTCCCCGGTGAGTAGGTGCTAGTGGGATCCTTAGCGATAAGCCCTTCGTTATCCCGGCGTCTCGCCTCGTTGAAAGCTTCATCGATCTCTTCTGCGGTCGTAGCCTGAAAAACTTCGCAGCAATTAATCCGGCCGGGAAAGACAATTGAATCCAGTAATGCCCGGCGCTCTCTGAGCGGCAGATCAAGGCATCCCTTCCCATCGATACCGAGAAGATCGAACGCGATAAATCGAACTGGAACCGCCTCGCCGAAGAAGAGGTCCCCCTGATCGAGCCGGCGATCGCGACGACCCAGTCGTTTCTGAAGATCAAAAAAAGTTAGCTTTTTGCCTTCTGCGAAAGCGATGATCTCCCCGTCGAGAATAACGTCACGATCCAGCTGTCTTGCCGGCTCTATCAAATCCGAAAACTCAGTGCTGATAACCCTGAGATCACGGGAGTAAAGTTCGACTTCATCGCCACGACGGTGAAGCTGCGCGCGGATACCATCGAACTTATCCTCCAACCAGACCGGGACTCCTTTTCCACCATGGCGAGCAACGATGTCTTCCGCCGTTTCTTCAGGACTGGCGAGCATCACCTTGAGTGGGGTGAACCAGGTGGCTTCCGCCTCGCTCAGCCGATCCTCTTTCGCAAAAAGAGCGGTCTGGCCGATGTCACCCAGCAACATGTTAGCTCCGCGTATCGCAGAAACCGGACGATCAAACGCAATCGCGAGCGATTCCTCAAGAAGCCCTTCTTTTAAGCCAATCCTTAAATCCCCTAACAGAATTCCAATCAAAACAGAACTTTCGCTGTGGTGAAAGCTTACAAACAGTGCCCGAAGTAACCGAACCTTCTCGGTTTGCCCTTTCGCCGAAGCCAAGTCAGAAAAGGCATCTGCAACCTGGACCATCGTGTGAGCTTCGGGAACAGTCTTACCCTGCAGGATGAGATAAGCCGTCCTCGCCGCATCGGCCTGTGTCGATGAAACCTGGCGGTATTGAGCCAAGGTCAACCCTGTCACATCAAGAAGAGCCTGGCGAATCAGGGCCCATCCAACGCTTGTAGCACGCACCCCGGACGCACGGGAAAACGCTTTCCCACTGAAATAAGAAGTCGCCAGAACCAATGTCTCCGGCTCCGCTCTGAAAAGATAGCCCGCCAGAATTTCCTGCTTCCGCACTTTTCCCGTCGTCGCTGCAATACTTTCACAAACCTCAGTGAAGTCCGCAAATTCTGAATCGGGCCGTGCTGATTCAAGAGGGTTAGGTCGCGCACTTAACCCTGTTGAGTTTGTTGCAAGCTCCAACTCCAACTGTGTTTCCCCCGCAAGCGGCCAGGCTTCGATACCTCGCTCCCGAAGATCACTGGCGAACTCGTTGCAATAACCATGGATCGTGTAGACGCGCTCCGGTTTTACCTCATCAACGAAAGTGTGAAGATCGTCATAGCCAGCATGATCGGACAACGGGAAAACCTCGTCGCACTGATACCGGTATTTAGCGCCTGAATCCATACCCCACCCACTCACCATGGCGAGGCGGGCTGTTCTCTTCATTTGTCGCACGGCCCGGCTTCTTCCCGCACTCGGGGGCATCACGACAACGTGCCCGACGGAAGAGCGCTCCTTCGGATTAAAAATTTCGCAGGGCGGTAATTCATAACCCAGTGAACCAACAGCCTCATTCATTTTCGCGACGGATGAATGAACCTGAAAGAGAAGCTCGGGCGCGTTGGCATGAAGCGAGAGCAGGATCTCCTGCGCCTTCCCCAATGAATATGCCATGAAGATCGGGACTTCACCGTCTTCGATCGTTTCTCGCGCATACTTTGTCATCTCAGCGAGCACCACTTGCGACGGAGGGAGCCGGAACTTAGGCAGACCGAAAGTTGTCTCCATGATCAGCGTATCCGCCTCTCGAGGTCGATTGAATTCCGCTCCGAGTGCAGGCCTTGTTTTAAAATCTCCCGTATGCAAAAGCGTCGCTCCGTCCTCAAGTCGGGTCAGGTGAAGCATCGCTGATCCTGGAATGTGACCCGCAGGAAGAAGCTCCACTTCATACCCTCCCTCCAAAATCCTTCGCTCACCAAAATCCAGGCTTAAAAAATTACCGTTGGATTGGCGGAACCTCGATTCCACCAGCTTCCTCGTTGCCGCAGAACAAAGCGTCTTGCCGTGTGGAGCAAAGTGATCAGCGTGAGCATGGGACACGAAAGCGAAATCCCGTGGCCGATGCGGATCCAGCCAGAGACCCAATTCAGGAAGCTCAGGGTCTCCCCTCTCGACACGAAAACTAAATTCCGGGGCGGATGTCGTGTTCTCAGGCACGTGGCAGGTTACGTTTGAGATAGGGACGATGGCAGAAGAGAGCGCAAAACGGGACTTTTCTTTCTTGGGATCTCGCCTCATGCTCCCGCGATGCGCTTCAAAAATCTACTCCCGATTCTTCTGCTTTCGATCTTTGGCTTTTCAGCCCTTGCCGAAGACCGCCCCAATTTTGTCTGGATTGTCTCTGAGGATAACTCGAAGCACTACCTCAGCCTCTTCGATGAAGCCGGCGTGGACACACCAAACATCAAAGAACTTGCGAAGCAGGGAATTACTTACACACGTGCATTTTCAAATTCACCGGTTTGCTCTGTCGCCAGAACCACGCTCGCAACGGGATGCCTCGCACCTCGCATTGGAACCCAGTTTCACCGACGCTCCAAGTTTGCAGAATTACCTGAAGGACTATCACTGTTCTACGGCCTCCTGAATTCCGACGGCTATTACACCTCAAATAACTCGAAGGAAGACTATAATGTGCCGAAACCTGAAGGCACCTGGGATGATTCATCGAAAAACGCAGACTGGCGCAACCGGCCTGACGTCGAACAACCATTTTTTCACATGGAGAGCCATGGGGAATCGCACGAGAGCAGTCTCCATTTTTCTCAGGAGTCTTACGAAAACGATCCGACTAAAAATGACGCCTCGACAGTCAAGCTCCCCCCCTACTTCCCTGACACCCCACTATTCCGCTACACCTACGCACGCTACTTAGACAATATTCAGACGATCGATAAAATTGTCGGCGAGACGGTTTCGAAACTGGAGGAAGATGGACTTCTTGAAGACACTTTTGTGTTCTACTTCGGCGACCATGGCGGAGTACTCCCGCGAGGCAAAGGGTATGCTTTCGAGTCAGGCCTTCACGTCCCGCTCGTAGTACGCGTCCCTGAAAAATGGAAGCATTTAGTTTCCGAGGAGCCGGGAACGGAGCAGGCAGGATTTGTCAGTTTCATCGATTTCGGCCCGACCGTCTTGAACCTCGCTGGAATCAAGGTACCTGACCAAATGGACGGCGCCCCCTTCCTCGGCGAAGGAATCGCAGCTGCTGACGTTGCTTTAAATAACACAACCTTCGGGTATGCAGATCGATTCGATGAAAAGTATGAAATGATTCGAACACTTCGCGTCGGCGACTGGAAATACATGCGGAGCTTTCAGCCATGGTATCCTGACGGTCTGCAAAACAACTACCGTTACAAGATGCTGGCCTATCGGGAGTGGCGGGACCTTTTCGAGGAGGGCAAACTCGGTTCGGATCAGCGTCAGTTCTTTGATTCTAAACCAGCCGAAATGCTATTCAATCTGTCCGAAGATCCTCATGAAGTGAACAATCTCGCCGCCGATTCCGCACATCAGGAACGCCTCAAGGAGATGCGTAACACTCTGACAAAGGACCTGAAGTCACTCCCGGATCTCAGCCTCTTTCCCGAAAATGTTCTCTTCGATGAGGCAATGGTTAATCCGGTCGCCTTTGGTCAGGAGCAAAAAGATCGCATTGCAGATCTTATTGATACCGCCAACCTCATGCTGCAGCCCTTCGGCGAAGTGAAAGACGAGCTTGCGGCTGCCCTGAAATCGGATGATCCGATGCAGCGGCTTTGGGCGGTAAGCAGCTGTGCCGCCTTCGGGAGCGAAGCTGAAGAACTTGCTGAAGCAGCAATGCCCCTCTTGAATGACGAAGACTCAATTGTACGTCTCAGATCAGCAGAGTTTCTCGGAAGGATCGGAAAGACAGATCCTCGAGAAACGCTTCTCGATGTGATCAACGGAACTGATCACTACGTCACTGCTCTCATTGCTCTGAACGCCCTCGTCTATTTCCACGATCACTCAGACCTTGCCTACCCGGTAAACTCTGAGTCCCTGACGGCAAAGTTTGACGATCGGGAATTCGGAAATCGTCTCGCCTATTTCCGCGGAGACTGGCTCGCAAAAAGGCCGGCAAAGAAGAAAACGAAGAAGCCCTGATCCTACTCCACGGACCCGGTGGTTCCTGAGTCCGCGACCGAAGCAACGAGAATAGAGGCGTGATTAAAACAACGTTTCGCCACTTCCGTTTCGCCCAACTCCCGGCAAACCTCTCCATAACGTTTGAGGACTTCAGCCAGCTTCTCGTTGATCTGAGACCGCAAGGGTTCAAGGACATCGGAGCGCTCGAGGAGTCTTTTCGCTGTTTCACCAGTCTCGACGCCGGCCAGTGCGATTTCTACGGCCGCTTCTTTCTCTGCCTCGAGAAATTCAAGGTGACTAAGGCGCGCTTCCGCCAGAAAAATGAGGCCATCAATGCTCAACGGCTCTTCGCCCAGTGCTACTTTCAAGGTTTCAATTCCCTGTAGAGAAAGTCTGTATCCAGCGCTCCACTGCCCATCTTCGCGCTCAATCGCGCCGAGATGACCAAGGCTGCGACAGAGAAGTACCGCGACTTCCACATCAGTAGGATTTTCAGTATTGAGTGGCGTCAAGAGCCGGAGGGATTCGTTGTAGAGTTGGTCTAACTCTTCGGGAGAAGCTTCCTTCTCTTCGAAAAGCTCACCTAACTCCACAAAGCTGGAGGCCATTTGAATAGACTGCAGCGGGGTGAAACCGTTCACATGTCGCAGCTGTTCGATCGTTTCCATCGAAGCAATATGAGCATTGATAGATTCGTCAACACGCCCGGCAAGGCGCAGCGATCGCGCCGCACGGAACTGAAGCTGGCCCACTAGTTCTGTCAGTGACTCACTACTTCCGTCTGAAGCTTCCTGGAGTTCGATCGCGAGGGTTGCCGATTTGGAATAAGCATCAATCGCATCGCTGTAACTGCGATGAGCTTCATAAGCCTCACCCAGGTGAAAACTCGTTCCGGCAAGGCGGGTTACGACTTCGACATCGTCTGGCCGCAACTCGAGAATTGAATCAAAGTGTTTCACCGCCTGCTGCAGTGAAGCAAGCGCCGAACCACCCACTGGATTACTAGCCAGCGAACTGATGTTTTCAAAACTGTCTGCCAGCCGCAGATGCAGATCGCGAAGCGATCCTTCATTCCCTGGACTGTTGATTAGGCGTTCCTGAAATACCTGAATCGCATCATTGAAGTGCTCCACTGAGACCTCAGGTAATCCTAACCGGCGCTCAATGTGGGCGAGACTATGCAGGGCGCGTCCTCGCTCGAGGGCCGTTTCCGGGCTCGCTTCAACGTCGCCAAGCGTCTTCAAATAGTATTCCCGTGATTTCTCAAGGTCTTCCCGCTTCAGAGAAGCCACCCCACTTCCACCGGCACTATCTCCCTGGGCCATTTTCTGGAAGAAAGAGTCCGCCGCTTCCCGCGATTTTCTTAAATCAGTAACCGTTTCCGCCCAACTCTCGTCGAGATGATCAATCTTCGCCTTTTGGGTCAGAACAACCTGATCAAGCTCCGAGACCTTGTTCTGGAAGAAATAGGTTTTCCGCAAGTAATCAACGAGGTAGAAGGTTGCAAGAAAGAAAAAGACACCAAGACAGGCCGCCAAAGCTCTCGCGCCAAAGAGCTTTGTCTTCTGCTTGAGGCGTTCTTTCACAACGCGCTCCTCGGCGTTCTCCATCGCGAATTGATGATCAAGAGCCCGAAATTGATTTCGAACCTCCCGCATATCGACCGGTCGATCTGCAGGATCGAGGGCGAGGCATCTGTCGATAATCTCGCGGTAGAGCTTAAACTCCCTGCTCAATCCCAGCGCCATGCCCCAGGGTACTTTCGGGTGCTCATGAATATCATCGACATAAGCCGCTACATTGATCGCGAGAGGGCGACCTCCACTCTGAGCAATATCTTTGTTCCTCTGCTTCAGAAAATTTAATCCGCGCGGAATTCTCTCGTTGATAAGCCAGAAGGCAATCATTCCGAAACTGTAGACATCCCACTTCTCGGCACGCCCTTCAATCCACTCGCTACCACCGTTCACCAATTGCTCGGGAGCAGCATAGAGCGCCGAATCGCCGAGATCGATATGGTGAATTTCGCCAATCATTCCCGTCCCGAAATCAGTCACCACCGGTTTGAGTGTTTTTCCCTCCGCTTCGAGAAGAATGTTGTCCGGGTGCAGGTGCCCGTGAAATACCCCGTGTTTGTGAGCATGACCCAAAGTCTCCGCGAGCATCCGCATCACCCTCCAGGCGCCGGCCTCCCTGATTCCGGAAATAGACGGAAGCTTTTCACCCCGGACCCGCTCCGCAAGGGCAAGGTAGGGAGCGGTATCAAGTTGAAAATCATAGACCTGAGCCATTCCCTCGACTGGAGGCATCGTCCTGAGACGCTCGAAATTACGAGTCAGAAAATGGCGATCAATCGCCATCGAATTGAACTGCTTGATGACAAGAGAATCGTCCTCATTCGTCTCAAAAACAGTGCCACAACTCCCACCGCCAAGGGAGTTTCCAGACGAAAATTGATCTAGGCGCCAGACTGACATTGAGGAAGAGAAATCGAAAGGAAACTTCGTAATCTGAAAATTATAAAAATTAGGCGAACCTTTCTAACTTATTTAAAATATGCAGGTCATACAAGCGGAATCTGGGCCAATCAGGGTAGAACTTACCTTAATTTCAAAAATCTTGAGCTATTCATAACATAAGACCTCTCTTGGGCGCACTGTCTTAGCTCGACCATTTCGATACATTTCCCGAGTCGTTGAAAACATTCCAAGCAACTTTTGCGCAGGGTATCGCCAAAGATGCGGAGCAACTCATCAAGTCTTCGCTGAATCTCCTAACGATCAAACAAAGGCAGCCCGCCTGAATTGCTCGAATTAATGGAAGTCATCTTTCTCACCACCCTTTTCAGCGTCGTCTTTGCGATCCTGTTTCTTCTCTTTTTCCTGAGGATGAGACAAAACGAGGATTCATGCGCTGATCAGGACGCACTTCTCCCTTTCCGCGATGGCGAACTCGACGGCGCGATCGCAGAACCAACACCCCTTTCAACCGAAAAGAACACAGCCAATTCTAATGACCAGCGATAGTCCTAACTCTAAGAAAGTCACCATCGAGTTCGATGACCAGATCACCCGGTGGTTCATGGTCGCGTCCATCGGATGGGGTGTCGTCGCGATGCTCGTCGGCGTCCTCATCGCCTTCCAGCTCAACTTCTGGCAGATGAATGGAAAGTTCTTCGAAGTGATCACCTTCGGTTACTTCCAGACGGACGGCATCCAGTATCTCACCTTCGGTCGTCTTCGCCCGCTCCACACGAACGCAGCGATCTTCGCTTTCGTCGGGAACATGATGTTTGCCGGGGTCTACTATTCGACCCAGCGTCTCTGCCTCACGCGAATGTTCTCGGATAAGCTTTCGAAGATTCACTTCTGGGGATGGCAATCGATCATTGTTTTCGCAGCGATCACTCTCCCTGCCGGACTCACTCGCGGAAAAGAATACGCCGAGCTGATCTGGCCAATCAATATCATGGTCGTGGTGATCTGGGTGGTCTTCGCGCTTAACTTCTTCCTGACGCTGAAGATTCGCCGCGAGAAGTCACTCTACGTAGCGCTTTGGTTCTACATCGCGACGATCATCACGGTGGCGATGCTCTACATCGTGAATCACCTCCAGATTCCAACGAGCCTGACACACGCCTACCCGGTCTTTGCCGGGGTTCAGGATGCCCTCGTCCAATGGTGGTATGGCCACAACGCGGTCGCCTTCTTCCTCACGACTCCGATTCTCGGGATCATGTATTACTTCCTGCCAAAAGCAGCGAACCGCCCCGTTTATTCCTACCGTCTTTCCATCGTTCACTTCTGGTCACTCGTTTTCATCTACATCTGGGCAGGACCTCACCACCTTCTCAACACGGCGCTTCCGCAGTGGTTGCAGATGCTGGGAGTCTTCTTCAGCCTCATGCTCTGGGCACCCTCCTGGGGCGGCATGCTCAACGGTCTCCTCACCCTTCGCGGAGCGTGGGATAAATTGCGCACCGAACCGGTCATTAAGTTCTTCGTTGTCGGCATCACTTTCTACGGCATGTCGACTTTTGAAGGACCGCTGCTCTCGATCCCGACCGTCAGCGCGCTCGCGCACTACACGGACTGGATTATCGGTCACGTTCACTCAGGAACGCTTGGTTGGAACGGCTTCATGGCAGCAGGCATGTTTTACTGGCTGGCTCCCCGCCTCTGGGGCAAAAAGCTCTGGTCGACGAACCTCGCGAACATGCACTTCTGGATCGGCCTCGTCGGGATTCTTCTCTACGTCTCCTCACTCTGGTTCGCCGGCATCATTCAGGGCCTCATGCTCAATGAAACCGACGCCACCGGGACACGCGTCGTGAATGAGTTCGTGCAGACGGTCGATAAGATCTCCCTCCTCATGCTGGTTCGTGCGGTCGGCGGAACGCTTTACCTGGTTGGATTCGTTCTTCTCGTTGTCAACATCTGGAAGACAGCACGCTCCGGCGCGCCGGTAAACGAAACTCGCGAAGTCTTCGAAGATCCTGCGATGAAGAAGGATGCCATGACCTGGAAGGCGGCTTTCCGCAATGAGCCGATTGCGCTCACTTTCTGGGGACTCTTCTTCGGAATCCTCTGGTTCTTTCTGCCTCCCGGTGCGAGTCACATGGCTTTGTTAGTCACGCTTGGATTTGTGGCCTACGCAGTTATCCAGTTTAAAAAGAACACGCAGAGCTGGTCGAGCTGGTATGACAATCTCTCCGAGAACTATCTGCCCTTCTCAGTCCTTGTTCTTATCGCGGTGGTTCTCGGGGGAGCGATTCAAATCATTCCGACCGTGACCGTGAACCGCGCCATGAATGTCGAGGATCGACTCCAGTCGGTTTACACACCGCTTGAGCTCGCGGGACGGGACATCTACATCAGTGAAGGTTGCTACAACTGTCACTCGCAGATGATCCGTACGCTCGTTCCCGATGTCCTTCGCTACGGTGATTACTCACGCCTCGGCGAATCGATCTACGATCACCCCTTCCAGTGGGGGTCAAAGCGCACCGGTCCTGATCTTGCCCGCGAAGGCGGCAAGCGGAGTGACTCGTGGCACTACCTCCACATGCGGAATCCGCGGATGAATCCCGGTTCAAGAATGCCGGCCTATCCGTGGCTTTTCCAGAAGGAGACTAAGTTCAAGGATCTCCCTGCCAAGGTTGCGGTCCAGCAGCGACTCGGGGTCCCTTTTCCTATCATGACTCCGGAAGAGATCGAGCAGCATGCTCGTGAGCAAGCCCTCGGAATCGCGGAAGGTCTCGTCGCCGAGCAGGTCAAAATTGAAGTTCCCAAAGGCGAGAAAGAGCCAGGCAACGAAGCGGAAGCCAGAGATCACCTCGCGGGTAAAGAGATCATTGCGATCATCGCCTACCTCCAGAAACTGGGATCATTCGAAGAGGTCGTTCCTGACGACGCTCCTGAAAAGATCGAGCCTCGCATCTTCAAACCCGGTATTCCGGACAAGCAGCGGGTGAAAGCACCTTCTGCGCCCGCCGTGACCTCACTTCCTGACGTTCAGCCAACGCTCGCGACTCAACCTTAATCTCTAAACTGACTTATGTATCGACGCGTTAACCTTGAAGGCTGGCAGGAGTTTGTTCCCTACCTCTGCTTTGCACTCATCGCCGGAGCTTTCATCCTCATTCTCATCCGCGCTCTCCGGATGAAAAAGAGCGAGGTCGAACACCTCTCTAACATGCCTCTACGCGACGACGCCGAACTCCAATCATCCATCGACAAACAATCTGATGAAGCCAAGTGATTCCAACAAGAACGACATTATCCTGAAAGAGCACGTCTACGACGGCATTCAGGAGTATGACCAGAAGCTGCCGAACTGGTGGCTTTTCACCCTCTACATCACCATCGTGTGGTTCGTCTTCGCCTGGGTAGCCTACTACCAGCTCCCCTTCAAAATGCCGACGCCTCATGAAAAGATCGATTCCCAGATGGCGTTGATCGAAAACAAGAAGCAGGAGGAACTCGAAACGATGATGGCCTCGATCAACAACGAGTCCCTTCAGGAGATGAGCCTCGACATGGATCACACCGCATCCGGCCAGGCCATCTTCGAAGCAAAGTGCATCGCCTGCCATGGGCAGGATCTCTCTGCGATGATGGGTGGAATTAAGCTTCCCGGTGTTGCCCTCATTGACGATGAGTGGCTCTACGGTGCAGAGCCTCTCAACATCATGGAAATCGTGACGAACGGTTCGCCTGACGTCACGAAAGGAATGATCGCCTGGAACACTCAGCTCAGCCCGGCGGAAATCGCTCAGGTTGTCGCCTACATCCTCAGCAAGCAGTCCTAACATTATGTCAACTTCTCCCTCCTCCCAGTCATGCCATCCGTCTCAAAACCCAACCTCACTTCCCTCATCTCAATCAACCGGGATGGATCGAGGAACTTCCTCCACCCGGCCGACGTCCGGGGAAAGTTCACCGTGTGGCGGCGTGTGTTCGGGGGGCTGTTGCTCGCGATCTACGTCCTCCTCCCCTGGATCCCCGTCGGAGACTACCCCGCTGTCTTCCTAGACATTGCGGAGCGCCGCTTCCATTTCTTCGGCCTGACTTTCCTTGCCGAGGATCTCTGGATCGGCTTCTTTCTCTTCAGCGGACTGGGATTTTCGCTGTTTTATGTCACCGCCCTCTTCGGGCGGCTCTGGTGTGGCTGGGCCTGCCCTTACACCGTCTTTCTGGAGCAACTCTATCGCCGCGTCGAACGCTGGATCGATGGTGATGCAATGAGGCGCCGCAAACTTGACGCGGCCCCCTGGACGAAAAGTAAAGTCGTCAAACGGGTCCTCAAACACGGGATCTATGTGCTCATCTCGCTGACCCTCGCGCACATCTTCATCTCCTACTTCATCTCGATCCCGAGGTTGTATGATTACATGCAGCAGTCGCCCGCAAACAACGCGAAGGCCTTTGGGATCATGTTGTTTCTCACGGTCTGCCTCTATGGTTCCTTCGCCTGGTTCCGCGAGCAATTCTGCATCATCATGTGTCCCTATGGCCGCATCCAGTCCGCCCTGACCGATGACGACACCATCGTGATTGGCTACGATGGAAAACGCGGCGAGCCCCGCGGAAAACTTTCCGACCCTGACACCGGCAGCTGCGTCGCCTGCAACCGCTGCGTCCAGGTCTGCCCAACCGGTATCGACATCCGCAACGGTCTCCAGCTCGAGTGCATCGGCTGCGCGAACTGCATCGACGCCTGCAACGAGATCATGGATAAGACCAAGCAGCCACGCGGTCTCATTCGCTACGATTCGCTCAATGGGCTTAAAGGAAAGAAACGCCGCATCTGGCGTCCCCGTGTCGCCCTTTATACTGGATTTCTCTGTCTCGGTCTTGCTGCCGTTGGAATCGTCATGGGTGGACTGCAATCAGCGAAGCTTGAGATCATCCGCATGGTTGGTCAGCCCTACTACTTCAACGATGACGGAGTCAGAAACCAATATCGTCTCCAACTCATCACGAAACAGAATGTGCCCACCGAACTGACCTTCAGACTGATCGGCCTTCCTGAAGGTGCGAATGTTTCCGGGCTGAATGAGACGATCATTCTCGACCCTGCCAAAGAAACCATGCAAACCGTTCTCGTTCAGGTTCCAACTGAATTCTACAAGGGTGAATTCGAGTTCACGATCGAAGCTGACGTCTCCCCGGGAGACTTTACGATCAGCGACACAATCGACTTCTTCGGCCCCAGCCCCTACACTCTCAAATAGCCCGCCCCATGATCCGTTTTTTTCGCGACCGCCCCTGGATTTGGATTGTCTTTGCCTTCGTCGTTCTCATCACCGGCTGGGTCTTCCTTCTTCGTCTTGCCGGAGAAAAGCGTCCCGAATCGGTTGAGATCAAAACGATCACCCAGCAAGAACAGCATGACGAACCTTAATCCGGAAACGCTCACCCTCGGTGGCCTCTTCGTCGCCGGACTCGCGACGAGTCTGCACTGCGCCGGTATGTGCGGATTGCTCACCTGCGGACTGGGGATTGCGGGACGCGGGCCTGCCCTCGCTTCGGTTGGCATCTATCATGCCTGCCGTCTCGTCGGCTACGCCATCGCCGGAGCGAGCTTTGGATTCATCGGGAGCACTCTTGGATTAGATATTTCACTCTCCGGTATTCCCTGGATGCCGGTTCTCCTCATCGCCTTTCTCATCGCGATCTTCTTCGGTCTCGACAAGAAGCTCGGAGCGATCCCGGGACTCGGAAAGATCGTTCTCCAGATCCGCCTCAAGACGATGAAATTCCCCGTCACGACACGGGCCGCGATCATCGGACTGGCGACTCCCTTGCTCCCCTGCGGTCCGCTCTACGCGATCTTTGCTCTCGCCCTCGCGAGCGGTTCGGCAATTCGCGGTGTTGAGATCATGCTAGCCTTCGGACTCGGAGCAATCCCCGCGATCTGGGCCGTGCAAATCGGATCTGCCTGGGTGAACCAGAAGCTCGGCGCGAAAGGATTTCTCATCGCAAAACGCACTCTCGCCGCAACCGCCGCTCTCTCGCTGATGTGGCACTTTTCTTTTATCGGAGGAACCACAGCCGCAGAAGATTCCAACGGAACGACGTGCCGATGCACGCTTGAAGCCGAATGAGCGAAACGCTTACCGCCGATCCTCCCCGCATCGCCGAAACCGACGAGATAAGGAAATGCATTCACTGCGGGAACTCCTTTCAGCCGCGCTTTGAAAAGGAGACCTTTTGCTGCTCAGGCTGCCGTGTCGTCTACGAACTGATTCAGTCCGGCGGCTTCGGTTCCTTCTACGAACTCCTCGGCAGAAAAGTGCTGCAACCCGCCGAAAATGCGGACCCCGCCGCCGACCAGATCGCCGAGCTGGAAGAGGCGATCATGGAGGCCGAGAACTCACGGACCGACCAGTCGGCACCGGCAAAGCTGAAGCTCCGCATCGGCAACCTCTCCTGCACCGCCTGTGTCTGGCTTATTGACCATCTTTTCCGACAGCACCGGGGTGCCTTGAAAAACTCTGCCGACACGGCGCGCTCGACCCTGACCCTATGGTGGAACCCCGGCGAGTTTGACGCGATTGCTTTCGTCAAAGACCTCCATCAATACGGCTACCCCGCCAGCATCGCGAGCGATCTCGATGACGACGCGCCGCAGGAGAGCCGCGCCCTTCTCACGCGTCTCGGCGTCACCGCCGGCCTCGCGATGAACACGATGGTCTTCACGCTTCCCTCCTACCTCGGGATGGAAACGACCGACGACCTCGCCCGTCTTTTTTCCATGGTCGCTTTCGCCTCGGCCACGATCGCACTCGCCGTCGGCGGATCCTATTTCTTCCAACGTGCCGTTTCGGCCTTAAAGATGCGGTCGCTCCACATGGATGTGCCGATTTCTCTTGGGCTCATCGCGGCCTACATCGGCTCGCTCGGAGGGCTCGCCTTCGGGATTGAGAAGATGCTCTATTTCGACTTCGTCGCGATGTTCGCCTTTCTCATGCTCGGTGGCCGATGGCTCCATCTGCGTTTGTTAGAGCGAAACCGCCGCCAACTCTGGGCCCGCGAGCGCGACCTCTCCGCGACCTTCAGACTTGATGCCGAAGGCAAGCGCGAGCGCATTCCGCTCAAGAAAATCGAAGTCGGCGACCGACTCGAAATCGCCCCCGGCGCGATGATTCCCGTCAACGCCGAGCTGCAGGATGTCTCCGCCCGTTTTCACCTCGACTGGATCAACGGCGAACCTGAGCCGGTCCCCTACCGCGCCGGACAGACGATTCCTGCCGGAGCAAAAAACGGCAGTATCGGACGCGTCGAGGCTATTTCCCAAAGTGCCTTCACCGGTTCTTTTCTCGAACAGTTGCTCGGCTCCGGGTCCGCTGACATTTCGGGCGACGAGGCGAAAGCGCACCCGATTCTTAAATACTATCTTTCGACCGTGATCCTCGTCGCCATCGCCGGTGCGACCGGCTGGATGGTGCGGGGAAATGGCATCGCCGATTCGCTTCAGGTCTTCATCTCGATTCTCGTGGTCTCCTGCCCCTGTGCCCTCGGTCTCGCTCTCCCGCTTCTCAATGAGATGCTCCTTTCGAAACTGAAGCACGAAGGAATTTTCATCCGTAAAAATTCGATCTGGAAGCGGCTTAAGCTCATTCGCATTCTCGCCTTCGACAAAACCGGAACCCTCACCGAACCGGTCAAGCGCCTCAGCGATCCCGAGGCCCTCGAGTCGCTCGATGAATCGGCTCTGAGTGCTCTCCGCCACCTCACCGCAACCAACCACCACCCCGCCGCCAAGGCACTCCATGAGGAGATCATCTCCCGATTCGGGCTTCCCCTCGAACCGCTCAGCGCCCCTATCGAAGAGGTTCCCGGCAACGGCGTGGCCTCGACACTTGAGGGAGTCACCTGGAAACTGGGCCGCCGTGACTGGGCCTGCGATAACAGCAATTCCAAAGACAATCACTGCAGCCTCTCGCGCGACGGCGTCGCGGTCGCAAGCTTCCCACTCACCGAGGCGATTCGCGACGGCGCGGCACAGCAGCTTCGCCGTCTCGCCGCTCAGGGCTATCGCCTCATGATTCTTAGCGGTGACCCTGACACTGCGCGAGTTCAATTCACGGCAAAGGCACTCGGGATCGCCCCGGAGCGTGTTTTCTCCAATCTCAGCCCGGAAGACAAAGCGGAGATGATCCAGTCAGATGCCGCCGACAGCACCCTTTTTGTCGGCGATGGAGGCAATGACAGTCTCGCCTTCGCAGCGGCGGCGGCGTCAGGCACTCCTGCCACCGGAATCCGTGCGATCGAAAGCCAGGCCGATTTCGTTTTCACCGGCCGCGGCTTCCACGCCATCAGCCACCTCCTCGATCAGACCAAAAGGCGAAACCGCTTTGTCGCGATCCTCTTTGCGACCGCCCTGACCTACAATATCTGCGCGATCGGACTCTGCCTCGCCGGCCTCATGAACCCTCTCCTCGCGGCGATCATCATGCCGCTCAGTTCGATTGTGACGACGGCCATTGCGGCCCGGATCTAGTCCCGACCTCCTTTTCTTTTTCCTAATCCTTTCCTTTTTCTTAGCGGGAAAAGGATGAAGAGTGGGAAAGGAGATCTGCATGAGCTTCAGTGGAAAAGACCTCATCGATGGAGGATGGCCGGAGAGTCCTAAATTCAAGGAACTCCTCGAAGCGGCACGCATGCTCGAAAACCGCGGGATCACGGACCCGGCCTACATCCTCAAATTGCTCGAGCGAGACTTTGAGAAAGAAGACCCGAAACTGGTGATGCGTGAGGTCCCCCTTCCCTTTTCAGAGGCGATCGAGGCAACCTGCGATCTCGATGCGAAGAACATCGATGGCGTGCGTCGCTTCATGAATCAGCTCCTCCGCACGCCGGTGATCGAACGCGGGGCGGTCATGCCAGACGCCTGCCCAGCCGGTGCCGCTGAGGCCACGATCCCCGTTGGCGGAGCGATCTCGGTGAAGAACGCGATTCTCCCTGCGGCCCACAGCGCGGACATTTGCTGCTCGATGTATGCCTCCATCTTCGAATGCGGCGAATCAACTTCTGCGATGCTCGATGCGGTCATGGAATCGACGCGTTTTGGTTTTGGCGGACGAAAGCCGGAAGATCGGGTTCATCATCCTGTGCTGGAAGAAACCGTCTGGTCGAACCCATTTCTGAGCGGACTCGAAGAACACGCCGCGATGCACCTCGCTGATCAGGGTGACGGAAACCACTTCGCCTACCTCGGGAAAATCCGCGCAACGCGGGCCTTCGTCGAAGCCCTCACCGATGCGGGACACGACAAGATCGCGCGCGATCTTCATGACCGTGCCGGCGACCGACTCGACGACACCGACGGCGTTACCTTTTTCACCCTCGTAACTCATCACGGCTCACGCGGTCTTGGAGCGCACCTTTACAAACGCGGCCACAAGGCGGCGATCAAAGAAACCTCGCGCATCGCGAAAGGAATCCCAAAGGCAGCGGCGTGGCTCGACACAGAATCTGAAATCGGTGCCGCCTACTGGGATGCGCTGCAATATATCGGTCGCTGGACGAAGGCGAACCACGAGTCGATTCACTCACGTTTTCTCGAACGATCCGGCGCGGAGAAGGTGACCGAATTTGGGAACGAACACAATTTTGTCTGGAAACGCGGCGATCAGTTTCTCCACGGCAAAGGAGCAACGCCCGCCTGGAAAGATGTGGAGGGACGTCCCCTCCTTGGATTGATTCCACTCAACATGGCCGCGCCTATTCTTGTCACGTTAGGACGAGACAATGACGAATTCCTCAGCTTCGCACCTCATGGAGCCGGTCGTAACCAATCGCGCACCGCAACGATGCGTGACTTCAAAAAAGCGAACGGGGAAATTGATGACGCCTCCGTGAAGCGAGCCATCAGCGACGCGACGAAAGGACTCGATATCCGCTGGTATTACGGCAAGGGCGATCTCAGCGAAAGCCCGGTTGGCTACAAACCGGCTAAGCAGGTTCGTGCCCAGATCGAGCAGTTCGAATTGGCGGACATCGTTGCCGAAGTGACTCCGTTAGGATGTCTCATGGCCGGTGATGGGGGACCGCAGCCGTGGCGAAGAAAAGATCACCTGTCGCCGAAGCAACTCCGACAGATTGAGCATCGTGCGGATCGAAGAAAAACCCGGCAGTCGGCTAAGCACTGGGACGAGTTGGACGAGGAAGTGTAGCTGGTTCGGTAAAATTCAGAATGCAGGTAGAGCCTGCCCCTCTGAACTTTTCCAAATTCAGCTAGAATAATCCCACGCGCATCATTGCCTTCCACACCTCGCTTCGCGGGACTTTCACCTTCTCGCGCATGACTGCTTCGCATCCTGCAGCGCGCAAACTCAATGCAGTTTTACAAGCAAGCTCCATGGGAAGACGCGTACAGAAAGCAGCGCGATAATTACGGATACTCTCCGTGTAAGGACCAGTCGCCTCAAGAAACCCCTCACACTGATCCAACCACTTCAAAAAGACCGGCTCGACCTTTTGAACTTTCAGCAGCGAAACCCCATCCCATCCGGCCGCCTCAAGCTCATCGCCGGGCAAATAAACGCGCCCGTTCGGGAGGTCTTCATGGAGGTCACGCAGGATATTGATCAATTGCAGAGCCTGCCCAAGCATTCGACCCTGCACGAGCATCGCTGAGGCTTTGCCAGGTTCTGCAAACTGCTTTCCTAAATTGGTAAACCCAACCTTCGTCCAGAACTCGCCAACACATCCTGCAACCCGGTAGGTGTAGCGAAGGAGGTCGTCGCCGCTTTTGCAGGCAATAACCTCTCCCTCTTCGAAATAGGTCGTGTCCCAGCATTGTCCGTGAATAATCGTCAGAATAACTTCACTGAGATGGCCGCGGTTCGCCACGTCGATCTTCTCATACCAAGCGATCAGTTCCCCGGTTCGTTGCAGGAGGGCTTTTTCCCCGGCATGAGAAACCTTCGGTGCCAACGCCGACACCTGATCGCAATTCGCTCCCGGCCCTCCTTGAATGACACCCTTGATCGCCTCGAGATTTTCAAGCCGATCCTTCCGATCAATACCTTCTGCATCAGCGACCGTATCCGTCAACCGTGCGAGGAGATACCCCAACGCGATAGGCTCGCGCATTCCGGGTGGGAGGAACCGGATACTCAAATAGAAGGACCGCGAAACAGACTTCAGCAAATCCAGATGAGAAGAAGATATCATCATTTAGATCATGAGAGCCTCGACCGGATCATTAATCTGAATTGTTTGCTCAGGCTGGAGTCTGACAAGACAGTTCGATTGACTGAGCCCGAAAATTGCATGGGATTGTTGCGTGCCTGAAAGGTGGATCATCCCGTTTTCCACCGTCCCGCGAAGGTAATGAGGTCGATTTCCTGAATTCGACATCGCCTCACCGGCAACTCCTTCGATCAGCCCTTCATTAGTGCTTTTGTCCCCATGCCCTAGAAGCGCGCGTATCACCGGCTTCACAAAAAGATGAAAGGTTACAAACGATGAAACTGGATTCCCCGGCAATCCAAAAACAGGAGTACCGTCAGGATGATGCCCGTAAACAAACGGTTTCCCAGGCTTCACTTTAACTCTCCAGAAATCGGTTATAACGCCCAATTCGTTCAGAACATCTTTCACGTAATCCCGCTCTCCCACTGAAACTCCTCCCGCAATGACAACGAGATCGGCTGCTGCAAAAGCATCACGAAGCGTTTTCTCCAGCACCTTCCGGTCATCAACCGAATGGCAGGCAACGCCAACTCCCCCGGCCTGCTGAACAGCAGCCTGCAGCATCGGAGCATTGCTGTTGTAAATTTCGCCCGGCATAAGCGGGGCTCCGGGCTGAACCAACTCATCTCCGGTCGTCACAATTTGGACGAGAGGTTTCGCGTGAATGGGAATCTCGGCGATGCCTTGCGACGCTAAGAGACCGATGCGTGCCGGGTTGATAAGATCTCCGCGATTCAGCAATTTTTGCCCGGCACAAACATCACCTCCGCGACGACGAATATTCTCACCCGCGACGACACCTTCGATAATCTCGATGCTTGCGCCACTGCGTTCGACATCTTCCTGCATGATTATAGCATCAGCACCTTCAGGAATTGGCGCTCCCGTGAAGATCCGAATCGCTTCTTGAGGTTTGAGGTTAAGTCGAAGGTCAACACCCGCAGCCTGTTCGGAAAGCGCAACCTCCAGAGAATTACCGGTCTGCGCTTGTTCTGCGCGAACCGCATAACCGTCCATACTTGAATTATCGAAAGGCGGAGAATCAACGACACCGACAATATCCTGAGCCAAAACCTGATCGAGCGAGAGTTCGATCGGGACCCACGTCACCGCGCCAGGCTCGACCTTTTCAATGATTCGTCGCAACGCTTCCGATTCGTCCAGCATGCCGAAAGGAAAAGAGTGAGAACCATGAGTGTCAATATCGATGTTGCGAAAGAACGCCACCTTTCATTCGGATCGCTCTCGTTCTCCCGGCCCATTGGAGCTTTAACCCATCAATCCATTTCAAGCGAACCCCGCTATTCTTTCTTTTTGTTGATGGAACGAAGGATGGATTCACCTCCAATGAAGGCAAGATAGCCAAAACCCATTCCCAAAATGCCGGAACTGTATGTGACAAGATCGCCTATTTTGCTCCCCTCTACGCCAAACATGAGCAATGTAACCTTCGCAAGCACACTCCAGGAAAGAAACTGAATTCCCATGAGCAGCAAGATGACTGTCCAGACACCTAAAAGCCTAAAAATCACCGTCATCATTGCTACATCATCTGAGAACTGAATAACTCTCACATTCGCCCTGCCAACAACTCCCTCTGAAAGATGAGCTCCTTCGGTAGATGGTCGTATAGATCAAGATAGAGATCTGCTTCTGAAAGCAGTTCGCCCCGGAACTCCTCCTGGCTCACACTCATGAGTTCATTAAATTGCTCTTCGGTGAAATCCAGTCCATCAAAGTTCAATTCATCATAACGAGGAACCCAACCAAGTTGGGCCTCATGCCCTTTGGCGCGACCTCTCACCCGATCAAAAATCCACTCAAGGACTCGCATGTTCTCGCCAAATCCGGGCCAGAGAAAATTGCCGTCCTGACCTTTTCGGAACCAATTCACGTGGAAAATCCGCGGCAGATCGCCAATGTGCTTCCGCATTCCGAGCCAGTGTGAAAAGTAGTCGCCCATGTTGTAACCACAGAAAGGCAGCATCGCGAAAGGATCATGGCGAATTTTCCCGATCGCTCCCTCAGCGGCTGCGGTCATCTCCGATCCAAGGTTTGCCCCGAGAAAGACTCCGTGCACCCAGTTGAAGGCCTGAAACACCAGCGGCATTGTCGTGGCGCGGCGGCCGCCGAAAATGATCGCATCAATCGGGACTCCCGCAGGATTATCCCAGTCCGGATCAATCGCGGGGCATTGCGAAGCAGGAGCAGTAAACCGCGAATTCGGATGCGCGGCCGGGGTTTCCGAATCCGGAGTCCAGGGATTCCCCTTCCAGTCGGTGAGCTTCGTGGGCAACTCTTTCGTCATTCCCTCCCACCAGACATCACCATCTTCGGTTAGAGCAACATTAGTGAAAATAGTGTTTCCCTTGAGCGAAGCCATCGCGTTGGGATTCGAACTTTCCGAGGTCCCCGGCGCAACACCAAAGTAGCCTGCCTCGGGATTGATCGCGCGGAGCCTTCCATCAGCGCCAGGTCTAAGCCAGGCAATGTCATCGCCCACTGTCGTGACTTTCCATCCTTTCTCAGCATAAACTGGTGGTGGAACAAGCATCGCAAAATTCGTTTTTCCACAGGCACTCGGGAACGCTGCCGCGACATAACGCTTTTCGCCCTCCGGATTTTCAACACCGCTGATGAGCATGTGCTCCGCCATCCAGCCTTCGTCGCGCGCCATGACACTGGCGATGCGCAGGGCGAGGCATTTTTTCCCGAGGAGCGCATTGCCACCGTAACCACTGCCATAGGACCAGATCTCACGGTCTTCGGGAAAGTGAACGATGTATTTTTCTTCATTGCACGGCCACGGCACATCATCCTGATCAGGCATCAGCGGCATCCCGACGGAATGGACACAGGGAACAAAATTGCCGTCGGTGCCCAGCTTATCGAGCACCGGCTGTCCCATCCGGGTCAGGAGCTACATGGTCACCGCCACGGAGGGAGAGTCAGTGATCTCGACCCCAAAAATCGCCATATCAGAATCGATTGGCCCCATGCAAAACGGGATCACATACATGGTGCGCCTCCACATGCAGCCGCGAAACAAATCGCTCAGGGTCTCGCGCATCTCACCCGGATCAACCCAACGGTTCGTTGGTCCCGCATCCTCCCGCCGCTTCCAGCAAATGTAGGTTCGGTCTTCAACTCGGGCGACGTCTTTGGGGTCCGACCAGGCGAGGTAGCTGTTCGGACGTTTCTCCTCATTCAACTTAATGAAGGTTCCAGCCTCAACCATTTCGCCACAGAGCCGATCATATTCTTCATCTGATCCGTCACACCAGACAACTTCTCTCGGCTGACAGAGCTCTCTCAGTTCTTCGACCCAGGCCAAAAGGCCGGCGTGTAAGGTGGGGGCATCGGACATGCAAAAGCCTAACAACTGCGCTCTGTTTGTCGAGAGATACCCGGTGGAGGAATTGCTAAATATTGAGCAAAAATTGCGGCTGGCGATTCGCCCGATCCCAACGAGAATGTCGGCTCCGATGTTCACCCTCCTTAAAACCGACTCCCAAACCGCTGCACGTCGCGGACGCATGGCATTGGCGCATGGAGAAGTCGAGACTCCGACCTTCATGCCAGTCGGAACGAAAGGCACAGTGAAGTCCGTTCATCCACAGGAACTGATCGATCCAGCACTGGATTGTCGGATCATTTTGGGAAACACCTACCACCTCAATCTCCGCCCCGGAACCGAGGTACTGGACGAATTCGGTGGCCTGCACAACTTCATGCAATGGGAGCGCCCTATCCTTACCGACTCCGGTGGCTATCAGGTCTTTTCTCTCTCTAAGCTCCGCAAAATCACGGAGGAAGGCGTCCGTTTTCAAAGCCACATCGACGGCAGCCCGCTCTCGCTCACGCCGGAATCCGTCCTCGAAATTCAGCGATCAATCGGCAGTGATATCTGTATGATTCTCGACGAATGCCCACCCTACCCATGTGAACGTGATTATGCCGCCAACTCCCTCGCCCTCACCCAGCGATGGGCAGAGCGCGCACGAGACTGGGTTGAATCGCATCGACCTCCAGGACAACACTATTTCGGGATTGTCCAGGGCGGCTGCTATGCTGACTTACGGGAAAAGGCGGCCAAAGACCTCGTCGATCTCGATTTCGACGGCTACGCCATCGGCGGCCTTTCCGTCGGTGAGCCAGTTCCTGAAATGCTTAAAGCCGCAGATGTCGCCGCTCCAATCCTGCCGGTAAACAAGCCTCGCTACGCAATGGGCCTCGGCCAGCCAGATCAACTGCTAGAACTCATCTCGCGCGGCATCGATATGTTTGACTGCGTCCTGCCGACCCGCGTCGCGAGAAACGGCACCGCTTACACCGCTGACGGAACGATCAATATCAAGAATGCGAAGTGGGAAAAAAGTCAGGAATTGCTCGCTCCGACCGGTGAAACACACCCGCTCTGTGACGGATTCACGCGCGGCTACCTCCGGCACCTCATCAAAAACGACGAAATCCTTGGTCTCAGGCTACTCACGCTCCACAACCTCACCTTTTATCTCCACTTGATGAAACAAGTTCGTCATGCTATAGACGGCGGCACGTTTGCCGATTTTAAGGTAGATTTTATCAGCCGATATCGAGGTGAAAAAGTCGACGCCTGAACGCCAGGCGTCTTTTTTTGTCTCACCAGACCAGTTTTAACAAGAACCAACCATGACAACCCTTCCTTTCATTTTCGCTGAAGCCGCCCCAGCAGGCGGAGGACTCGGCATGTTCATCCCCATGATTCTCATCATGGTGATGTTCTACTTCATCCTCATTCGTCCTCAACGGAAGCAGCAGAAAGCACAGGAGGAAATGCGCAAGAACGTTCGTGTTGGTGACAAGGTGGTTTCCATCGGTGGCATCCACGGCCTTGTTTCCGGCATGACGGATAAGACTATTTCCGTGAAAGTTGCAGACGGTCTCAGTCTCAAATTTGATCGCAGCGCCATCGCTTCCGTCGAGTCCAAGGGTGGCAAGTCTGAGCCTGAGGCGAAAGACGACGAAACCGAAGAAGAGTCTAAAGACTGATTCTGATCAGACTCAACCCTACTGAGGGTCTCAAACCCTAATGAGGGTCTCATACCCTGTTCAATCCCCAACCTAACCCTGTTGGATCGGCAATATAGCCGGTTCGACCTTTCCCATTTGCTCTAATGCCAGCTAACTCTGAAACCGAAAAAACCGCCGATGCGGTAGAAGTCGATCCTGTCGCTACTGACTCGGCCACTGGAGACACTACGCCGGAAGCAGCAGCGCCCATCATTCAGGACACTCAGACAGCTGCCCCCGCTGATGATGCGGTCGAGGCAGCTACAGAAGGTGCTGAGGCGACGACAGATGCCCTTGGCACAGCGATCGAGACGGTGACGGAAGCAGCCGC
>JARGOD010000028.1:0-23881 GCA_029210205.1 Verrucomicrobiales bacterium | reverse complement strand
GAGGCGCTCCCTTACAAGCCTGAGTTCGATGATAACGACAACGAGCTTCCGACCCGCTATGGCCTCGTGAAGATCAAGCGTGACATGAAGGGCAAATACGTGAGCAGTGCCGGCTACTTCTACGGAGGCTCCGGTCACTCGATCTCTGTGAATCTCACTGGCGATGGATCAAAGATCATGGGCCCTCTTTCAGCAGAAAATATCGGACAGCCGATGGGAATTATCATGGATGATGTAATCCTCTCCTCTCCGGTGATTCGTGACATGCTCACAGATAGCTTTTCAATCACCGGTGATTTTTCGCAGGAAGAAGCAATCGGGCTTTCCTCCGCACTTGAGAATCCACTCGAGAACCCAATCGAAATTGAGTATTCCAACTTCATTACCCCGACAATGGGTGCCGCAACCGTGCAGCAGGGAATCCTCGCTGGTGTTGCCGGCCTCTCGCTGACGCTTCTCTTTATTCTCATCTATTATCGCTTTGCGGGCATTCTCGCCCTGATCGGACTGTGTATCAGCATAGCGATGATCTTCGGCACTATGGCCTTGTTTCAGTTCACGCTGACTTTGCCCGGTATTGCCGGAATCATCCTTACCATCGGCGTAGCGATCGATGCCAACGTTCTCATTTACGAGCGGCTCCGTGAAGAATTGGCTGCAGGAAAATCCATTAAAGCAGCGATCGATACGGCCTACGAAAAGGCTTTCTCCGCGATTATTGATGCGAATATCACAACGCTGATCACTGCGATCATCCTTTACGCGGTAGCAGCGGGAACGGTGAAGGGTTTCGCGATCACCCTCATCATTGGTATTTTCGCGACTCTGTTTTCATCGCTCATCGTGACTCGGGTTTGCTTCAGTTGGGGCACTGAATCCGGCTTCGTGAAGAAACTGAGCTTCATGAACCTCATTCCCGATCAGCAGATCGACTTTCTCGGAAAGCGTAAGATCGCCATCATTGGATCAATCGTCCTTCTGATCGCCTCGCTTATCCTCGTTCCAATTATTGATCCCCGTGGAGTCGAACTGAAAGGTGGTGACTCGATCACACTCCAGTCGGAAGGTTTAACCAAGGTCAGCGTCAAAGAAGCCCTCTCTGATCTTGACCTTGGCGGTGAACCTCTCGTGCAGGTTCAGCGTCCGGTCGGCGCGGAAGGAGAATTCTTCCTGATTCGCTCGCCTGACAACACCGCTGAGAAAGTCATCGGTGAAATCGAGAAAGATCACAGCATTGAACTGAAAGATGCAACCGTCAGCTCCGTCGGTTCGGCAGTTGGTAAAACGATGCTGATGTCTTCCGCCCTCGCTCTTCTCATCGGCATGATCGCAATTTTGATCTACGTCACGATCCGATTCGAGTTTGCCTTCGCTCTCGGGGCGATTGCTGCCCTTTTCCACGATCTCGTTCTCGTCATTGGCATCACGACGCTCCTCGGACAAGAAGTCACCCTCATCACCGTCGGCGCTTTCCTGACGATTGCCGGTTACTCGATCAACGACACCATCGTGGTCTTTGACCGCGTCCGCGAAGGTCTCGCAACGAAACGGGGAAATGTGAAGGACATCATGAACTACTCGCTGAACAAGACGCTCGCGCGAACCTTGCTCACCAGTGTCACAACGTTGATCACCGTCACCGTTCTTTATGTTTTTGGAGGTCCGGGATTACGCAACTTTGCAGAAACTCTTATCGTCGGTGTCCTCATCGGAACTTACTCCTCAATTTTCATCGCTTCTCCAATCGTCCTTTGGTGGGCCAGGAAATCCGGCACAAACCTTCGCCGCGAGGTCCTCGATACCGAGCAATCGAAGGTGGATGCACTCGGGCCGCAACAGGCTTAGTTCGCAGTTATCTTTTTCTTCAAATCGACCGTTCCGATGGAGCGGTCGCTTTTTTGTGCCCGGACGCGATAGGGCTATCGCAGGATGGAGAAAGTGTGAATTTGAAGGCGCTAGAAATGGATCACGGTTCTAACTCCCTTTGAGAGCGTGACTCGGAGAATTCCAAGGAGGGACGACATTCCTGTCGGCCGGCAAGTCCTGTCGCTATGCCCCGGAGGATCTGCGAGCGACAGGAATGTCGCTCCTCCTTGGTGCAAGCGTGCGCGTAAACGCTACTCCCACTCGATACTCGCCGGCGGCTTCGTCGAAATGTCGTAGAGAACGCGGTTCACACCGGGCACTTCGTTGAGAATTCGATTAGAAATCTCTCCAAGAAGCTCGTAGGGCAGGTGCACCCATTCAGCTGTCATCGCATCTTCACTGGTGACAGCCCGGATACTCAAGGCGTACTCGTAGCTTCGTTCATCGCCTTTGACCCCGACTGTCTTTGTCGGGATGATCGCGGCGTAGGCCTGCCAAACAGAGTCATACCAATGTTTTTCGTGGAGTAAGCCGATGAAAATTTCGTCCGCCTCGCGTACGATGCGAAGTTTCTCTTCAGTCACCTCACCGGGGCAGCGCACCGCGAGACCGGGGCCGGGAAAAGGATGACGACCTACGACTCGTTCCGGCAATCCCAAGACGCGACCAAGCTCGCGAACCTCGTCTTTGAACAATTCATCGAGCGGCTCCAGAACACGTCCCGCTGCCTTCAGTTCCATGATGCGATCGACCCGGTTGTGGTGCGTTTTGATCGTAGAAGCGATCGACCCACTCGTGGCGCTTTCGATCACGTCGGGGTAAAGCGTGCCCTGAGCGAGGAGCTCGACATCTTTTCCAACGGCGTCAAAAAAGACATCAACGAAGAGACGGCCGATGATTCGACGTTTCTCTTCAGGATCACTTTCGCCCTTCAAGGCCGTGAGAAATCGCTCTGACGCATCAATCGTTTCGATCTCGATCCCGACTTCAGCAAACAGGGAAGCGACTTCCTCAGCTTCATTTTTCCGGAGGAGTCCAGTATCGACGAAAATGTTCCGTGTATTCACTCCCGCTTCATGCAGAAGCGCCGCGAGAACTGAGGAATCAACGCCACCGGAGACGCCGCAAACGACACGCTTGTCGCCGACCGTTTCGCGCACTCGAGCTGCGAGCTCATCCTTGAAGGATGCGATCGCAAACTCAGGAAGATCGGAAGCGAGGTGGAGGAAGTTTTTCAGAATCTGCGTTCCCTCGGTCGTATGGGAAACCTCGGGGTGAAACTGAATGCCATAAAAACGCTCGTTCCACTTCAAGGCTACCGGCACCTGATCGAGATTACGGCCCATGACCTCGCAGCCCTCAGGCAGCTCACTCACGGTGTCGGAATGACTCATCCAGATTTGCGAGTGGCCTTTCAGATCGTTGAAAATCCCACTCACCCCCTCTTCGGGCATGAGCGTTGCGGGGCCATACTCACGGGTGTTCCCGGGCGCAACCGCTCCACCGAATTTTGTGTTCAGTAATTGCATGCCGTAGCACACACCCAAAACGGGAACGCCCATATCAACGAGATAATCGAAATCGATGTCAGGTGCATTTTCCTCGAGTGTCGACCGCGGTCCACCCGAAAGAATCACTGCAGCGGGCTTGCCGGTATCGCGCAGCTCGGAGGGTTGATAGAGTCGCGAGAAGTAGCCTAACTCACGGATGCGTCTCACGATAAGCTGAGTGTACTGGGAGCCGAAGTCGATGACGGCAATGGGATTATCCATGACAAAAAAGGTAGTAAGAGATAGGCGGCCGAACTAGCTGGCCGGCTGATAGTTCACCGGCTCTTCGGTGATCGTGATGTCGTGAGCATGGCTCTCTTTGAGGCCGCCTGAAGTGATACGGACGAACTTGGCCCGTTCACGTAGATACTGAAGATTCTCAGCCCCGACATAGCCCATGCCGCTGCGAAGGCCCCCAAGCAACTGGAAAACCGTATCAGCGAGATGGCCGCGATAAGGAACGCGAGCTTCGACACCTTCGGCGACGAGCTTGCCGGAAGAATTCTGGCCGTAACGGTCTCCAGACCCTTTGCGCATCGCTTTGAGCGAGCCCATCCCGCGATATTCTTTCCAGGTTCTACCTTGGTAGTTGACCATTTCACCCGGGCTTTCCCGGCAGCCAGCGAGGAGCGATCCAAGCATGACGAGATCAGCTCCGGCGGCCATTGCTTTGACGACGTCGCCTGAATAGCGAATCCCGCCATCTGCGATGAGAGGAACTCCGCTATCGCGGCAGACTTTAGAGACGTTTTGAATTGCCGTAAACTGGGGCGTTCCCACTCCGGCAATCACTCGCGTCGTGCAAATCGATCCGGGCCCAACGCCGACTTTCACGGCAGAGGCACCCGCAGAAATAAGATCCGCCGCGCCGTCGGCCGTCACGACATTGCCTGCCACGACGGAGGCTCCAAAATCGCTCTTGAGCTTTTCAATGACTTGCAAAACGCGCTCGGTATGGCCGGTCGCCGCATCGATGAAAACGGCATCCGCCCCCGCTGCGATCATCGCCTCGGCGCGTTCAAAACAATCTTCCCCCACCCCGATCGCCGCGCCGACGCGGAGTCGACCGAGTTTATCTTTTGCGGAGTTCAAATACATGTCCCGCTTCTCGATGTCCTGCGCTGTGATCAGCCCGGCGAGGCGACCTTCGTCATCCACGAGTGGTAGTTTTTCGATCCGGTGAAGCTGGAGAATTCGGCGAGCCTCTTCAAGACCGGTCGCAATCGGGGCCATGATGAGTCGCTCTTTCGGAGTCATCACCGCAGAAACGGGAGCGCTGTCATCTTCGACGTGCCAGATGTCACGGCTCGTGACCATGCCAACAAGGACGCGGTTTTCATCAACGACAGGGAAGCCATTGACGCCTTTCTCGTGCATCACCTCCTGAAGCTGTGCGAGCGAGATATCGGCGGAGGTTGTGAACGGATCGCTGATCACCGTATTCTCAGATCGCTTCACCTTGGCGACCATGTCGGCCTGGTCTTCAATCGGCATGTTTCGGTGAATGACGCCAATTCCGCCTTCGCGAGCGAGAGCAATCGCAAGGCCGTCTTCGGTGACCGTGTCCATCGCTGAGGAGACGATGGGGATTTTCAGCGGGATATCCGCCGTCAGATTGGTGGAGACATCGACTTCCGCAGGTAAAACCCCGCTCCGCTGTGGAACGAGAAGGACATCATCAAAACTAAGACCAAGAGGTAGATCACCCATAGATAATGTTTAGGAGAGACGACGGTAGGATCAAGCGAAAGTTTAGCGCCTGAACCGAAAAGTCACCCCTACTCAACACGCTTCGTCCCGGGACGGATCGCTTCAATGGCAGCAAGTTCCTCAGGAATGTCACCCGGCTCGTAGACGGGAAACTGAATTTCCATACAACTCACTACCGGATAATCGCCGACCTTCACTTTGCCGGAACGGTTCACGATGACAAAAACACCCGCGACAATACCACCCTGTGAGGCAATGAAGTCAGTCAATTCGAGGAGCGTTCCCCCGGTCGTGATGACATCCTCAACGAGGAGAAGTCGCTCGCCGGGCTTGATCTCAAATCCGCGCTTCAGCTCCAACTCATTTGTCTCCGGATTGCGCTCGGCGTATATGGTACGAGCATGAACGGCAAGACCAACCTGCTGCCCGACCGGGACTCCGCCCATCGCCGGGCTGAGAACGACGTCGATCTGACCAAGTTCACGCATTGCCTCGACACGCTGCTCGATCATTTTTTGAAGCTCCCAGGGATGCTGCACAAGCTTTCCTTTCTTCACGTAAAAGCCTGAATGCTTTCCACTCGCGAGAATGAAATGCCCCTGCTCGACAGCTCCGTAGTCTTTGAGGAGCTCGATGGTTTCTTCAGGTGATGCTGGCAATTCGGTTCGCATAATCTTTGGCTTTTTCTGAGAAAGAGAGTTCTTCGTCGGCGTAAAGGATGCCACGGGAGACATTGATGACCGATGGGGCGGAACGATTCGCCCCGCGCAAGGTTTCGAGATCTCCCCCCTGCGCCCCCAGTCCCGGAATCAGCAACGGAACGTCCGGCATTCGTGAAAGGACATCTTCGGAGACATTTGTCAGTCCGAGGACAAGGCCGACGCTACCTTCGCCCGATGGTGTCGCCGCGGCGCGGCCCGCCATGTCGCCGACGAGTTCAAAGACCTTGCGACCGTCAGCAAGATCGTGAAGTTCCAGATCGGCGGCTCCTTTATTTGAGGTCACCCCAAGAAGGTAGACGCCCTTGCCCGGATATTGGAGGAACGGTTCCACCGAATCCCAGCCCATGTAGGGGCTGAGAGTTACCGCATCAACGTTCCAATTATCGAAATAGCCTTTCGCGTAGTGTTCCTGCGTCGTTCCGATGTCACCTCGCTTGGCATCAAGAACGATGGGAACTCCGGTCTCCTTCATCCTCCAGATAAGGCGCTCAATCATCGCATAGCCATCAACGCCGAGAGCCTCAAAGTAAGCGATATTAGGTTTGAAAACGGCTGCAAATTCAGCGGTCTCAGCGATAACCTTTTCGCAGAACGACTCGATCTCTTTGACCGAGTCATGTAAATCCGGACGCGGGTCGATTCCCACACAGAGGGCGCTGCCGGTTGCTTCAATCCGTTTTTGCAGCAGCTCCGCGTAAGTCATGACTTATTCAACAGGGTTAGGCCACCCAGTCAACAGGGTTAAATCACTTTAGAGCTTCGCGACAATCGCATCGCCCATTTCCGACGTTCCAACTTTTTTCTGGTCGTCGGAGCCGGTGTAGATGTCGCCAGTGCGATAACCTTCATCGATGACGGCTTTGACGGCCGCTTCGATGGCATCGGCAGCTTCGCCGAGACCGAAGGAGAAACGAAGCAACATCGAAGCGGAAAGAATCTGCGCGATCGGATTTGCGATTCCCTGTCCGGCAATATCCGGAGCAGACCCACCGCTCGGCTCGAAAAGACCGAAGTAAAGTCCGTCGCCTTTGCTTTCGCCGAGACTCGCGCTGGAGAGCATTCCGAGAGAACCGGCGATCATCGCCATTTCGTCGGAAAGAATGTCGCCGAAAAGGTTCGGGGCAAGAACGACGTCAAAATCGCGGGGACGACTGATGAGCTGCATCGCGGCGTTATCGACGTATAGGTGATCAAGCTTCACGTCCGGATAGTCCTTCGCGACTTCCTCGACCGTCTCGCGCCAGAGGATGCCATTCTGGAGAACGTTTGCCTTGTCGATCGAGGTGATGCGCTTGTCACGCTTTCGAGCTGCCGAAAAGGCGACGTGAGCAATCCTGCGAATTTCACTCTGCGAGTAGACCATCGTGTCGACTGCAACCTTTTCGCCATCGCGCTCTTCGATTTGCTTGGGAGAGCCGAAATAGATTCCACCAGTGAGCTCGCGAACGCAGAGGACGTCAAATCCGCCGGCAATACGATCCTCTTTCACGGGAGACGCATGGGTCAGTGCCGGAAAGCAAACCGCGGGACGAAGGTTTGCAAACAATCCAAAATGCTTTCGAAGCGGAAGCAGAGCGCCGCGCTCAGGCTGAATCTCTGGAGGAAGCGATTCCCACTTAGGGCCACCGACGGAGCCAAAGAGAATTGCGTCAGCTGCCTCGCAGGCTTTCACCGTGTCTTCGGGAAGCGGACCGCCCGTTGCATCGATCGCAGCGCCACCGACAAGCTTCTCTTCGAGTTCGAATGCCAGCCCGTGCTTTTCGGCGATACGATCAAGCACCTTGCGGGCTTCGTTCATGACCTCGGGGCCGATCCCGTCACCGGGCAGGACTGCAATTTTATACGCTTCACTCATGGGCCGAGACAAAAGACGGAATCGGCTCCACCGCAAGCGAAAAGGGAGATTCAGTCAGCAGGTTGAGGCGGAGCTATGGCGATTACTTCATCCCAGCTCATCTCGTCGAAGTCAGCGGCGCCAAGGCGCGATTCAGCAAGAACCGCGCCCTCTCTACTCACGACTCGGGCTATGACCCCGATAACTTGATCTTCGAGATAGACGTCATTTCCATTGAGCATTTCATTTATTTCAATCTCACCAGTAGTGACCGTGGCCTCTTGGTTGAAAGGAAGTGAAGAAAGCTCAACGTAGCCGTCGAACGGCACCGGATATTCTTCTCCACTGCCCCTCCGGTCGTAGGTCCACTCGCCCTCTTTCTGAGAGATTTTAATTTGATCATCGATCGCCACCGCCCATTCCACGCTTGCCCCTTCGAGAGACTCGCGGGAGAGATTTTTAACTTTCACGACGTAGGTCAAAAACTCCTGCTCAAGAGTGTACGACTCATTATAGGCGTGGGAATCGGAGTTAGTCGACTTTCTCGAGACATCCATCTCAAGCCGGAATTCCTTCTTCTCGACGGGCACGGTCTCGAGTTGCTCTTTAATGAACTGCTGATCATCGAGACTGAGAACGTTTATCACGAGTTCGAATTCTTGATTGTCCTCGCGACGAATCTTCATGGTTCGCCTGTCCGCAGAAACACTCAACAATGTCGCTAGAATCTGCTTCCCGCTCTTGTCAGTGAAGGCATGCATCGGCCTCAAGTCCTGAGCCCCGAGGGACAGAACGGCAGAGAACAACAGACATATGCAGGTGAGACGGCGCATGATACTCAGGGAAGATAAGCTTGAACTTTGCGTCGGCACGATAAATTCTGCGCCCGCGAGGATGACCCGAACGGGCCTGCCTAAGGGCACGGATTCGGAAACCGGTGATGCACCGTATCGATCGCTTTTCTCACCTCGCCTGGAAGCTTAATCTCCACACTGGCAATGTTAGCTTTCAGCTGATCCATCGATGTTGCTCCGATCAAATTACTCGCGACATGATGCCGCTGATTGATCCAGGCAAGACTCATTTGCGCGAGGTCGAGTCCGGCTTCGTCTGCGATTTTTGCGTAGGCTTCGATTGCAGCGTCGCTATTCGGTCCGTTGTAGCGTGCAAAGCGTTCCCAGACCGAGAGCCGCGCTCCTTCGGGTTTCGCTCCGTTTCGGTATTTCCCGGATAAGCGACCAAACGCGAGTGGCGAGTACGGAAGTGAGCGAATGCCCTCTTCATGACAAATCTCCGAGAGACCGCTATCGAAGGTGCGGTTGAGCAGGTTGTAAGAATTCTGAATCGTGATGACTCGAGGAAGATCAAGCTTATCCGCGAGGTGAAGAAATCTCATCGCCCCCCACGAAGTTTCATTTGAGAGTCCGATCTGCCGAACCTTTCCCGAATCGACAAGTTCCTTCAGGACAATGAGTGTCTCTTCGATCGGAACCGCGTCGACGGATTTTGGAGGTGAATAGTCGCGGGTCCCGAAAAGTGGCACAGGACGATCCGGCCAATGCAATTGGTAGAGGTCAATATAATCAGTGCGGAGACGCCCGAGGCTACCCTCCACCGCCTTCATGATGTGCTCCCGATTGTGCCTCGTCCCTTCGCGAACATGAGTGACGTGAGGACCGGGCCCGACCACTTTCGTTGCGAGAATGACCTGCTCCCGGTTTTTCCTTGCCTCAAACCAGGTCCCGATGATCCGCTCCGTTTCATGACAGGTCCCGGCGGTTGGCGGGACCGGATACATTTCGGCGGTGTCAAAGAAGTTTACCCCCTGCTCGAGAGCATAATCCATCTGCTCGTGCCCCTCGGCCTCAGTGTTCTGCTCGCCCCAGGTCATGGTGCCAAGCCCAATCAGGCTGACACGAAGATCTGAGTGAGGAATCTCGCGGTATTCCATCAAGGAAAATTCGTCTGAATAGACTAGCCGTTCCGAATGACGAGACGGTTCCCATCTCCACGCCCTTTTTCCTCAGCCCAGACCCGACGGATGTGCTCGTAAATCTGATCGATTGCCGCTTTTGTTTTTACCCTATATTCCGAAGTCTTCGCATGAGTTGTGTCAGGATAGTGCTTCGTCACGATCGTTTCTATGTCTCCCGTTCCTGCTTTGTCCGACACTTTGTTGGCGACGTCTTTGAGACGATTCAGAGTTGCGCTTCCGGTGGAAAGACTGCTGCTCTCTGCTGCGGATTCGATGTAGTAAAAACGGCCCGTCTGCCCTCCGTCCGTTTCCACGGTGACCTCATAAACTTTTACGGCACCATCGATGAAATACTCATGCTGGCTCGCGGAAGCAATTTTATCGAGGCGGGCGATGAAGCGGCCATTCGATGTCACCACTTCCCAGAATCCAATGTTGCCTTGCTGGAGCCCGTCCTCGTCAGCCGCAGTCTGCGAAAAAGCAGGAGCGATGGTGAAAATTCCGGTGAGAATAAGAACAGCAAAAAATGGGGACTTCATGGAGAAAAATTCTATCGTAAAGTTGGCCGCCTGTCTATCTACGGTTACCCACCAGAGAAAACAGGATTGAATCCAGCCTCTTCCAAAATTTCCTTTACCTGATCGCGAAGATCTCCCCGGATCTCGATGCGACCATCTTTAATCGTGCCTCCCACTCCACAGGTTTTTTGAATCTTTCTCGCAAGTTCCTGTTTTTCAGGAAGGCCAATTCCCTTGAAGCCTGAAATCACTGTGACAATTTTACCGCCGCGGTGCGCTGTCTCCCTCACAATATCGAGGCGTCCGCGGGTTGTGTTTTTCCGATTGCGACGGGAAGTGGGTTGAGATGGCGACGCAATTCCATCGGGAAGGTCGTTCAACTCGGACAGCGCTCCGAATGGACTCGCTGCCGGATTCCCTTCACCTTCGGTCTGTTTGCGCTTCTTCTTTCGACTCATCCCGAAACTCAACCACAGTTCCCGGAGGAGCGCATCTTCCGAATCGTCTTCTCTCCCGTCTCGAAGCCACTATTGAGTATTCAGTCTAAATTGATGCGATGACGCCATTGGATTATCCACCGGATTCTGTTCTATTTTAATTCAACATGAAAACCCGACACGCCCTCTTCGTTGCACTCTTTCTGCCGATCCTCACCACTTTCGGTGCCGACCGGCCTAACATCATGGTCTTTCTCGTCGATGACATGGGGGTGATGGATACCTCAGTCGCGTTTCTCACCGATGAAAACGGCGAACCGAAGCGCTACCCACTCAACGACTGGTATCGCACGCCTTCGATGGAGCGACTCGCCGAGCAGGGCATCAGGCTCAATCATTTCTATGCCATGAGCGTCTGCTCGCCGACCCGCATCTCGATCATGACAGGTCAAAACGCAGCTCGCCACCACGCGACGAACTGGATCAATCCCTGGAAGAACAACGCCGGTGATCAAGGCCCCGCCGAGTGGGACTGGGAGGGACTTGCGGTCGGGGATGTCACGCTCCCCGGTCTCCTTCGCGAAGACGGCTATCGCACCATTCACGTCGGAAAAGGTCACTTCGGCCCCAACGACACCGAAGGGGAAAATCCCGCCAACCTCGGTTTCGATGTCAACATCGCGGGCCGTGCCGTCGGTGCCCCCGGCAGTTTCTATGGGGAGAAAAATTACGGCTGGGGTGGAAAGCGCGAACGCAGCGCAGTGCCTCACCTCGAAGCCTACCACGGCAGCGAAACCTTTCTCACCGAAGCACTCACGATCGAGGCCAAAAAAGTGATCGCCGAAACCGTAGAAAGCGAGACCCCGTTTTACCTCTATTTTTCTCACTACGCCGTTCATGCCCCCTTTGAATCCGATCCCCGATTCGCCGCGAACTACGACGATCAGGAAAAATCAAAAGCCGCTCACGCTTTCGCTACCCTCGTCGAAGGGATGGATAAATCGCTCGGCGACATGCTGGATCAGTTTGAAGAACTCGGCGTCGCGGAGGACACCCTCATTGTCTTTCTCGGTGACAATGGATCCGATGCTCCTCTGGGCGATCAGCACGAAGTCGCCTGCTCCTCTCCGCTTCGCGGGAAGAAAGGGGCTCACTATGAGGGCGGAATGAGAGTTCCATTTATTGCCGCCTGGGCGAAGCCCGACGCGGAGAATGCGTGGCAGAAAAAGCTACCCATTCCCGCCGGAGCGATCCAAAGCCAAGTCGCTGACGTGACTGACATTTTTCCAACCCTTCTTGATCTAGTCGGAGTTGAGACTCCAGAGGATCACATTGTTGACGGGATTCCGCTGGAAACTCTATTAACCGGGGAAGCTGATACGAATCGCGAAGAGCAATTTCTCATGCACTACCCGCACGGGCCGCACCGAAGTAACTACTTCAGCGTCTGGCGTGATGGAGATTGGAAAGTCATCTTTCATGCCCTCCCGGAAATTGCGGCGCACGGAGGATTCAGTCAATCTGGAGGTGCACACTATGAGTTGTTCAACCTTGAGACGGATCCCTATGAGCAAACCAACCTTGCTGAATCGAATCCGGAAGAGCTTAAACGTATGATTGAGAACCTTGCTTCTCAGTTGGATGAAAAAGGGGCGCAGTATCCCGTCGATGAAAGCGGGAACGAGATAAAGCCCACTGCTCCCTAGTGTAATCTTAAAATATTACGCCTTCTTGTCGCTCTAATTGCGTACCTCCCCCTGGCCTTCTGATCCGGTAGGGTTGCAGGATGAGCCTCTGGAGATTATCGACGATTGCCTGTTTTCTCTGCCTAAGTAACTCCGCCACGGCAGCAGAAGGTGAAATTGACTTCGGACGCGATATTCGCCCGATCCTTTCCGACAAGTGCTTTTTCTGCCACGGGCCGGATGAAGAAGAGAGGAAGGCAAAGCTCCGTCTCGATACCAAGGCAGAAGCCTTCGCCTCTAGAGATGGAATTGCAGCTTTCGTCGCTGGCGCCATCGAGCAGAGCGAGGCATGGCATCGAATTGTCTCAACAGATCCTGATGAGCTAATGCCGCCGCCGGAATCAAATAAACCGCTTTCTGACAAAGAGATAGACCTCATTCGCCGCTGGATTGAAGGCGGGGCAGATTGGACCGAACACTGGTCTTTCATCGCCCCTGAAAAATCTGAATCTCCCGCCGTCGCAGAGTCACACCGCGATGAGGTCGTGAATCCAATTGATGCCTATATTCTTGCAGAGGCCGGTGCCAAAAAACTCATTCCAGCGAATTCAGCTGACCGCCGCACGTTAATCCGACGAATCAGCTTCGATTTGTCCGGGCTGCCCCCAACGCTTGAGGAAGTCGACGCGTTCCTCTCTGATGAGTCACCCGAAGCCTACGAAAAAGTCGTCGATCGCCTCCTCGCTTCCTCTCATTTTGGCGAGCGCATGGCCCTGATGTGGCTCGATGCCGCCCGCTACGGCGACACCTCCGTGATGCACGCTGACGGCCCGCGCGACATGTGGCCCTGGCGCGACTGGGTCGTTAATGCATTCAATCAAAACCAGCCATACGACCAGTTCTCTATCGAGCAACTCGCCGGCGACCTGATCCCGAATGCGACCAATTCTCAGCTTGTTGCCTCCGGTTTCAATCGCAATCACCCAAGTTCCGACGAGGGCGGCGCAATCGCCGAAGAACTTCGCGTCAGCTATGTCGCAGATAGAGTCAAAACTACCTCAAATGTCTGGCTTGGTCTCTCGATGGAATGCGCTCAATGCCACGACCACAAGTACGATCCTATTTCTCACAAAGAGTATTTCCAGTTCTACGCTTACTTCAACAACACTGCCGACCCCGGCATGCAAACGCGCAAAGGGAATCAGGCGCCCGTTGCAGAAGTGGTGACGGAGTTGGAAGAGGACAAACTGAAGGCTATCGAAATCAAGCTCACGAAGCAGGAGAAGGCAGTCAGCGAAGCAAAGGCGAAGGCTCTCACGATAAAAGGGCCAGCGGGGACAAATAAAGCTGCCCCGGAAATTGCGAACCGGCTCAAACATTTGAAGCACTTTTACACCCTCGACAATGCCAGTGGGCGAATCCTCATCGACGCAGTTGGCAACGGAGATGCGCAAGGAGCGCGCGCCGTCTTAAAAAGTGACGAGGGTAAGTTCGGCACTTCAATCAAGCTCGATGGCGAGCGGGCTTTCGATGCAGGCGCTTTTGCCGAGATCGATAACAAAAGCAAATTCACTCTTTCTGCCTGGATCAAGCTGGAGTCCGCCAATGCCGGTGGAGCTGTTCTTGCGAAAATGAACGAGGCGCAATCTCACCGTGGCTACGATCTCTGGATGCAGGGAGGCAAGCCCGGGATACACCTCATCAATAAGTGGCCTTCGAACGCCGTGAAAGTGATTTCCAAAGAAGCGCTCACTCCGGGCGAGTGGCAACATGTCGCGGTGACCTACGGAGGTGCCGGCACCCATGATAGCGTCAAGATATACATTAACGGCAAAGCCGTTGAGACCACTAACGAAGGCAAAAAATTGACCGGCACGATTAAGACGGATGTTCCGTTCCGGTTCGGGGGGCGATCCAGCGGCAGCCAGATCAAAGCTGAACTTGATGAAGTGCAGTTCTACAATCGTGCTCTCAAGCCGGACGAAATCGCATGGACAATGAAGGACATCGCGCTCGAAGCCGCAGAGACACTGGCAATGCAACGGAACGCCCCCCAGAAAAAGATTCTCGAAAGCCAGATCCTTGGGAAGAATCGTGACTACCTCGCAGCTCGAACCGCCAGCCTTGAAACCGGAAAAGAGAAGCAGCAACTTCTCAGTGGAAAAGTCACGACCATGGTGATGCGCGACAATTCTCCCGAGCAAAGGCGGAAAACTTTCATACTTGATCGGGGAATGTATGACGCGCCGAAAGAAGATGTGGAGATCCTCCCCGGGACCCCGGCAGCACTCCCTCCTCTGCCCACGGGGGCTCCGGCAAATCGACTTACTCTCGCCCAATGGCTCTTTGCTGATGAGCATCCACTCACTTCACGCGTCGCTGTGAATCAGCTTTGGCAGCTTTTCTTTTCCCACGGCATCGTTCGCACCCCGGCGGACTTCGGCGCCCAGGGCGAGTTCCCGACACATCCTGAACTGCTCGACTGGCTCGCGGTTGATTTTCGCGAGAGCGGATGGGATCTGAAGCGAATGGTTCGTCAGATCGTTTTGTCCCGAACCTATCGACAGTCTTCAAACCTTGGACCCGAAGACATTGAGCAAGACCCTGACAATCGTCTCCTCGCTCGCGCCCCGCGCTACCGTCTTCCTGCCGAAATGATCCGTGATAACGCCCTTTCACTGAGCGGCCAACTTATCACCGAGGCCGGCGGCCCCGGGGTAAAACCTTATCAACCTCCCGGCCTCTGGGCGGAAGTTGGACTCGGTGGAAATCCGAAGTTCGTTCAGGACAAAGGAGACCGTCTCTTTCGACGTTCTCTCTACACCTATTGGAAGAGATCCTCCCCTCCTCCGGCGATGATCATCTTCGATGCTCCGAACCGCGAAACCTGCGTCATGCAGCGCCCTGTCACTAACACACCGCTTCAGGCACTTGCAGCAATGAATGACGTTCAAATGATGGAAGCTTCCCGCCATTTTGCGGAACGTGTCTTGAAGGAAGGCGGAAGCAACCCGATGACCCGCGCAAGTTGGGCTTTCGAACTCGCGACAGCTCGCGAACCCGAAAGCGGAGAACTGGCCACCCTCCTCGATATTTACGAGCACAGCCTTTCAACCTATGCAACAGCGAAGGAAGAAAGCCATCAACTCCTCAGCGCCGGCGACTCCCCGCGCGACGAAACCCTTCCGGCCGGTGAACACGCTGCCTGGACCATTGTCGCCAGCATGATCCTGAACCTCGACGAAGTGCTCACTCGAAATTAATCCCCTCGGAAAATCTGACCATGAATCCTGAAACCTATTTCGAACAAGAGTCGCGCCGTAATTTCCTCGGACGTTCCTGCAGTCTTCTCGGTGGGGCAGCGCTCTCCTCTTTGCTACCGCAGGGTGTGCAGGGAGCCGCTGCTCCCAGGCCCATACTTCCTCATTTCGCCCCGAAGGCAAAACGAGTCATCTATCTCTTTATGGCCGGCGGTCCATCGCATATCGATCTCTTCGATTACAAGCCAAAGATGCGCGAGCTTCACGGCACCGAACTCCCCGATTCGATTCGGAACGGACAACGCATCACAGGAATGACGAGTGGCCAGAGCGAGTTTCCGTGCGTCGCCCCCATGTTTAACTTTGAACAAGTCGGTGAGCGCCGGACCTGGATGAATACCGATGTCCTGCCTCACACCGCGAAGATCGCGGATAAGATCAGCATCATTCGCTCGATGAACACCGAGGCGATCAACCATGACCCCGCGATCACCTACATTAACACCGGCACCCAGCAGTTTGGTCACCCCAGTATGGGCTCGTGGCTCGCTTACGGCCTTGGTTCGCTGAGCGACAATCTCCCCGCCTACGTCACCATGATCTCCGTGGGAAAAAAACCGGGACAGGCGCTCTATGCCCGACTCTGGGGCAGCGGATTTCTTCCTTCCAAGTATCAAGGCGTTCAGTTTCGCAGTGGCGAGGATGCCGTCCTCTACCTCAATGATCCAAAAGGGATGGATCGTAAACTCCGCCGTAAAATGCTCGATGGTCTCGGCGATCTGAACCGCCAGCGTTTTCAAACCGTTAGAGATCCTGAAATCGAATCACGGATTTCCCAATATGAAATGGCGTTCAGAATGCAAGCATCCGTGCCCGATCTCATGGACACCTCGGAAGAGCCTGACTATGTCCTCGATAGCTATGGTCCTCAGGCACGTGAAAAAGGTAGCTTCGCGGCAAATTGCCTCGTCGCACGACGCATGGCTGAGCGCGGCGTTAGATTCATCCAACTCTTTCATCGTGGCTGGGACCAACACAACAACTTACCGAAAGACCTTGCTCATAACTGCGAAAGCGTTGACCAGCCCGCAGCCGCACTCGTCAAGGACCTCGAAGATCGGGGCATGCTCGAGGACACCATGGTCGTTTTCGGCGGGGAATTCGGCCGCACAATCTACAGCCAGGGTAAACTCACGCCAGACAATCATGGCCGTGACCACCATGGTCGCTGCTTCTCAAGCTGGGTTGCCGGGGGCGGATTCAAACCGGGCATGGACTACGGTGAGACCGATGACTACGCCTACAACATCATCAAAGACCCGGTTCACATCAACGATTTCAACGCCACCGTTCTTCACAATCTTGGGATCAACCACGAGCGCTTCAGCGTGAAACATCTCGGACTCGACACAAGACTAACCGGAGTGGAAAAACGCAAGGTGGTCACGGACTTGTTAGTGTAAAACATAGAGGGTCAGGTCATCGACCTAACCCTGTTGTGGTTTACAAATAACGCCATGATTCAAAAGTCGCCGCCTGCCCCACTTTTAAGCCCTCCTCGTTAAGAAGGTTCCAGACGATCGCATTTCGAATTTCAAAACGCCGACCCGATTTTGAAATTCGAATGCCGGAATAGTCGTCGATGAATCCCTGACGTGTCACCGCCTCGAGAAGTCGCTCGCGTTCGCCACGCTCGGGCTCTTCGGCGGTGAATCTCGACGGAGTCTTCGTAAAGTCCTCCCACGGCAGTTCGAAAAGTTCGAGCGCCGTCCGGTTTCCATAATTGAGGACAGGATCCTCTCCGCCATCATGTGAGGCGACAAAAAATGGTGCCTCAAAAAGAAGCTTCGCTTCCTGACTAGGTTCAAAACCACCGGGAATGAGATCGCTCCCGGTTAGCATTCGAAAGCTCCTCAGGAGTATCGCAGCATGCTCGACTTGATACTCGTTTTCGTCACCGGGCAATTCCATGAAAACCAGCCTACTCTCCCTGCATCGCCCGGCGGATGTCACCCGGCTCGTAACCATAGAGGTTCTCAGGCAGATCGACATTTTCAATCTGAACCAATCGCCAACTTGCAGGGAGGAAGCTCTGTTTCTCCCAAGTAAATTCGAACGGAGTCTTCAGCTGATTCAAGCGACGGGTCACTTCGCTCCCCCCGGGACCAATTGGTTTTCCTCCAACGCGGAGCAACACGGTGACGGTGGCGCGGTCGTCGACTCGAACAACATTCATTTCTTCTGATGTCAAAACGAGGGTTAAAAACTGACTTCCAACATCAACGACCGCTTCCGTGGCATCCTGCCGATCAAATCCCCATCGGTCTCGATAGCCTTCAGAGAGAAGTCGCTTGATCCGCGACGGACTTCTTTTCTCTATCCCGGTAATCAGGGCCGCCTGCTTTTTGAAAATCATATTGGAAGGCCGTGTTTCCCAGGCTACCCAGCCAGTCACAATTACCAGTCCGGCGATCGAGGCGAGAATGATCCACCGGGCACTACCGGAGCATGACACGTGGAGATCTTGAGATTTGCGTTGCGATTTCTTCACGCCTGCTATCTTCACAGACGGCGACGGTGATGTAAATTCTGATCCCGCACGAATCGAATTCTTTTATGGCCACCTACCGACCCAATGTTGCCGCGATTCTAAGGAAGCCGAAAAGCGGGAAGATTCTCATCTGTGAACGTCTCAACCATTCCGGAAGCTGGCAGTTTCCCCAGGGAGGCGTCGATAAAGGGGAAGATCTTATCGGGGCGTTGGTCCGTGAAGTGGAGGAGGAGATTGGCGTTACGCGTGAATCCTACCAAATTACTGCCTGCCGAACCAACTATCGCTACAAGTTCCCCGAGGGCCACCTCAAGAAAGGGCTCTACTGTGGGCAAACTCAGACTTACTTCCTATGCGATTATACCGGCAAGAAAAAGGCGATCATTCTTGATGCTCATGTCAGAGAGTTTTCGAGCTTCAAATGGATCTATCCAGATGAGTTTGACATCACCTGGGTTCCCAAGTTTAAACGCCCGGTTTTCCGAAGGGTGTTCAAAGACTTTTTCGGCATCCGGAAACTTCCATCCCGCCGATCCGATTGATCTTTCGAATTCGGTGAATTGGTGAGATAGTTCATTCGTCTCTCTGTCACCGCGTGATGTATTTTGGAATTCGAGGAAAAGTCGCCCTGCTGGTAATCATCGCCACGGCGGCATCCGCTCTTTTGGTCGCGGAGTTGCTGACCAAACGCGCTACCGAAGTGCTTCGTGAGCATGAACTGGTAGACCTTGGTGACGAAGCGTCCCTTCGCGGATGGGTCATGATCGATCAGATCGAAGGACTTCGAGACGATCTCATCAACATTGCTTTCAGCCCGACTTTTCAGGATGATGTCGCTGCGGGAAAATCGCAGGAGCACCTTCTCACGATGGCTCGTGGACTTTGCCGTCGCCATTGGGACAGCCATCTCAGAGTTGATCTGGTGACTTTCGGTGAAAAGGGGATTGAAACCAAGCTCATCGCAGAAAAGGCGACCTTGAAGTCGAGCGACTTCTGGTTTCCAGATCCTGACGCAACTGCCGGCGAACGACTGCACCTTTCTCCAATACAACGTCTCCATGTCACCCGTAAGGATCTACCGGGACGCGACGAATTGTCCCGGTGGGAGCCAGTCATTTGGGCGGTCGCACCGCTCGATAAATTTGGTGAAGACACGGGTGGCAGACCAACTTACGTGAGAATTCTCATGACGCTCCACAATGAGCCTTCGCCGCGCCATCTTCTCGCCATGGAAAACGCTGACGGCGCACAGCTCGTTCGGCATGATGAAAGCGATCCTCTCGAGCGAGGCAATGACGCGGTATTTCTTTCGCTCAGTGAGTCGCCGGAAATGAAAGAGGCACTAATGGAACGTGAGGAAGAGCGCAATGCTCCCGACCGGACTGAGGAAATCCCAAAAGTTGATCGCCTCATCCGCATGGAAGAGGTCAAGCTGGCCAGCCCATACTACTTTCAGGAGGGCATCCCCGGTGAAGAACTGAGAGGCGCCATTCTCGCAATGGGCGAGGATGAAATGCAGGAAATTCTGGAACGACTTCAAGTGGAGATCGAAGATATCGGGCGTGTTGGAGGCCTCGCCGGCGGAGTGAAAGAGGTGCGACTTCTGGCACGCTCACCCGAGGCAATCGCCGAGCTCCAGAGCATCGTCGAAGCCGCGTTGAATATTGAAACCGGAGATCTCAAAGATCGAATCGATTGGCGGGACCTTGTCGAGTGCGACGAAATTCACTCTTGGGCCGTGAAGCTCATTATTGGGCCGGGAGGAAGCGAGCGGGAGTATCTGATTCACTACGCTGTTCTCGACGATGAGCTTGCCTCTTCCATCGAATACGAAATGCGAGCAGTTCAAAATGTGGCATTCCTCGTTGCCGGTGGATTCGGCGTGATCGGTTTTCTCATCGCGATGCTCTTCATCCGTCCTCTCAAGCTGATGACGCGAACCGCTCAGCAAATCACAGAGACTCATTCCGAAAAACTTCATTCTCAGGTCGCTGGAATGGCGCGGCGCCTTGATATTAAGCGCCGCGATGAAGTGGGTGATATTGCCCGAGCTTCCAAACGTCTATTCGAGGAACTTATCGCTTCACAGGAACAACTTGAACATCGCGTGAACGAGCGAACACGTGAACTCCGGCGAGCGAACACGGAAATGGAGAAGGCAAATGAAAAGCTCATGAGCCTGAGCCATGAAAAGGATGCTTTTGTCGCCAAGATCAGCCACGACCTTCGGCAACCGTTGAACGCTATTTTCCTGCAGGTTGAGGCGCTGAAACTCTCTGAACTCGACGATGGGCAAAAGAAGGACGTAGAGCGCATTCATGCACACGCCGCGAGGGAACTGAATCTCGTGAATGACATTTTGGAATATCAAAAAATCATCATGGGCGCAGAGACGCTCAGCAAAGATGAGATCGATGTCGAAAAACTTTTTCGGGACATTGATGAAGCGCATCGCCCGGGGCTCGAGTCGAAAGAAGTGGCGATGGAAATTCGAAAAGATGAAGACGTCATTTCACTCATCGCCGACGACAGAAGAGTGCGGCAGGTTCTCGGGAATCTTGTCGGTAATGCCTGCAAGTTTACCAAAGAAGGTCAAGTCACCGTTGAAGCCCGCTCCCGGGAAATTCATCATGAACCCTGGATCGAGTTTACGATTACCGACACAGGTCGCGGCATGAGCCCCGAAGAACAGTCCAAAGCTTTTGTCCCCTTTGTCTCCAATAAGAAAGACAACGCCGGAGGAAGTGGACTCGGTCTCTCTATCTGCAAAGAGCTGGTCGGACAGATGGGTGGAAAAATTGGTTTTGTCAGCGAGCTCGGCAAGGGAACTCACTTCAGCGTATTCCTTCCCCTCGAACCGACCTCAGAGCACTACGACATCAAGCCGGACAATCCCACAATCATCGCCAACGGGAACACGCTTCAGACTGAAACTGCATCGCTTCCGCGTGATGCAACGATTCTCGTGATTGATGACGATTATGCAGTCCGCGAACTCTTAAAGCGAATCCTTGAGACAGAAGGCTATCAAGTCATGACGGCAGAAGATGGCAATGAAGGACTCGCCCTTGCGAATCAACACCTTCCTGACGCCATCACGCTCGATGTTGTCATGCCGGGTGGAAAAGACGGATGGGATGTCCTTCAGCATCTCAAATCTGATTCCCGCACCCAATCCATTCCAGTCATCATGGTATCAGTCATGGCTGAGCACGAAAATGGTCTCGCTCTCGACGTTGAAGACTATCTCGTGAAACCGATCGATGTGGATCGCCTCTCACGCGTCATTCTTCGAGTCACCGGTCAGTCTCCACAACGCAATCTCTTACTTGTCGATGACGACAAAGAATCGCTTGAGGCCATGAGCAGGGTTCTCGAAGATTCCGGATGGCAGACTATCCTTGCTCATGACGGTGCCGAAGCACTTGCCATGCTCGAGAAGACCCGGCCAGCCGCGATCGTTCTCGATTTAATCATGCCCGGAATGGATGGTTTTGAATTCCTTCAACACGTTCAGGAAAGCGAACATCTCAAATCGATTCCCGTCATCGTCATGACCGGGAAGGAACCTTCGGAAGTTGAACAGGAATTTCTCAGAAAGCGGGTCACGACTGTCTTGAAGAAGGGAAAACACGCTGCCAGCAATCTTGTCACCAGCATCAACACGAGAATTCAGCAGCGGGCCGAGCTACCCTGAGTGTTGACATGGCACTTATTTACTGTTCATTAAAACAGTAAATGCCATTTCATCTATCACCCAAAGGACGGGGAACTACCAACTCACCTCCGAATCGTTTCGCAAAAGAAGTGATCGTTCAAGATGATGGTGCGTGGGAGGAGATCGCCCGCGTTGACCCTGACTTTGAACCGACTCATCTCAGGACAGAAACGCTGACGGACGATAGTCGATCAATCATCACGATAAACAGCAGCCCCGACATTGGTTTTTCCCATAGCCTCAATCCCTACCGCGGCTGCGAGCACGGTTGCTCATACTGCTATGCCCGTCCCTATCATGAGTATCTCGGAATGAATGCCGGGATCGATTTTGAAACCCGGATCATGGTTAAATCCGAAGCGCCAACACTGCTTGAGAAAACACTTTCAAAGCCATCATGGAAACCTGTCTCTCTCGCCTGCAGTGGCGTCACTGATTGCTACCAACCGATCGAGAAGGAGCTTGAGATCACACGAGCCTGTTTGCGGATTCTTACTGATTTCCGAAATCCTGTTGGTATCATCACCAAGAACGCTCTAGTGACCCGGGACATCGATCTACTCGCTGAATTGGCACGTTCCGAAGCATCGCTTGTTGTGATTTCTGTCACCACTCTGGATTCCCATCTCGCGGGAAAGCTAGAACCGAGGGCTTCGCGCCCCGCAGCGAGGTTGAAGGCGATCAAGGACTTAAGCGACGCAGGAATTCCTGTCGGCGTTTCCGTAGCACCAATCATCCCGGGCCTCAACGATCATGAAATCCCGGCGATTATGGAGGCAGCGGCTGATTGTGGAGCCAGTTTCGCTTCCGGGACGATCCTGAGGCTTCCCTACTCCGTGAAAGACATCTTCTCTAGCTGGCTCGATCAGCATTTCCCGAACCGGAAAGATCTGATTCTCAGCCGCATTCGTGAGATTCGAGGAGGTGCTGTTAATGACAGCCGTTTTGGGTCTCGCATGACTGGAACCGGTCCGCTTGCTAAGCAGATTCAGCAATTCATTGCGGTCTCGAAACGCAGAAGCGGTCTTGAGTCACCTCGCAAATTCCTCAACGACAAAGCCTTTATCCGCAGATTACCCGGTCAATTGGAGTTGTTTTAGACGGTTTCTGACGGAAATTCCGGCGGAGAGCGCCAGGAAGCCCCCTTGTAAATAATAAGGCAAAACCGGAATTCCCAGTTGCCTTCAGGCCGCTTTGATCAACTATACGCTCTCAAAAAGGTTCAATCCAAAACACCCAGTTAGATGAGTGATCTCAGTAAATACAGAAACATCGGAATTTTCGCCCACGTTGATGCCGGTAAAACGACAACAACCGAGCGTATCCTTAAGCTCACCGGTAAAATTCACAAGACAGGCGAGGTGCACGATGGCGCTGCGACGACTGACTTCATGGACCAGGAGCAGGAGCGAGGTATCACCATTCAGTCCGCCGCGACGACCTGTTTTTGGGATGACCACCGTTTCAACATCATTGATACTCCCGGTCACGTTGACTTCACGATTGAGGTTTACCGTTCTCTGAAAGTTCTTGATGGCGGTGTCGGTGTCTTTTGTGGATCCGGCGGTGTTGAGCCCCAGTCCGAGACGAACTGGCGCTACGCAAACGACTCCAAGGTCGCTCGTGTCATTTTTGTGAACAAGCTCGACCGAATTGGCGCCGACTTCTACCGTGTCGTTGATCAGATCAAAAATGTCCTCGCTGCAAAGCCGCTCGTCATGGTGCTTCCAATCGGGATCGAAGATGACTTTAAAGGAGTCGTTGATCTCCTCACGATGAAAGCCTGGGTCTGGGATGACTCCGGCCAGCCCGAGAATTACGAGATTACGGACATTCCTGCCGACATGGTCGACAAGGCCAAGGAATATCGATCTGAAATGATCGAGATGGCCGTGGAACAGGACGACGATATCATGGAGGCTTACCTCGAAGGCACTGAGCCCGATATCGACATGATTAAAAAGTGCATTCGAAAAGGAACGATTGCGCTCGATTTCTTCCCGACTTTCTGTGGATCCGCCTTCAAGAACAAGGGTGTCCAGAATGTCCTCAATG
>JARGOD010000027.1 GCA_029210205.1 Verrucomicrobiales bacterium | reverse complement strand
GCGTCACCGATCACGGATGGCGAGGCGGTCTACGTCTACTTCAAGAGCGGGACGATCGCGGCCCTCGAAATGGATGGCTCGGTGCGGTGGCAGCGGAATCTCGTCGAGGACTTCGGTCCACAGGAACTTTACTGGGACCAGGGAAGCTCTCCGGTGATCGTCGGTGATTTGCTCATTCTTCCCCGCCTCCATGCGGGCAATTCCTGGGTCGCCGGTTTCAACCTCACCGACGGAGAGATTCGCTGGAAAACGGAACGCAACTACGAGGTTCCGGCCGAGAATGACAACGGCTACACTACGCCCGTTCCGATTCGCCACGGCGATCGCGATGCGGTCCTGATCTGGTGCTCCGACCATGTCACGACTTATGCGGCAGACAATGGAGAGCTGCTCTGGTCGTGCGGCGGATTCAATCCTGATGGAACGAAGCTCTGGCCTCACATCGCGACCCCAGTCGTGGTCGACGACGTCGCGGTGATTGCGGTGGGACGGGACGATCGCCAGCAGGCTTCGGTGCACGCCGTCCGCCTCGGCGGTGAAGGTGATGTCACCGAAACGCACCGCCTCTGGGACACGGATGATTTCGGCGTCTATGTCGCCAGCCCGATCGCCTACGAAGGCCGGGTCTACCTGCTGCGCCACAAGGGCGGAGTGGTCTGTCTCGATCCGCAGACCGGCGAGCCACACTGGGAGGCAGCCTTTCCCCGGGCCGCGGATGCTTACTATGCCTCTCCCGTGATTGCCGGAGGCATCCTCTACGCCGCGCGCGAGGACGGCGTCGTCTTCGCCGCTAAGGTAGGAGAGACCTTTGAATTGCTCAGCGAGAATCCCATGGGCGAGCAGATCCTCGCGTCACCGGTGCCATTCGACGGCAAGCTTCTCCTGCGCAGCGAGAAGCATCTCTTTTGTGTGGAGTGAGAGGGCGCTCCTGCGGAGCGGTGGGAAGGTGGAAAAGTCAAAAGTTGTCTTTGCAGGTAGAAATGGCTTCACGGGCATCTGCGGGGGCCATGATCCCGTGCTTGTGGCTTGCTTCAGGAATCAGTAAGCACAGGCATGATCCAACGCATTTTTGCCTGTCTGACTCTTGCCTTCGCCCTGCTTTTTTCTGCTGTCGCTGAAGACCGTCCCAACTTCATCATCATCTACTGCGATGATCTCGGCTACAACGACATCGGCCCGTTCGGATCGGAGAATCACCGCACGCCCCATCTCGATGAGATGGCGGCGGAAGGGCGGATCTTCACTGACTTCTATGTGACGAGCGGAGTGTGTTCGCCATCGCGGGCTTCTCTCATGACAGGGTCCTACCCGCAGCGGGTCGGGCTCCATCAGAATGAAGAGGGGCGCTGGGTTCTCTTTCCCGGCAATTCACGAGGACTGAATCCTGACGAAACCACCATGGCGGAAGTGCTGCGCGACGCCGGCTACGTCACCGGGATGGTGGGAAAGTGGCACCTGGGTGACCAGCCGGAATATCTTCCGACCCGTCACGGGTTTGGTTCCTACTTCGGGATTCCCTACTCCAACGACATGGGTCATCAGGACCGGCCTGAGCCATATGCTTACCCTCCCTTGCCTCTCCTTCGCGATGAGGAAGTGATCGAAGAAGAGCCCGACCAGGCGCAGATCACGAAGCGATACACGGAAGAGTCGATTCAGTTTATTGAGGCGAACAAGGATGAGCCGTTCTTTCTCTATCTGCCACACACGATGCCCCACTGGCCGCAGTATTCGAGTGAGGACTTCGCCGGCAAATCTGCCAACGGAGCCTGGGGTGACACGGTTGAGGAGATCGACTGGTCGACTGGGCAGATACTGAAGACACTGCGCGAGCACGGGCTCGATGAAAAGACGATCGTCATTTTTACCTCGGACAATGGTGGAGCGACTCGGCACGGTGCCAGCAACGCCCCCCTGAGCGGAGCGAAGGGCAGCACCCTCGAAGGGGGACAGCGCGTCTGCATGGTCGCGTGGGGACCGGGCCACATTCCGGCGGGGACGAGTTGCGGCGAACTCGTCACGACGATGGACCTTCTTCCCACCTTTGCGGGAATGGCCGGGGCAACGCTCGATTCAGAGCGGATCATCGATGGAAAAGACATCGCGCCGCTCCTAACGGGAGTCGAGGGAGCGAAGACTCCGCATGAGGCTTTCTTTTATTACTACCAGGGGCAGCTTCAGGCGGTGCGTAGCGGGCCATGGAAGCTTCGGGTTCCCCATAAGCCAATGCGAGGCAAGAATCCAAAGCCCGTTCCGCTCGCGCTGTTTCACCTCGAGTCCGACATCTCGGAGAGTGTTGATGTCAGCGGAGAGAATTCCGAGGTGGTCGCGGAGTTGCAAACCCACGCTCAACGGATTCGCAAGGACCTCGGAGATTCCGGAAGGGAGATGGAGGGGAGCGGAAGACGTGCTCCGGGGCATGTGGAGAATGCGAAGCCACTGACTTCGAATTGAGAAGTCCAATCGTGTTGGGTTGAGAATGCGGTGATCTCTCAATTCTGCGGGTGGAACCTTAGAATTGATTTTTCGGGGGCTTCCAGCGTATCCTTTTGCCGTCTACGTATTCCCCGACTTCCTATGAGAACGATCACTGCCTCTGAGCTGAATGAGAATCCAGGCCCTGTCGTGGTCGATGTGAGACTCGCCGACGATTTCGAGCACAGCCACATTCCCGGAGCGATTTCGAACTGTGTCTTTGAAGTCGCGTTCTGTGATCGCTTTCGCGAAGCGACGCCGGATCAAGGCACGGCCTGTGTTCTCTACGGCGCCGATGCCGAAAGCCACGAAGCCAAGATGGCAGCGGAGAAGCTCGAGGAAATGGGCTACGGGGATGTCAGGGTCATTGAAGGTGGACTTGCCGAATGGAAAGGTGCAGGCCTGAATGTCGATGGCGGCGCTCCTGAGCCGTCCGATCCGGAAATCCCGTCGGGGACGCTCCCGCTCGACCTTTCGGAAAGCCGGGTCGAATGGACGGGACGCAATCTCTTAAACAAGCACTTCGGGACGATCGGGCTTCGGTCGGGTGAGATTGAAGTCGCCGACGGCAAGCTTGTGGGCGGTGTCGTCGTCATCGACATGAACGCGATCGAGTGCACGGATCTCGACGGTGAGATGCGCGACGGCTTGATTGGCCATCTGAAGAGCCATGACTTCTTCCATACCTCGGAGTTTCCGGAGGCGACCTTTCGCATTTTTTCCTCAGATCGAATTGAGAAGGCGAAGCCCGGAGATCAAAATTTGATCGTTCGGGCGGATTTGGAGATGAAGGGGAAAACGTCGGCGGTCGAGCTTGGTTGCGTGGCAGGTATCACGCCGGAAGGTAAGCTCGCGGCACAGGCTTCGTTTCTCATCGACCGGACGGTGTGGAACGTCATTTACGGTTCAGGAAAATTCTTTAACCGTCTCGCCGGTCACCTCGTGAATGATCTTGTCGATATCGAGATCAAGGTCATAACGGCGGGATAGCATTTTGCCTCAGTGGGCATCTCCGTTTTCGTTTGGAAAATCGGGCAAATCCCGCAGATACCATTCCTCAACTTTGCGACGTGCCCAGGGAGTGCGGCGGAGAAACTTGAGGCTGGAGTTGATCGTGGGATCGAACATGAAGCAGCGGATCTGAATTTCGTCGGCGAGCTTCTTCCATCCGTGGCGTTCGACAAGTGTTTCGAGAATCTTCTTCAGGGTAATCCCGTGGAGAGGATCATTGGGGTGTAACGGCTGAGTCGGCATGAGAGTGCCATCTTCGATGTTTCTTTGCGAGGTGTCACCTAGTTCAAGTCAATCGAGGAATAGGGTCCGGAAAATGTGATCGGCAAACCGTTTTCGAGATGACGATGTTGAGTCACCACATCGATGCGCCGGGCGTTCGCTCCGTCGGGCAGTGAAAATTTGGCTTCGTATCTTCCGGTCCCGGTTTTCTCCATGGTGACGGATGTCCAGTCATCAAATTCGAAGTCTAGGGTGTATGGCTCGGATCGGTTGAGGGAAAAATAGACTTCGTTTTTTGTCGGCTCAGTTTCGGAAGGGAAAGTAGCAATGACAGTGACGGTGCTCTCAGAGTTTTCGAGGTTTAGCCTGGGAGCGGTTGGCATTGAACGCGCGTTTTCGAAGTGACTCAGCGCAAAACTCATGAAGTTCTCTTCCACTTCCGGCAGAATGGGAACACGTTTCGTGAAGCCTGCCGTTGCCGGTCCGCCGTGTTGTCCCCCGGGAATGATGCAGAGAGGAAAGTCAGGGTAAGCCAGTCCTGCCTTTTTGAGGTCGGGGGAAACGCTGTCATTGGTCCCCACATTCCAGAAAAAGACGAGGCCTCGCTCTTTGATGTCGGGAAGAAAATTCGTGATCCTCGACGCGTCCCAGACCAGGTCGGTCATTCTTCTCATATCCTCTTCACTCCAGCCGGCTTCGACAGCCTCTGCGAGAGTGACGCGATGATTTCCCCTCCGCTTTGACCGGTCCCGAAAGGCTTTAGCGTGAACGGGATCAGCACGTATGAGGAAGGCTTCGTTGGTTGCGAGGATTGACTCCGGTTCCGTGCCTTCGACAAAAACAGGGGCGCCCGGATTTCCTGCGATTGGTGCGACTACCGGCATGATGGCAGTAAAGCGGTCATCAATGATCCCGGCGACGGTGGAGGCGACGCCCCGTTTTGAGCCACCTGTAGTGAGGACCTTTTGCGGCTGGAATACTTCGGGTTCGGTCATCGCCGCCGTGAGCGCGCGCATTTGGCTCATCCCCCAGATCCAGGCGACGGAGTAGCGCGCATTTTGAGTTTCGAGAAGCTTCCTCTTCATCCCAAGATGCAATTCGCCGACTGGTTTCATCATATCGATCGTACCCATGCCGACGAGAACGACGCCGATACCGTATTCTTTTAACAGGCGCAGTTGGCCTTTGGCAGGTAGGGTCGGGCGTTCTCCGAGACCCTGATTCGCCACGACAAGATTCCGGACGACGTCGCCATTGGCGGGGGCATTCAGCGTCACGGGCAGTCTTACATTCTGTCCCGGCCACCATTCACAGACCGTGATCTCAAGAAGCTTTTGCTTCACGCCCGGTTCTTTTGCTGAAACGGTCCAGTCACTCAGGACTTTGACCTCAAGAGTTGCCGGATCGCGAATGGCTTCGACGTCGAAGAGCTCCTCTGCTCGGGCGAGCGAACCGCAGAATTGAAGAAGGAATCCCAGACTCAAGAGGGTTGGGTGGTTGAGCCAACAGGGTTGAATGCGCTGCATTCTTTTACTCCACCGGAAAATTGAGCTTTCGTCAACGGGGCGTTGAACAGAAACTGGACGACGGATTCAATGAATAGAGCGAGTATTCTGACCTGCACCTGATCCTATGCGTGAAACTTTTACCGCCGAAGTTGATGGAACTCTTCTCCCTTTTCTCTTTGAGAAATTACCTGAGGTGAAGCGCACGAAGGTGCGTCAGTGGCTCAAGTTTGATGGAATTCAGGTAAACGGAAAAGTCGCAAAGCATTCGACTCATCCGATCGTTGCAGGGGATGTTGTCACCCTGGCCCCGACGGCGAAACCACCGCCCGGTCCCGCGCTGCCGGCGGGGATGCAGTTGATCCATGAAGATGCTTCGGTCATTGTGATTCTGAAACCGGCGAAGCTCCTTTCAATCGCAACGAAGACGGGGAATGATGTCACGGCCTACTCAGAGCTGACAGAGTATGTGAAGCAAACGCATCCCCGTGGGAAGGACCGGATCTTTATCGTGCATCGTCTCGATCGTGACACATCGGGTTTGATGGTTTTTGCCCGCAGCGAAGAGGCCAAAAGCGAACTTCAGAATAACTGGAAGCGAGCTTCAAAGAAATACTTTGCCGTTGTCGATGGCCTCCCGCCGGCGAAAAGCGGCACCCTTTGCAGTCATCTTGACGAGTCGAACCAGCTTCGCGTCCGCAGTGCTCCGGCCGGCGCGGGGACGCGGGAAGCGATCACTCACTATCGGGTCCTGCGGAAAACGGAGAAACGATCTGTTCTTGAGCTTACCCTCGAGACAGGACGTCGGCACCAAATCCGGGTTCAGCTTGCCGATATCGGCTGTCCCATTATCGGCGACGAGAAGTATCACCCGGACTCTGATTTGCCGAAAGCAGAACGCCCTGTCAGTGAGCGCCCCAAGCGCTTGGCGCTTCATGCGGCGGAGCTGAGTTTTCCGCATCCGGAGACGGGGGAGCTCATGCAGTTTACTTCCGAGCTACCGGTTGAGATGGCGCGGATGATGAAGTCTTCGACTCGTCACGAGCGGCGTCGGAAGAAGTAGAGTTTGTCGAGCGCAAGCCGGGAACCCTGCCATTTCGAGTTTTGCGGGATGGCTTACTTGATCAAGTGCCGTTGCAGGATCGACGGCTCGGTTGATTTCGCTTTACCGTCAGGTTGAAACTGAGCCTCAAGTCCACTAATCGATGAAGCGCCGAACCTTTCTCAACGCAGCCTCTACCATTTCGGCTTTAAACGCGGTCGCCCCTCTTTCGAGGTTGAGCGCAGAGGAATCCCCGGCGGCGACCTCCTGCGATGTCTTTGTCTATGGCTCGACGCCCGGAGGACTGGCAGCAGCAATTGAAGCGGCACGACGTGGATGCAAGGTGGTCCTTGCCTGCCCGAAGATGAATCCTGGCGGAATGACGGCGAGCGGACTTTGTACGACCGACGCGGTGCGTCCGGAACTTTTCGGCGGTCTCGTCGTCGAGTTCATCGATGGAGTCCGCGAAGATTACCGTCGCGAGATGGGCGAAAACTCGCCTGACTGGCCTCTCATCCGTGACGGATGGTTCTACGAGCCAAGTGTTGCTGAGCGTGTTTTTGAGCGAATGTTAGAAAAAGAATCGGCGCAGCTTTCCTTTCTCAGGGGACATCACCTTACCGCGAGCAGTATTGATGGGGATCGTCTCACGTCAGTCGAACTAGAGTCGGCGGTGGGTGAAGCGATCATAATCCAAGCTGCGACTTTTATCGATGGCACCTATGAGGGCGATCTTGCCGCGGCTGCCAAAGTTCCCTTCCGGGTCGGCCGTGAAGGCCGCGATGAATACGGCGAATCGCTGGCCGGGATTCACTACATGAACTGGAAGACTGGCGAGCAGATCATAACGCCGGATACAGGGGAGGCTTCCCCGGCGATTCAGGCATTTTGTGCGCGTTCTATTTTCACGACAGATCCTGAGAAAATGGTTCCGCTCGAGAAGCCTGATTCCTACGAGCAGCATCTTGTTGATCTGCTTCCCCTCCTCGCCGATTTTGAATCAGGAAGGGTCAAAAGTTGTTCGCTCGGCAGCAAGTTGGCGCGTCAGAAATATCAGCTCAATGGCTCGATCATTCGCCAGACGAGTGTGAACTGTCCCGGGGTGAGTTGGGCCTGGCCGGATGCGGATCGTTTTCATCGGGTGCGGCTCGAGAAGTTCCATGTCGATCACGCCGCGAGCTATGCGTGGCTTCTGCAGAATGATCCCCGCGTTCCCTCCGACATTCAGGCTCTTTGGAAAACGGCGGGGCGACACCGTGACGAGTTTCCTGAAAACAACCATTGGCCGTGGCAAATCTACGTGAGGCAGGGTCGCCGCATCGAGGGGCGTGCCCGCGTCACGCAGCACAATTTTATCATCGACGAAAAGACCGGTCGAACGCCCAAAGTGGAACAGCCGATCGCGATCGGCGAACACTCCTTCGACGTCCATCCCTGTCATGATCGTCGCTTCGCAATCGATGACCGCTGGATGGAAGGCGTCCTCTGGTTTCCGAAGAAAGCAAGTGGCCCGGCCCAACCCGGCCAGGTTCCCTACGGGGCGATGCTCCCGGAGAAGCTCGACAACCTTCTTGTCCCCGTCGCGCTCTCGAGTACCCACGTCGCGATGTCAGTTCTCCGCATGGAGCCACTCTGGATGACGACCGGCCAGATCGCCGGACTTGCTGCCGCGGAGAGCAAGGAGAGTGGCATCGCAGTGGCGAACATCGATCCCGATCCGCTACCCGTAAAGCTCAGGATTCAGGTAGATCCTTATCTGTAGTGGGCGAAATCGTTGGGCATTCAGATGGAGCTGTCGCATCAGATCATGCGTTTGGTAGTCACTTATCAACACCTGCTGTGTTGATGAACAAAAAGTCTGCCCAGCCTAGCTTTCCGTCCTGAAAGTGTTGGTCATAGAATGCAACAACTTCGAAATTATTTTCTCTTAGGTAGTTAAAAATCTCATCAAAATTCGGTAGATTTTGATACATATCTGAGAAAATGAATTCAAAATAGACAAGCTTGATACGATTCTCGCTCATCATTCGTTGAGAGCCTTTCATGACTTCTAGATCGAATCCCTGCGTATCTGATTTCAGGATATGGATATAATCAATGCCGTTTTCCGATGCATAGTTGTCTACCGTAGTCACGGGCACTTCGATGGTATTCTCTATGTTTCCCCAACTGTGTTTCCCCGAAGGAAGGAATGAGCTCATGTCGATGAACTCGTTCTGATTCAAAGTTAGGGAACTCAGTTCGGAGCCGATACCAAGATTGTTGATAGTCACGGAACTGTGTTTGAATGACTTTCTGGATAGGATATCAAAAGCGACTTTCCCAGGTTCAAAAGCGTGTATTTCAGGATGTCTAAACTCGACCCCAAAACGGTCGAGTGTTTTTCCTATATTCGCTCCGATATCGAAAATGACCGGGTCTTCAATCTCTTCGAGTTGAAAAGACATGTCTCGATATGGATTTATTCCGAGCTTACGAATGCGAATTTGGCGAAGATCGAGTCCGGTTTGACGGAGTATTCGCCGAATCCAGGTCTTGGATTTTTGAATCAAAGGGTTGGTCATGAAGAGCAAATGATGTTCTGGATAGTATCTTTGCACCGTAGCGCGTCAACTTCTCTGTGGCTGCCCGATTCCTGCGAAATTTTCGCTGTCTGATTGGTGGGCGTTCCCGGCTGGAACTTGAAGACGTTGTCCAATTCCGTGTTTCAATGAGCTCGAGGGTCGTTACTGCTCTTTTTGGTCGTCGAAAACTAGAACGGGCGGGGCGATTTCGAGTTTGACTGTATTTCGCGTAGCCACCACTTCAGGCCCTAAGCAAAGAAAGATATACCAGGATTTCACATCGTAGGTCTCGGGATAGTCGTTCCGGGAGAAGGGGACGAAATGAGTGTTCCATCCATCATTTTCCAAGTTCGCCTGATCATCCTCAAGTCGGTAAGTTCCCCAGTATTGGGTTTTGTGTTCTTGTATTGTCTTGAGATTATGAAACTCGACTAGAAATTCGTATCCGCTTCTATCGAGGAGTCCGCCTTTCTTTCGGTCCTTCTCAGCTTGATCAGCGCCCAAAGTAGTGATGATCAAAGGGACATTCCGGTCTGCTCGAATTCTGAACTCTGCCCCGAGAAGGTCTTCCCCCGGTTCACCGACGACAGTATCGATTCGAAATTCGCCGTACTGATATTTTTCGTCGATGGGACGGAATTCAACCGCAAGATTTCCTGCTTCATTACGACCTCGTTGAACATTGATGCTCGAAATTTCCTGTTTGTTTGATGTAGCTTCTTCTTTGAGCAGGCTGTGTACTTCCCAGTCAAAGGCGTTCCATCCCCATGCTTGGTCAGCGAGAGATGATTTTCGGACAGCGAGGGTGTCGAAAACCCTTCGGGCGGCCTTTTCCTCTTCAGACATCTCCCGGGACACGGCTCTGTCGTCATAAAGTTCGGTGACATATCCGGGAAAGATATCTTCGATCTTCTCGTCAGCATACGTTGCTTCGACCTGCCCTTCGTAGACTCCGGAGATCGTGCTATCGGATTCAACTTTGGCGAAAAATTCCGTGCCTTTTACGGTGAGAATCGCGGTGGGTGACTTGAGTCGGAATTCTTTTCGGTCTGACTGAAGTTCTTTTGCATCTACTTTGAGAAAGAGGCTTCCTTTCAATAGTTCTAAACTACTCGCCGGAGCGACTTCTTTTGGTTCAGGTAACTGAAGCTCGGTTTCAGGGCGTAGATGGATGATTGCACCCGTTGGCGAATACAGATCGACGCTTGCGTCAGCTTTTGTGCGGATTGATTGTCCTTCAAAAATTTGTTTACTTTGAGTTCCCCGGACCTTCTTCGCTGTTACCTCTTCGAGCTCTGCCAGGTCGGGGTTTTCGGGTTCAATCCAATCTTCTTCGGAAAGGCTTCCGACAACTGATCCGTCTTTGTCGACGATCTCAAATTGCCCCTGACCGCGCAACACGGACAGTTTAGTGATCCGTAGAGGTGAGACACGACTTTGCCACTCCTTGATGAAGATATTGTCGGAATCCGAGAGTCCTGTCAGGGGAATCGCAAACTCCTTTCCGTTCACTAGAATAAGCGCTTTGCCCTCTAGCACGTTGATCAATTTTCCCTGTATCGAAACCCCTTTAGTGTTCGTCCAGGTCCTGAAATCATCATCTGTCTTTACGGTATCCTGAGAGAGGGAAATGGACGAGAGCATCCCCAGTCCGATAATGAGGCTGGATGACCAAGTTGAGAGCCATAGTTTTTTCATGATCAATCGTACCAATGTTCGGTTTCTTGTCTGTGAGAGCAGGCAGAGAAGACTTTCTGGCTTTGGCCTATTCTGCGTTGTGAAAGTCTTTGCTTTGAAGGAGGCATCAGTTCCGTGTAGAGTTGGATTTCCTTTCCGGTCCTCGAAATCAGTAATGATACAGGCTGAGATCGATGGGAAGGTGAGTCAAAAGGAATTCTTCTGGACCGAATCAACGCAGTCAAGACCCTGAGGCCTCTTTATGTCATCCACTCTCTTGAAATCCTTGTTGCTTGGGTTCGCAGGAATCTTGATTGGTTTTATTCACCAGTTTGAACCGTTTGCTGAGTGGGAGGAAGCCACCGTCGATTTTCGCCTTCAACATAGACCGAAGGAAATCTCCTCCGGTGCGGTCGGGATTGTTGCAGTAGGTGATGAAGATATCGCCTCTGATTCTTTTGGGGGTTGGCCTTTCCCGAGGGGTATTCATGCTGATGTAATCAATATTCTCAGGGAATTTGGAGCATCCCAGATTGCTTTTGACGTCATGTTTTCGGACCCGGATAAGAACGGGCAGGATGAGTCGCTTGCGAATGCTCTGGCAGCGAAGGATGATATTACCCTGGCCTATCATTTCGAGGACTTGGTGTCTCCGGGGGAATCGACTTCCTCGGAGAAAGAGCATTTTATGGAGGGGAATCGCTACGGAGTTGATGTTTCCTCCTCCACGGCCCTGGCTGGAGTAGGTCCGATCAAACCGATCTTTTCGCCATCCAGTATGGGTGCTGTTAATTTTAACCCTTCAGGCAACAGTGGGACAGTCCGTCGGATACCTTTGTTTATTCAGCATGGAGGAAAGCTGTATCCAGGACTGGCGATGGAATCGTTGATTCGGCATCTAGGATTGGAGCCGGATCAAATACGAATCGCACCTGGTAGGCAAATCAGTCTTATCGATACCTCTCAGGGTAATTTGACTATACCTATAGATGACAGACTGCAGTACCGCATAAACTACACGAGTAAGATCAACGACTTTGATCCTGCGTTTCAATATTTGGATCTTTACAGGGCGGTGCACGATGACGAAAGAGGTGTGGTTTTCCGTGCGGCCGTCGAGGGTAAACCTGTGATTATAGGGGACGTCTCAACGGGGACATCCGATATTGTTTCAACTCCGATTGGTCGACTTCCCGGGATGCTGACTCAGGCAACTGTCATGGCCAACATTCTTGACCAAAACCATCTGAAGTTTCTCGAGCCTTCGAGCCAGATTGCAGGGTCGGGGCTGTTGGGGATTTTTCTGGTCCTGCTCTTTCGTCTCAGATCTGCTGCCGGTGTTGTTCTAGCGTCTATCTCGCTATTAGTCGGATATCTCATCCTCGCCTATTGGCTCGCGAAAGGAGACTGGATGATCCCGGTGCTTCCTGTTGTGGAAATGTTAGCCCTTTCGATGATTGGTTCGCTGTGGTTTCAAATTGCTCAGGCGAGGGATGAAACCGGGAGGACTCTTCGAGCCTTGAAAAAATATGTGTCCCCCTCTGTTGCCGAGAGGGCACTGCGGGAAGAAACGTTCAGTAGAATTGAGCCTGAGCGCCGTGAAATCACGGTCTTTTTCTCTGATATCCGCGGATTTACCAATTGGTCTGAGAAGAAAGAGCCTGAAGAAGTCACGATGGTCCTCAACGACTATTTGAAATCAATGACGGAGATAGTGGATCATTTCGGTGGGACGCTCGACAAGTTCGTCGGAGATTGTGTGATGGTGATATTCAACTCCCCGGATGCCTGTGAGAATCATCCTGTCAGAGCCGTAGAGATGGCAGTTGCGATGCAGGAACGCATTCAGGAGCTGAGCGATTTGTGGCGAAAGGAAGGAAGAGACCCGATTGATGTTGGGATGGGAATCAGTACAGGATTTGCGACGGTGGGGAATTTTGGATCGGAAGCTTATTCCGATTTCACCGCGATTGGAAACTGCGTTAATCTTGCGGCTCGAGTCGAGTCAGAGAGTGAAGCCGGAGAGATACTCGTGTCTGAAGCGACGAAACGACATCTTGAAGATGCTTTCGAAACGCTCGAGCGCGGCGTCAGACAACTGAAGGGGATCAGAGAACCCGTAAAGTTGTATTCGATCGAGAGAAACAAATCCGCTGCAGTCCTGAAGGCCTAGCTGCGATAGACTCGAATCGGCGTTCCGACATCGATCCAGTTAAAGAGGCGCTTAGCGGGGTTCCGACCGGTAAGAGGGACGCGGACGCAACCTTTCGATGCTGGATACCGGGGAACTTCGGTGAACCCGTGGATGAAAATGTGCCCTGTGATCTGGACGCTCCATGGCATCGGAGCATTGTGGTATAGGCTGGAGTAGTGCTCGGCTGACTTGTAAGGGCCGGCTCTGAAATTGCCGGTGGGTGTGTTGCCGGTGCGACCCGAGCTGATGTGTGTTTTAAGCACGACGCGATTTCCTTGATATGCCCTGAGCTGTTGCTTGGTCAGATCGATTTCGACGCGCTTTCCGACGTTCTTCGAACTTGAGTTTGTTGGTTTCGAACCAAAAAGAGCCTGGAGGATCTTGCCGTCCTGTCCCTGGGTCACGGGCGCGCTGAGTAAGAAGGATGCGGTTAAAAGGAGGAAGGAAAATCTGGATGAGTTCATGTCGGGATAGTGAGGTGATTGCGAGGATCAGGGCAAGTGTTTCTTTGCCGTGATTTCATCCACGTTTCGTAGCATAATTCGGTCCAGATTCCAGTGAAGGTGTCTGCCTTGGCAGCGACAAGGGCAAGGCTCATCGTGAGCTGGTCGATGAGTCGGAGGAGAGGTAGCTAGTGGAGTTTCATCTGAGCGTTTTAGAGCGGTGTCGCTCAGATTTCAATATCGGCTTGCTGTTGTCTCGTGCCCGGTAAGGAGGGTTCATTGCCCTCAAAAAACGGAACCCAGTCATCTTTGAGTTGCTTTTGTGGAAAAAGCGAGGATTATAGAAAATATATAAGAAGATGACGGGTCTAATTAGGATTCTAGGGCGGTACGAGGTGTGGATTTTCTTTTCGTTGCTCGTGATTGCGAACGCCGTTTTTGTCACCTCAGTTGTTGCCGGGTGGGTACCGGAAGACGTATACGGGCTTGGCCGTTTTGCGTTGCTCGGCCTTATTCTATTTGGACTCATCCTTGTCGTCCGCGGTCGTCACGGAGTCCATGAAGTACTGAGGCCGATGTTAGAATGGAGGCGATCACCGCTGCTCTACCTGTTTGCTTTTGGATGGACCTTTGCGCTCTGTCTGCTGGTATTGACCGCGAAAGGCATTGCGACCGGGGAGTATCTAAGTTGGAGCGAACTGGCGGCAGGCTTTGAAAGGATTGCTCACCCGAAGCTCCTGATCACTCTCCTGGTGAGTTCTTTTATCGGAGAGATTGTGTGGGTGAGTTACGCAGTCCGTCGCTTATCGCTCCAGTTCACCCCTTACGTGTCGGCCCTGATTGTCGGATTCGTCTGGACGCTGTGGTGGCTGCCGATGTCGATTTACAGTTTCGGAATCATCCCGGAGCTGCCACTAGGCGCTTTTTTGTTCAACCAGATGGGAGTGGCCTTGATGTGCGCGTTTGTCTATCACCATACCCGAAGCGGATTCCTGGTGCTGGTAATGCAGATCGTTTTCAATGCAACGATCCTTGTTTTTCCAGTGACCCCGACGGCGGGAGGAGCGGTAACTTACTGGGCATTTGCGCTCACCTACTTTTCTGCAGCGACATGGTTATTCCTCCGATTTGGCCCCGGACCGCTTTTTCAAGCTCGGAGACATCGATCTGACTCATCGTCGCCGTCTCTGGCGACGGGTTGAAAGTGAGGAACTAAAGCAATCCTCCGGAGGAGAAACCCTAGCTCCGGTAGATACGAATCGGTGTCCCGACATCAATCCACTTGAAGAGTCGCTTCGCGGGGTTCCGTCCGGTCAAGGGGACGCGGACACATCCTTTGGAGGCGGGATACGGAGGCACCTCGGTGAATCCGTGGATGAAAATGTGACCTGTGATCTGAACACTCCAGGGCATAGGAGCATTGTGATACAAACTGGAGTAGTGCTCCGCGGACTTGTAGGGGCCGGCACGGAAATTTCCTGTCGGTGTATTGTTGGTGCGGCCAGAGCTGATGTTGGTTCTGAGAACAACGCGACTGCCTTCGTAGGCCTTGAGCTGTTGTTTTGTCAGGTCGATTTCGACGTGCTTCCCTTTGGGCTTCGAGCCGGAGCTCGATTGGCTGGAGGGGATTCCTCCAAAGATTGCACTGAGGAGTTTATTGCCGTCCTGAGATTGGACTGATGGTGCGCCAACGGCCAAGGCCGCGGCGAAAACTAGAAGGGTGGTTCGTGAAAGCGTCATGTCAGGATAGTGGATCGTGTTTGGGGTGAAGAGCAAATGTTTCCTATGCGCGATTCAAGGAGTCGCAGAAGGTATGCCAGTGAGTGGAGTAAGGTTGTGCCGGATGTGGAAGAATTGGGATGTTCTGGGATCTCCTGTTGAGTTCAGCATCAATTGCTTTCGTTGAGATTATTGGCAGGGAAGCGAGGCGTCATTGCGACAGGACCATGGCTTGACCGGGTTGCCCGGAGTGAGGATCATGCCGATGATGAATATTCCTCTCTCTCGTTTACTCTGGCTCGCGATTCTCTTTCCTGCTGTCTCCCTCCAGGCGGAACCCCTCGACGTTTTTTTCGGTACTGGAGGACGCGGTGCGGATGGAATCTATCACGCGACATTCCATCCGGAAACGGGTAAGCTGACCGAAGCGAAGCGAGCCGCTGAAATCACTTCGCCGGGCTTTCTCGCGCTGCACCCCGACGGGGACAAGCTGTATGCGGTGGCTTCGGTTGAGAAGGAGGGCGGAGCAGCCGCCTATCGAATTGGAGAAGAAGGAGCTCTGGAATTCATGCAGTTCGTCCCGACCGGCGACGGGGGTGGCGCTCATATTGCGGTGCATCCTTCCGGAAAGTTCCTCCTCACGGCTCAGTATGGTGGTGGCTCGGTCGCGTTGTTCCCGCTCGATGACGAAGGAAATCTCGGTGAACCAACCGTGACAGAGCACGAAGGAGGCTCGGGTGTGGTGGAGAAACGGCAGGAAGCTCCTCATCCTCACTGGTGTGGATTTTCTCCGGACGGCGAATATGCGTTCATCCCTGACCTTGGGATGGATGGTATCGTGATCTATAAAGTGGATGCTGAGACTCCCTCGATCACGAAGCACGGATTTGCTGAGTCGGTCCCGGGTGGCGGTCCCCGTCACATGCGCTTTTCTACCGATGGAAAGTTCATCTACCTGCTCAATGAACTGTCCCTTTCTGTGACGACCTTTTCGTGGGGTGCGGAGAACGGGACTGCGGAACTGCTGTCGACGACGCCCGCGCTGTCCGAGGAAGTGAAGGCGGGAGAGAATTTTAATTCTGCTGCCGAGATCCTCGTTCATCCCTCAGGGAGGTTTGTCTACTCATCCAATCGCGGGCACGACACCGTGAGCGTTTATGGAGCAGATCCTGCCACGGGCAAACTGGATGTGGTTCAGGTTCAGCCGATACGGGGGGCGTTCCCGAGAAATATCAATCTCTCGCCTGATGCTCAGTGGCTTCTCGCTGCCGGGGCTGATTCAAATACCATCGCGGTGCATGCGGTCGACCAGGAAACCGGCAAGCTGACATACCAGCGTGGACACGTCATCAACGTGCCATCTCCGATCTGCATCCTCTTTGCTCCTTGAAGCTCCTCTCCGCCTTGCCCTTTCGACTTTCCTTCCGTGCTTGGTTGGCATTGCTCATCATTGTTCCGGTGATTCCGGCGCCAGCCCTGGCAGAATGGCGGACAAAGACGATCAATGAACGGTCCTACGTTCCGCTTGCTGATTTTGCAGCTGCCTTTGCCATGACGAAGGGAAATCGTCGGTCCGGCAATGGGGAAATTGCCTTTGCCGGGGAAGCGCATCGGCTCGTGGTGAAGACAGACACGCGCGAGGCACTCGTGGACGGCGTGCGGCATTGGCTTTCCTATCCGGTGGTGACGAGGTTTGGGAATCCTTTCGTCTCTTTGGCCGATATCAATGCGACTCTGGGGCCGGCAATGAGCCCGTCCTCGGTGAAAGCGATCAAGCCGGTGAAGACTGTCGTGTTCGATCCTGGCCACGGTGGTCATGACAAGGGAGGGCGGGGGCCGTATGGGAACGAAAAAGACTACGCCCTCGATGTGGTGAAGCGGGCCCGCCGCATCCTGGAGTCAAAAGGGGTGAAAGTGGTGCAGAGCCGACTTTCTGATGTCTTCATTGAGTTGCATGAGCGTCCGAAAATGAACAAGAACTATGAGTCTCCTGTCTTCGTAAGCGTCCATTTCAATTCGGCAGGCTGGAAACCTTCCGCGAACGGTATCGAAGTTTACGCGCTTCCTTCAGCGGGGTTGCCGACGACCGGGAAGGCTCCGGACCCAATCCTTGATCGTCGGAAAGACGCGGGTAATGCGATCGTGCCGGCTAGTTTCGTTTTTGCTAACACGATGCAACACACCCTTCTCGGGAAGATGTCGGAGAGTTTTGATCGGGGAGTGAAACGGGCGAGGTATGTGGTCCTGCGCTATTCTGATGTCCCCTCGATTTTGATTGAAGGGGGTTTTGTCACGAATCCGGAGGAGACGAAGAAGATTCACTCGCCGGAATGGCGGGAGAAGTATGCCAGCGCTGTCGCAGACGGCATTCTAGCCTACATGGCGCTGGCGAATGAGCAGCGGCTGCCTAAGCGTGCCTGGGACTACGGTCGCGAGGGGAGCGATGAGTTTGTCTGGGAGGAGTGACTCATGACTGAAGCAGTGATATACTCCTTTTCCAAAATCTCATGAAAGCTCCCCGTCGATTCCTGATTCTCACTCTCCTCCTTCTCGGCTCAGCTGCGCTTGCTGCTGAGCGCCCTAACATCGTCTTCGTCTTTTCGGATGACCATGCGACCCAGGCAATCAGTGCCTATGGTGGACCGCTCGCTGAGATTGCACCCACGCCGCACCTCGATGCGATTGCAGCTGAAGGGATGCTTTTCCGCCGTTGCATGGTCACCAACTCGATCTGCGGGCCCAGTCGGGCGACGATCCTGACGGGAAAATACAGCCACAAGAACGGGTTCTTTCAGAATGAGCACACTCGTTTTGATGGTTCACAAGAGACCTTTCCGAAGCTTCTTCAGAAAGCAGGTTATGAAACTGCGCTCATCGGAAAATGGCACCTCGCGAGTGATCCGACAGGGTTCGATCATTGGGATATCCTTCCGGGCCAGGGGAGTTACTACAATCCGGACTTCATCAATCCTGATGGAAAATATCGAGTGGAAGGGTACGTCAGTGAAGTCGTCACCGAGAAGGCGAAGGATTGGCTGAAGACGGAACGCGATCCTGAAAAACCGTTTATTCTTATGGTTCAGCACAAGGCTCCGCACCGTGCCTGGGAGCCTGCGCCTAAGTATCTGAGTGCTTTTGATGAGGTCACGATCCCGGAGCCGGACACTCTCTTTGATGACTATAGTGGGCGTGGAACCGCAGCTCGAGATCAGGATATGTCGATTTCGAAAACAATGACGATGCGCGACCTCAAGCTGAAGAATCTCGATGAGACCGGTCAATTTATTGAGCGGGTCTACAATCGCATGACTCCGGTGCAGCAGGCGGAATGGGATGCGGCTTATGAGGAAAAAAATCAGGCTTTTGCCGAGGCAAAACTCGAAGGGGATGAGCTTATTCGCTGGAAGTATCAGCGTTACCTCAAAGACTACCTTCGCTGCATCAAGTCAGTCGATGACAGCATCGGAGAGTTGCAGGAGTTCCTCGAAGGAGCCGGTCTTGCAGAGAATACGGTCTTCATTTATTCGAGCGATCAGGGTTTTTACCTTGGCGAGCACGGTTGGTTTGATAAGCGATTCATGTTCGACGAGTCCTACCGCACGCCTCTGCTCGTCCGCTGGCCCGGTGTTGTTGAAGCAGGAAGTGTAAACAGCGATCTTGTCTCGAACCTCGATTTTGCGCAGACCTTTCTCGATATCGCCGGAGTCGAGAATCCTGCCGGGATGCAGGGCGCAAGCCTGGTTCCGATTTTGAAAAGCGGGACTCCGGACGATTGGAGATCCTCACATTACTACCATTACTACGAGTATCCGGGTTGGCACATGGTCCATCGGCACGAGGGCGTTTACGATGGACGTTACAAGCTGATGAACTTTTATGATCTCGGGGAATGGGAACTCTACGACATGGAGACGGACCCGCAGGAGCTCGTGAACCAGTACGAGAATCCGGAGTACGCCGAGGTTCGTGCCGGGCTCCACGAAGAGCTGACAAGGCTACGTGAGCAATACGAGGTGCCCGAAAATGAAGTCCAGGATCTCACGAATGTGGACATGCATTATCACTCGACTGAGATTCAGAAGCGGGGTGTCGAACGACGCAAAATGCTCGAGGCGAAGAAAGAAAAGAAGTAGTAGGGGCTTCCCTCTCGCAGAAACGGGTTCGCTTCCTTGCCGTTTGGAGATTTTTGAAATCCGGGGATTTCAATTGCTCGCCCCGTTCACCGTTCATGCATGATGAAGACGTGATTGGGCTTCGAATTGAGAGGACAAACCTACCGAATCTAATCCAGAATTGCGGACTGGTCGATTTCCTCACCAGAAAGTATTATTCAAAAATGAAAAAGCTACTGACAGTGGTTCTCGCCGTTTGCTTCGTTATTCCACTTGTAGCGAATGATCCGGAAGAAATGACCACAAATTTCGAAAATGGATCAGGCCGATGGAAAGGAGATGGTCGTGTGCGGGAGGATGAAACCGGGAATCACGCTTACGTCTTGAAAAAGCGAGGGCCGAATATTGAGGTCGCCACCTTTGAAGTCGAGTTTCCTGATTCGTCGGCATACGAAATTCATTACCGTGTGAGGGCAATGCCGGATGGCTCAGGAATCGAAATGCGCCGCGGAGTTAGAAAACCTAACGGATCGGGAGGTTTCTCCGATCTCAAACTTGAGCCGAACGGGGAGTGGGTTCAGACTAAATTCAATGCTCGGGGTGGCGAAAGTAAAAATGATCTTGAACGGACAATCCGGCTGATTTTTCACCGTGGAGAAGGCGAAATTCAGATTGATGATATCAAAATTCAGAAAGTGCCGTGATTGAAACTCGCAGGGATTTTGTTTAGATGGGGATCTCTGAAGTTCGCTCCGGGACGATGGGCTAATTCTTCTTAAATCCTTGAAAACTTTCCCGTTTCGAGAAAAGTGAGCACCTCTTTGATCACTGCCTTGTTTTTCATGATGTAGGGGTGCGTCGCGTGAGCTACCTTGTAGTCGCTCATCCCGGAAATGCGGGCGCTTTCGATTGATACTTTTCCATCGTTAGGGCCCGGGATCATCGTCGAGAGAATCCAGTCGATGCTGCGGTCTCCCGCGATGACTCCTAATTCAAACTCGACCGGCCCGAGCGTTGAGACGATTCCATCTTTTGCGGTGCCGAGTTGGAGGCCTGCAGGTCCATTCAGCCATTCAAAGAGTTTCAGACCTCCGAGCCGATCAACGATTTCACTTCCCTGGTTGGGCGGACACAGCATGACGACCCGACCGGTTCGAGAGAACTGGAGGTGATCATTGAGGTATCTCACGAGGATGCCTCCCATTGAGTGAGTCACAAAGTGAACCTTGTCATTCTCGGTGACATGGCTTTCGATTTCGTCGAGAATTTGCTGAGCCAGCGTTTCGATTGGGAATTGAGTCGAGGGATAGTCGATATTCACGGTCCGATATCCGGCAACTGTCAACGTCCGCTCCATTTTCTTCATCGAGGTCGAGGTCCTCGCCAATCCGTGGAGAAGGACGACGGTTTCCTTTTGAGGGATGGTAGATGAAGACGTCACGAGTGTGCCCTTCCGATACGACTTCCCTGTGGTCTTCACTCAGGTGTCTTCCCGAGCCCCTGAATGAATTTTCGCAGGACCTGCTCAGGGCAGGGGCGGTAATTCCGATGGCCTTCCTTGCGAAAGAAAGAGCCAAGTTCGGCTTTCGTGACGACGAACTCAACATTCGCAAAAACGGCGTTCATTTCTTCATCACGCAGTTCAAGAGCGATGCGAAGCTTTTTGAGGATTTCGTTATTGGTCAAGGTCTCAAGCGGCTGAGGAATTGAGCCGTCTGCGCGGGGCCCGCGCTTCTCGATGATGAGCCCGTCAAGAAACCGGCAAAGCGTGAGATCGGAGAGGGCTTCGTAGCCATTCTCCTCCTCGCGTTTCAACCAGCCGGTGACTTGGGCGCGAGTTGTCCCTGCCCCTGCCTGATTGATTATCTCGGCGACCTTGGAATCAGTCACGTTCAGAGCGTGGCGCAGGCGGCGGAGGATGTCATTGTTAGTCATGGTAGAGTATCAGGAATTGAGGTAGTCACAGTTTTTTGTGCTTCTATCCTATTTCTACAGTTCCTTGATCTTCAAATGACGAAACCAGACTCGATGGCCGTGATCTTGAAGTCCGATATGTCCCCTCTCTAAGGTTGCGTAGTCTTTCCACTTGCTGAATTTGGAGTTCGCGACTTGCTCCTTCCACTCGGGACTGTGCATTTCGTACGCAGTGGTTTTTACTCCATTGAGCCAATACTCGACCTTATTTCCCTGAACTAAAATTCTACCAAGATTCCATTCTCCGATTGATTTTGTTTCATCGCTGGTGGCTGGCTCAATGGCGTAATGTGAGGCTGACTGTTCGGCGGGGCCGACCGGGAGGCCCTTCTTTGTTCTGAATCCTGCATTGTCTAGAATCTGATATTCAGGCCCGGTAAGGTAGGGCTGTTTGGGGCCTTCCCCGAGGCGGAACATCACGCCTGAATTCGTTCCCGCTTCCACTTTCCATTCGAATCGGAAATCAAAGTCGGCAAACTGGGCTTCGGTGATGAGGTTCACATACTCGCTGCCTTCTGGCTGTCCGGCGAGATGAAGAGTTCCACCGTCTTCGACAATCCAGATTCCATCAAAGGCGGCTCCGTTGTAGCCCTTCCAACCTTTCAGGCTCTCTCCGTCGAAGAGCGATATCCATCCTTCAGAAGAATCGTCGTCAGTTTCTTCCTTTGAAGGACTGTCACTACAACTCGTTAAGATAAGAAGTGTGGACAGTAAGGAGAGGAATGAGAGGGAGTGGTTCATTGCGGTGAGGTTGGAGTGAGAGTTTGGAGGAGTATATAGATCATTCCAGTCCGAATCTGGTCCAACTTGCTGAAAGGACAACTCATGGAATGTGAGATCAGTTCAAGAGCCTTCGCGGGTATCTCATTTCGTTTTGCCCTGCTTTGTCTTCTTTTTGAATTTTGGATTCACAATCGGCTTCTCAGCATCTACGAGTTCAAGATAGCTAAGCAGCTTGCCTTCCAGAGTTGCCGCCAGATCAGGTTGCTGTTCAATTAGGTTTTTACCTTCTTCGACTGGACTTCCCGCGACGTCGTACAGTTCGCGACTGCGGACGACTCCATTTCCCTGCCAGGTAATGCGTAGTTTGTGATCCCCGACGCGAATGGCAGACTCACGTTTACTGATAGGGCGATGAAAGTAGAGTGCTCGCGGAGGGTCAGTGAGCCGTGCCATATCGGGGTTTCGTAAGGCGCTTACAAAGCTGAGGCCGTCGAGATTGGGGTGGGTGAGCTTTTGTCCTCCTGCGAGTTCATGGAAGGTCGGGAGAAAATCGTAGCCGACGACAGGAACGGAGGAAACCGAACCGGCCTCGATTTCAGGACCCTTTACGATAAATGGTACTCGGATGCCGCCTTCAAAGAGCGAGTGCTTTGCTCCGGTTAGGGGAAAATTTGGTGGAGTGCTGTTGACGTTGCCACCGGGGATGGTTCCCCTTCCGCCATTATCAGCTGTAAAGAAGATATAAGTTTCATCCGCAATGCCGAGATTATCGATAGTGTCGAACAAACGCCCGATTTCCCGATCAAGCTCTTCGAGCATGGCAGCCCAGGCTGGGGTGTATCCCCGGTCCGGAGTGCCTTTTGCTTCGTATTTCTTCAAAGTTTCTGCGGTACAGACGACGGAAAGATGCTGGGCGTAGTAGCTCGCCTGCAGATAAAATGGAATTCCCTCTTTCTCCTGTTTTTGCATAAAGGAAATGGAGCGATCAGTCATGGAGCGCGTTCGCTTCGGGTCTTGGTTGTCAATGAAGTGAGGCGGGCCGTCGCCGTGACTCCCATCCACTCCGAGCGATTTTGGCATGCCGCCCGTGTTGTTTCCTGTTTCTCCATCGCTGGCGTCGTAGCCGCATTCCTCAGGGGTTGAGATCATGTTTTCGCCCCACTTCCCAAAGTGAGCGCAACGATAGTCGGGATTTGCTGCCTTCAGCGCTTTGGGAATCGTGAGGTGCTCTGCTGGGATCCATGAGCTCTTAAACTCTGAGCCGGATCGTGCTGCCGAGGTTCCACAGAGGATGCTGCGTCGGGTAGGCGTGCAGAGGGGGGCGGGTGAATAGCCATTTGTGAAGCGCATTCCGCTTTTGATGAGGTGCTGAAGATTTGGAGTTTCGAGATAGTCGGATTTTGAGCTTTCTAAACTCGGGTCCATCAGTTCAGAGAGCTGACTCCACCCGTGGTCATCGGTAAGGATAAGGACGATATTTGGAGACTCTGCTGAGATCGCCTGATTGACCGTGAATATGGCGAGGAGCAAGCTGACTGTTGCTTTGAGCCGGGAAAGAGAAAATGTCATCATAGAAGGAGCAATCATGGTGCTAGTGATGCTTGTCTGACAAGCCTGCAGATCTGAGTGCAGGGGCGCACTTAAGTTACGATTGAGATCGTTTCCTCCGCTTGCTTTCAGGCTTGAGCCTCTATAGACTCGCCGGAGATGAAACGATTTTTTCCTTCTCTACTTTTTTCGGTCTTCTTTCTTTTTGTTTCTGAGGCCCGTTGCGAATCCCGTGAGTGGACGAGTTCGGATGGCAAGAAAATCGTCGGAACGATTCTCGATCTTGAGGCTGATACAGTGAAGCTGGAAACGGATCGAGGTGTGTTTGATTTGCCTCTTTCGAGGCTGTCGGAAGCGGACCAGACGTTTGCTAAATCTTGGGCTACAGAGAAGGAGGAAATGGCGGTGAAAGAGGATCAGGCCGAAGGGAAAACCACGGCTCCCGGAATAGGAAATTTTGGGGATCTCAAGCTTGGAGAGTGGCCGCAGTATGTGACCGCTGATCTGGAAGTAGACACGATAAAGACGGTGGAGGGCGAGGAGTTGGCCGCGATTCAGGAAGAATCAAGCGGAGAGGGTGGCGAGGAAGATGGCGAGCTTTTTGTTTATCGGACGCCCAATTTTGAGTTCCACGCCCCGGATCGTCTCTCAGTCAGCGTGGTGCGGGATTTTGCTCGAATCTTCGAGGCGACTTATCAATTCATCGACCAAATGCCGCTCGGACTCGCTCCAAGCCCAAGTGCCAACGGTTTTTATCCGACGAAACTTTACATGACCGAAGATGACTACTTTGCCGACGGAGGGTCGCCCGGCAGCGGTGGCCAAATGTCATGGCAACGTCGCGGCAACGAGCTGAGCAGCCTCATTAAAGTTCCCCTTCCGAATCTCGGGGTTGAATACACGGGCACGCGCTTCGTAGTCGATAGCAACAAACGTAGCACCATCCTGACTCATGAGATCGCTCACCAGGTCATGATGCGTTGGCTCATGACCCCAATGCCGACCTGGCTTTCTGAAGGGATTGCAGAGGTGGTTTCATGCCAGGAGTATTCTAACGGGCGTTTTAAACTCAGCTCCATGGATCGTGCCATCGTCGAAGATGTGACCTACGGTCAGGGCCGGGATTTTACGATGGTGAATCTTGAGAAACTTATCAATATTTCACATCGCCAGTGGTCAGATGAGCTCGCAGAGGGGAATGGAGGGATCAACTACCGGAGCGCAAATGTCCTCGCCTATTTCTTTCTTCGCCTCGATGGTGAAGGAGACGCAGCCCACCTCGTTGAATTTATTAAAGAGCTTCCTTCATCGAGAGAGGAAGATCTTCCTGCTCTTCAGGAAAAACATATCCTGCGTGGCCGGAGTTACGAAGATCTTCAAGAGGAACTCGCGAAAGCATGGAGAAGCCAAGGCCTCAAAATTGAGTTTTTAGAGGGAACTTCAGAGGGTTAGTTCAACCCTGCTCCACCTCGTGGAGGAGCATCTTTTTGATCTGCAGAGGTGTCGAGGCTTTCTCCCCTCCGTCGCTTGCTCCGGTGATCCACCAGTAGATCAACCCCGCATCAGAGCAGTCGAACTTGTCGGTTTGAAAGCGGACGACGCCGTCCTGCTCAGCATATTTGAGTTGCTCCCATATCCACGCGATTTCCGGATCACTGTTTTCCTTCGCCCAGTCCCATCGCGGGATCGCCGTTTTCAGCCCGGGGTTCTGATCACCGATTTGATGCTCAGTGACGCCGTAGTCAAGGATCTCCTGCCAGGTAAAGTAGTCACCGCTGTCATCGTTCGCAGGGTGATGGGAGACGACGTGAACGTGCTGCCGTTTCGAAGGGGTCGCGCCTTCCAGAGCATAGCCGATGAGGTCAGGTTCCCCTGCTTCGATAATCCAGAGCGGGTCGCTCGCAGTCGACTCATCGATGGCGCGGCGGAGGTCGTCGACGGCGGCTTCCTGATCGGTGCGGCAGTTGAAGTAGGCCTTAAGATTGGCGAACGGCCCGAAAAATGAGATCCCCTCACCGCAGAGCTGATGCAGCTTATCCTGTCGACGTTTTTCGTTGGCAGCATCGATAGTTTGCTTCCCCGGATTCTTGAACGGATCAAGGTCACAGGAGTGAGAAAGGTGAACCAAACGATCATTCAATCCCGCTCCGTCGAGGATGCCGAAGATGACCGCGGTCGCTCCAATGTCATCCGGGTCAGGCGAGTTCCCATCGGCAACGATCGCGAGCCGACCGGCTGGTGGGTTGATGAGAGAGGCGGCTTCCTCAACTGAGGAGAGGTTGATCACAGCGATCAGGACGAAGCAGATAAGTGTCTTCATGTCAGGTTTAACGGAATTTCTGCGTGAGTCGCCGCGCGCATTTGATTTGCTCTCCCGTTTCGAGACAGCATTTCCTACGGGCGCGAATCCAGTCGACGGGGTCAGTGCCTTTGGGGATGAAGCCAGCCTTCGCGCACCACGCGACGATGAACTGTCCGGTTCGTCCACAGCCAGCGACACAGTGGATCACGACGGGTTCCTTTCCCTCGTGATGCTCATCCATGAGATCGAGGAAGCGCTGAATCTGTTCATCGGTCGGGACACCGTAATCAGGCACGTTGATGTGATGATAGGCAAACTGAGCGGGGACATCCTGCCGGTTGTCGAATTCACAGCAGTTCACGACCGCACGAATTCCGTGTTCCTCGTAAAGATCGAAGACATAAGGGTCAGGCCACCACGAAGCGGCGATGACACCTTCGACAATCCAGGTGAAGGGCTCGGTTCTTTCCGGCTGACCCTTGTCGGGCCAATACCAGGGGCGGACGGGGGAAGACATGAATTTAGTTATTCCGAAAAAATATCATTTAAGAGCGCGGCAAGTCGAAGACCGCCCTTCTGCAATCGATCGCGAACGATCGGCAGAGTCTTTGCTCGGTAGTCGTAGCTTAGGGTCGGCGGCTCGACCACATTCAGGTAGTAGCTGCTGCGCTGAGCGCCGAAATCGTAAACCTGAGCGCGAACCTCTTTAGCTTCCTTTGCCCAGTCGAGATAAGATCCGGCGGAGGCAGTCTCTTTCTCTTCATCGGAGAGACGGTTGAGAAACGTCGCGAACTCCGTGTAGCTGAGGTTTCGTGATTCGACGAGATCTTCATCCCAGACGCGGTGAAGCGTTTCCTCTTCGCCAAACCACTCAACTTGAATGCGGTTACCACCCTGATCTTCGCGCCGCCCCACGTGGAGAGGCTGGTGAAGGTCTCCTATGAAGTGAACGTAAAAGGCGAGGACTTCACGACGAGTGACTTCTTTTTCGTTCGTGGGTTTGAGGCTTGAGCCCGAACGTCCCGCGACCCCGCTGAGCGTGAACGTTTCTGCATCCGGGTCGCGGAGGAATGCCTCAAGGCGCTCGAGGATGAGAAGAAGATCCCCTTCCTCTTCAGGAACACGCTCATAGTTATCCCAGCTTTCGTCATCGTTGATCGAGATGTAGTGCCACGGCTTTGCAAAATCCCAGGTCCCATCCGAGCGAATGTCATCCGCCCACGTCGATATCTCGGCGAGAGTTTCCTCACCAATGATTTCGCGAACTTCCGCAATGGCTTCCGGCGTTAGGTTCCGCTCTGCGATTTCCGCAGTGATGCGATGCCCGTCCTGCCCCCAGGCGAGGGCAGTTTCTTGGCTAGCGAGCAACGCTAGGGTGCTGAAGAGGAAAAAGTAATATCGTTTCATTTTCGGCGGAGGCGGTAGTTCAGTGAGGTGATACCTGCCGGAAAGGATCGGAGCAAGTAGAAGTGATATGACACGGCTGGATTTCCGGGGCGGATTCGGGGATAATCAAGAGGATTGACATTCGCGGTGGTCACCGGAATCGTGCTCGAAATCATTCGCACCGAAAAAACATGGCATCCCAACCGATCGTAGACCCCGCAACTATCACCACCGACAACGTCGCGGTGACGAAAGAAGAGATCCTCGCGCTCAACGCGCAGCGCGATGAATTTGAGCAGGTCGATCACCTCGTTTCGATCGACCTCGAAGAGGGCCTCGCCGTCGGGATCAAATCACAGCAGCCCGATGAGTTCTGGACGCGTGGCCACATTCCCGGTCGCCCCATCATGCCCGGCGTCCTCATGATCGAAATGGCGGCCCAGATCAGTTCGGTGATTTACCATCTCAAGTTCGAGACCGGCGGGAAAAAGTTCTTCGGCTTCGGCGGCGTCAACAAGGTCAAGTTCCGCGGCAGCGTCGAACCGGGGAATGATCTCATCATGGTCGTGAAAGCGACAAAGCTAAGATCGAGAATGGCCATCTTCGAGGCCCAGGGGTTCGTCGACGGGGCGATGGTCTTCGAAGGTGAAGTGACGGGGATTGTGATTTAGCAGGAGTTAGATCACCCCCGGACTTCGGTTGGGAATCGAATGAAAGAGATGATGCTGTTCGAGGCATTGATAAGTAGTCCTTGTCATAGCATCTTGATATCTGTAGTTAAACTTCGATGAGATGCTTGTGCGCGAGATTGATAAGGAAGCCCCTCACTTCTACCTATCAATTTTTGGTAACACTTTTTTTGACGCTTCTATGCACTCCGAATTCTCCAGCGCAATTGCCGCCATCGGTTGATTTACGAAACGAGTTTGCGAATTTTGAAATCACTCCGAAGCATCAAGGAGATAGAGATTCCTGCTCTCTCTTCGCAATCGCCGCTCTGGCGGAGTTCGAACTGAAGAAAGCCGGTTTGCTTAAAGGCGGCCGCTTGTCCGAAGAGTTTTTAATCTGGGCATCAAACGAGTCAACTGGCCTCCGCGAGGATCAAGCTATGTTCTACGAGGCAGTTCACGCTCTGCAGGAGCTCGGGATTTGCGCCGAGTCGGCAATGCCTTACCAAGCGAAGACTGTTACGGAGGATCCTACAGAGATCGCACGAGAGCAGGCCCAGCAATTCCGAGGATGGAGGGTTGCATGGATTAAGAGATGGAATCTCAACGGGGGGCTCTCGTTAGATCAATTGAGCATGGTTAAGCAAATGCTTGCGAAGAAGCATCCTGTTGCAATTGGCTGCCGGTGGCCAAAAGGGGCTGAGGTTAACGCTGCGAATGAGCTCCCCTACCCTCCACCTGATGGGGTCTTTGATGGTCATAGCGTCCTTCTCGTTGGGTTCGTTGATCACGGTCGCTATCCGGGGGGCGGGGCATTTCTATTTCAGAATAGCTACGGATCGAGTTGGGGGAACAATGGCTATGGGATAATGCCGTATGCCTACGCGCAGAAATTTACGAATGATGCGATCGCTTTGAGGAAGGAAGAATTGTCAGATATCGAGTCTATCGTGATTGAAATGGAGAGCCTGGGCCTCCAACCCGGTTCTACCTGTTCTGTCAACGAACAGAGCATGCGTTCCTGGGGAGCGGGTCTTTGGAGTGAGGGAAAGCATTTGTTCTGCGAAAGCCGGGAAGGCGGAGTTGCCAGATTCGAGTTTGTTGTGCCTCAAGCGGGGAACTATGCGGTGGATCTGCTGGCGACCTGCGCCCCTGATTTCGGGGCGATCCAGGTTTCCGTCAATGGTGCGGTCGTGGCTCGCTCCAGTGATCTCTATGGTGGTAGGGTCTATCCTTCCGGGAGAGTATCGCTAGGTGAGATGGCACTCACGGGCTCTCCAAATCAGATCGAATTCAGAGTGATTGGAAAGAACCAACATTCATCAGGTTATTTTATGGGACTTGATGCCATTGTTTTGACGCAAAGGAATTAGTCGCCCTCAGCTTCCTCCTCCCCTAAACAGCGTCCGGTCTTATCGTTGGGCAGATCGTTTTCTCCGGGAGCCGATCGCCCCTGTAAAGCGGTCACTTTCTTTCAAAAACGCACCACTCGTGGCCAGCCATCAACTTCGGCTTTCATTGGCTTCCGCTCCTCGCTCATCGGGTGAAACTCCAACGTGACCTCTTTCTTTATCGGATCGAAGAGGATCATGCCGTATCCGTTGAGTCCGTTCCCGGCACCGTAGACGGTCATTTTGTTTCCGAAGCGGTCTTTGAACTGTCCGGTGTTTTCCGGTGAACCTGGCTCGCGGTTTTCTCCTGCTTCGTATGGCTCCCAGCGCCGACTCGCGTTGGAAGAAAAGGCGGGAAGAGAATATGACACAGGTCCGTCATTCCAGTTCTCGCGACCATGGCGGAAAAGGGTTCCGAGATGGACGTCGCCGTGGATCATGACGACGGGAGCGTCATCGATCGCGGCGAGAGCGCGGTTGCGACCGGACTGGGGCCATCCGTTCGCATCGAGGTCGGCGGAGTCCCGGGTATACATCGCGATGTGAGCCCAGGGCGAAGAGGAAAGAACCGCACCGAGTTGGCCGCTTTCTTTGAGTTCGTGGGACCACTTCGCAAGGAACGCTTCCTGTTCGGGGCCGAGGAGATCGAGGTCTTCGCGGTCGAGTTGGGTGCAGTCATAGTCTCCGTCACGGACGACTTCGATCCCGGCGTCGGAATTGGGTTTCGGCACGTGACTCTCGGAAACGATCGGGTCAGTGATCACTTCGGAGGGCGGGCTTTTGAACTTTCGATCTTCGATCACCGCAAAGCGAACGCCGCCGTATTCGACGGAAGTGTAGTAGGCAAACATGCCATCGCCGTGGGGGCCTTTGTTGATCGGATCGGGAAGGACGCCGACCTGCGTGAATTCGGCGTTGTTAAGCCAGTCAGGGTGGTTGCGATAGCCGCCGGTAGTGCGGTGTCCATCCATGATTAATCCGCCTTTGCCCCAGAGATCATTTTCAAAGACATCGTGGTCGTCGGTGATCATGATGCTGGGGCGGTCGCGGAGAAGATCGCGGAAGGCGCGGCCGAATTGGCGATATTTCTCGAGGTAATTCATCATCCCGGCAGGGACTTCTTCCGGGGTCGTTGAGACAATGTGAGGGCTGCCGTAGTCGTTCTCGTAAATCTGATCGCCGGAGAAATAGACGAGGTCAGGATCGTGAGCGATTAACTCGGCAACCGCTTCTTTCCAGGGCCAGCCGATGTCTTTGAGACAGGACATGCCGAGCAGCTTCAGGGGAGCATCCGGCTTTGGCTCGGCGCGAAAGATTCCTTCGAAGGAGGAATCGCCGCAGGTGACTTTGTAGGAAAGCTCTTCGTGGCGCGGCCATTCTTTCATTTCGAAGAGGGCGGTTGCGGAGAGCGTGTGTATTTTTTGGGAGGCAAGTTCCTCCCAGTCGCCGTCAGCCTTTGTCCAGAGCGTCACGAGCTCGGAAACCGGATTCTGTGGGTCAGCATCAAGGTGGACCATGAGCTTCATCGTGTCGCGGTGCTGGCAATACTGCGTCCAGAGAATTTCGGCGGTTTGAGCTGAGTGCGTGAGCAGCAGGGAGACGAGGAGGGTAAGGAAAAAACCGAGTTTCATGATGGGGTGAAAGCATTGTGCTTTTTTCCGAAGTGAAATGCAAGAAGCCGGTCAATGCCGATGGCTTTGTTTCCGTGTATTCAGTGTTTTCTGTGGTCTAAAATGCAGAGCTTCTGCTGTTTGAACCACGGAATACGCTGAACACACAGAAGGCCTGACCCACGTGCTGCCGGGGTGCAGTTTGCGCGTTGTTCAACAGGGTTGGGTGTCCGATCATACCCTGTTGAATCGTTTCCAACCGCTTCATTCGCGTTGCTCTGACAATGTCAGGATCCTAATCTGATCGTAACCGCGCTCCGTATTCGCAAAGGTTCGGACGGCGATCGTGTGTTTGTCCTGAGATAGAATGATCTCATCCGGTTGCCAATCTGGGTTGTCTCTCCCTTTGCCGGTGATTTCTCCGCTGGGTTCGAGACCGCGATACGGATTCTCCTTTTTCGGGTAGTAAACATTCGGGACGCGGAAAAGGTCGTCACTTTGATAGAGGTCGTCGCCGTTGCATAGAATCGCGACAATAGGCTCATCGAACCGGATCACCCCGAAGACGGAATCCAATGAGCTCGGTCGGAAGTGAAGGAGGTAACTCGTGACGGGAGTGCCGGCAGGGATAAATCGGTCTTTCCCTGCAAATTCGCGATAGTTTCCGGGAGCATTGATGGTCACGTTCAGTGGTTCTGTCAGGATATAGTTTTCCAGCTCGGGAATGAGGTCGATCCGGTTCGGTCCCGTCGGGTTTTTGTAGAGGTCATGTTGTTCGAGGCCTGCCTGGACAACGACAGAGCCTCGCAACATTTTGACCCCCAATTCTCCGGCCCGTTGATTGCCGAGGAGTTTGCTTCGTGAGTGGACCGGGATTTCGCTTGGTGCGCCGACGGCGTCTCTTTTAAAACGGAGCGCTTCACCTGCTTCGATGAGAGTCCCGGATTCACGGATCCCCGTATTGGATAGGACTTCGACTAATCCGTCGAGAACGTGGACATCAGTGTTGCCGTTGTCACTCACGGAGAGCCCGAACTCGGTTCCGAGATCGACGACTTCTGAATCGGGAGAAGTCACGATAAAGCCGAGCGCTTCGTCGGGAATGCGGGCAACAAGATTGCCGCTCGTGAGGTGAATGTGGCGGTGACTCTTCAGGGAGAAATCGGCGGGGCCACTAAGGCTGACTTTGGCGCCGCCATCGAAGACGAGATCGATAGATCCATTTTTCAACACGTAGTCGCCCGCTGCCATGGGAGTGTTGAGCTCCGGAGCCTTGGAGTTCCAGACGGCATCTGATGAGGCGACAAACCGGGCGACTCCTGAAGTCGTGGGACGCTCGCGCAGCCCTTTTTGGGAAATGAAGACACTACCGGCAAGAACGGCTACAGTCGCTGCGATCGCAATCCAGGGAAGTGGGCGTCTCGCCGGAAACGGTATGACCTGATCGGAGAAAGTTTCGTTCTCAAGCTCAACCGAGATCTGCTCTGATTTCGCCCACTCCGTGAGCGCCGCTTCTTCGATCGAGAGTTCGATGAGGCGCTTTCGCATGGCTTCACTCCCCTTGAGTTCCTCCGCGATGGTTTTCTCGTCTGCGGCATTTAGATTGCCCTCAAGATAAGCGAGAAGTTGGTCTTCCTGGTCGGCGTTCATGAGGCCTCGAGCTTAGGGTTCATCTTCTGGCTGACACAGTCCTTCAAGATTTGTCGACTCCGCTTAAGAATGGCGTAGGTCGCCTGAACCGATCGACCAAACTCGCGCGCAATGTTTTCGACGGGGCGCTGATGATCAGAATACCGCAGCGCAACGAGCTTTCGACTTTCTCCCGGGAGGGCATCAAGGCAGGCACGAAGGGCTTCGACTCGGGCAGGAACCTCATTTGAGCGATCGAGCTCCGCAGCAGTTTCGGCAAGGCGGGTTACAAGATCCGGATCCATCGGAGTGAGGCGTTTCGACTTTCGATAGTGAGCAAGGACGCGACGGCGGGCGATCTCGCGAGTCCATGGAAGAAAGCCATCCACATTCCTCAAGTTTTCTGCGGATCGCGTCGCTGCGAGTGAAACCTCCTGAAAGAGATCGTCTGCGTCAGCGTGATTGCGAACGCAGGAAAAGAGATACCCCAGAAGAATCGCCCGATGCTCGATGAGAAGGCGCGCGATCTCGGCGGGTTCGATGGGGTCAGGGGGTTCGGTTTGAGTAGGCATTAGCAGCACAAAGGGTTGGTCCTTTCAGATTATAGGTCTCTGTCGCCGCGGTTTAGGCAAAAAAGTGACAATTGAGAGACACCACCGGCGAGGCCAAGGTTACGGTTTTCCTGTCTTCCAGATTTCGTTTATCTCATCGGCACTCAGAGGTCTCGCCCAGAGCGAGAATTCATCGACCACTCCGTTTAGATTTCTCACCGCGAATTCGGCGTCTTTTCGGTACCTCGGTTCGCTCCAGTTCCCGATTGAGGCGGCACCGATAGCGACTTGATCCGGCTGAAGGGATTCAGGGATTTGGTCGATGCTGATTGCGCTTCCATTTATGTAGTGAGTGATCGTAAATGCGTTGCCGTCGTATACGGTCGTGAGATGCATCCACTGCCCGCTTTGCGCCGGGCTCCAGATCGGGGGCGAATAGGCGATGTGCTTGTCTTTCCCTTTGCCGCCTCCATTGGCACGGACAGAAAAGAAGAGCCGCCCGTCGTTCATGATTTGCCAGTGCGGCTCATGAAGTTCGTGCCCGTCGGTGAGAAAGAGAGAATTGTAGAGTCGGTCGAGACTGTCGATTTTGACCCAGCACATCAATGTCAGCGATTGATGTTCGCCCGGGAGAGTTACCCGCACTCGGCTGCCCATTGGGCTGAAGTCGAGAGCGGCCCGGGAGCGGTTCCAACGGTCGGGTGCTTGATTGGCGAGAACGACGGCTCCGATCGTTTTTTGATTGGTGAGGTCCTGGAGGGAGAATCGTGATTCAGTGGTTGGTTCTATCGCGTAGTAGGCGAGAAGCTCGGGGTCTTTCAAGAGTTTGGTTCGAAACTCGATCCATTCTTCGAGATGGGATGCTCTTGTCTTATAGAATCCTGCTTCGACTTCCGCCATGGAGACTCCCTCTGAGATCGTGATCTCAGAGGTGTTGTTTTCGTGCCAATGAAGAGTGTTCCCTGCTGTAATAGTTTCGACGGTGTCTTCGTCCGGTAACCACTGAGCGGATCCGTCGACTACATCAAGCTTGGTAGTTTTCTCCGAGACCTCAACGGCGAATTCCGGACCACACTGTTCCACGCTGCCCATCGGAGTGTAGAGCTGAAATGGCGGCGCGACTTCGGGGATCAGCGCCTGCGCTCGTCCAAGATCAAGAGAGAGTTCGGCTTCAGAGACGAGAGTGAATCGTGAGGGTCCTTCGATGACGAGGACGACTCCGCTGAAGAGTTCGATTCTCGCTTTTCCTTCTAAAAGCGTGAAAGTTTGATCTGTAACGAGATCGCCTTTGGAGAGTTTACTTCCGGTTTCCCAATCAGCGTCAGCGAGGTCGGCGATGACTCCGTAGCCGGAAGCGATCGGTTCAGAGATCGCAGAAGGGGTTTCCTCGATGAGCTTCCAGGCGAGCACGGCGATAACGAGCACGAGCGCACCGATGGCACTCAGGAGGATGGGGTCAAGCTTTCGGGGACTCAACCCTGCGGTGATGGATACAGCCCCTCGTCGGGCGACGCCTTCAGAGCGTGCTTCTTCCTGCAGTCCCGCGTGGAGTTTTACGCGTTCATAGTAAGCTTCACGTGCATCCGGGCTGATGATGAGCTCGGCTTCGAGGCGTAAAAATTCGGCCTCGGAAATGTCGCTTTCGAGGAGGCTGTCGATGAGGCGCTCGTGTTCCTCCTCGTTCACGATGAACTCCTTTCCACCGCGAGCTGTCCGCGAACGCATTGTGCGAGGCCGGCGCGGAGGCGATGCAGAGTGACCTTGAGCCCGCCAACACTGCGACCGACCGAGGCCGCGTATTCTTTGAGAGGAGTATCTTCGAAATAGCGATGCTGAATGAGGGCAAGTTCTGAGGGCTTGAGTTGACTCAGGCAGTGTCGGAGCGCGCTCTGTCTAGCATCGAGGTCGTCTGTGTGGGCGACGATTTCGCCGGCGATAATTTCTTCGAGTTCATCACTGAATTGGAGCCGGGCATCCCGAGCTTCCTTCTTTCGGAAATTGAGGACTTCGTAGCGTGCGATGCTGAAGGCCCAGGCCTTGAAGTTCGTGCCGGGTTCAAAGTCCGAGCGTTTCTTCCAGATCGTGATGTTCGCCTGCTGTGCGACATCGGCGGCGCGGGCCTCGCCGGGGAGAAGCGAGGATACGTAAAAGCGAACCGCTGACTGGTGGGAGGTCAGGAGAGCGACAAATTCTGCTTCGGTATCGTCGGGGTCGGGCATCGGCAAGAGGCAAATGTCGGGAAGGGCCGACAGGTTAGCGCAAAAGCCGTAGTTTTTGAAAGGGTTTCCCGTTGCGACGGGAAACTCTTCGCTACGCTGAAGCAATCATGAGCATCCAGCGGTGTTCTAATTCCTGAACTTCTTCGAATTGAATCGTCCATCCTGCCGCTTCGAGGAGGTGACGGTGTGGATGAGAGAAAGAGTTTTCGATACCGTGAGGTCGTGATTGAGTTTCTTGCGCCAGATCAAAATTGAGCGCTATCGGCTCAACCAGCATGAGCATGACCGGACTGGCGAGATTTTTAAATGACGCGAACAAATCTTCTAATTCTGTCTGTGTCAGGTATTCGAGAACGCCTCCGTAGCTGACTAGTAAGATTCCTGATCCCAGGTAGCTCTGAAGAAATTCGTGCAAATCGGCGGATTCGAACTGAAGCGACGTATCATCATAGACCTCGCGATTCCGCTCGATAATATTTGAATTCAGATCGATACCAATAGCGGTATTGAACTGCCGAAAACGGTCACTGAGGTGCTGAAGCACTTTGCCATCTCCACAACCGACTTCGATGAGGCGATGAATTTCCGGGCGCTTCTTTAGCTGATCCGCAAGCGCTTCGACGACAGGATAGTGATCTCCAAGGAACCATTTCTCAAATCTCTCAGGATAGGCGTCGTAGAACTCGTCGCCCCGGGCGCTCTTCCAGTAATGGGCAAGTTGCTTGCGTAAAGAATTGGCGTCACCTGATGCCGCAGCGCGCGAGGTTCGGTAGTCGACGATGAGTCGTTTAAGTTTCCCTTGAGGGCCATCGATGCATCCTTCGTCGACCTCGCGGGAAAGGTTAGGGGCTAGATGATGCAGAACTGATCCTGCGAGGCATTTGAGTTGCTGTTTCATTATGTTAGTCAACCCGGGAGAAGCGTTCCGGAAATACTGTTGAAAATTTCAGAACATTCCCGACTCAGAATGAGAACATTCGGATCGTTGAAAATTGTTTCGTGATTCCCGGTGACGTCGATCACTTTCAAACGGGGGATCAGGGTGTTCCACCCCATGCTGCGATTGAAATCAAAGGCACCGCTTTGGACGAGGGAGCGAAAGAGGAAGGTTCGTCCTTCGAAGGGTTGGGGATCGTATTGTTCGCTAATCTCGCGATGCACTTCCTGGATCTTGAGGATTTTCAGGTGTTCAGGTAGATCGAGGATCTCGCCGTGTTCTTTTTTGAGTGCACGAATGTGATTCAGATATTCCACCTTGTTTTGAAAGCCGTCGATGAGATGCACTCCGAAGCGCCGCACCTGCTTGAGGAGGGTTTTGTCATCTTGTGAGCGCCAGTCCGAGACAAGTCGGTTGCTGAATCCGCTTTTGAATTCGTTTTCCCGGGCGGGATTGGGTGTGTCGAAGAGGAATAGGGTTTCAACTGGTGTGGCGGTGCCTTCCAGTTGTTTCGCCATCGCATAGGCAACAGCACCTCCGAATGAATAGCCGCCGAGGTGAAAAGTCTGATTCGGATAGTGGCTCTTGATTTGATTGAGATAGAGTTCCGCCGTTGTCGCCATCGTTGACTCGGCCGGGACGAAGTTTGGATCGATGAGAATCGGTGCTTCGATCGTGTAGATTTCCCCGGAGAAATCGAGGCGGTCCGCGAATGCTTTGTAAAACAGAGTTCCTCCGTCTCCGCCATGTACGAGAAAAAGCGGAGGTTCCTCCCGGTTTCCGGGCTTAATGAGAGTGAGGAGTTTGAGGGGTGTTTCCGCTGATGTTTTGCGAGTTAGTCTCTCGTCGATTCGTGCACTCAGAGTCTCGATGGTGCTGGATTGAAACAAGGTTGCGAGCGGTAAATCAATTTCCAGTTTCTCCTGGAGTCGGGTGAAGAGGCGGAGGCCGGCGAGAGAATGCCCACCGAGGTTAAAGAAGTCGTCTGAGCGATTGACCGAGTCTAGTTGAAGGATGTCGCACCAGAGCGCGGCTACGATCTTTTCTGTTTCGGACGAGGGAGGATCGGCCGTCGTTGTGACAGAGCTTCCGCTGATAGATTGAGCAGCAACTGCAGCTTCCTCTTTCAGTTTTCGGTAGTCTATTTTTCCATTCGCTGTCAGTGGAAATTCCTGACGGAGAATGATCCGATTCGGGATCAAGTAGGCGGGAAGCTTTTCTCTGGCATGATGCACAACAGCCTGGGTATCCAGTTTCGATTCCGAATTCGAGAGAATGAATGCGTTGAGTTGCTTTTCTTCGGCCGAGTCGCCGGTCACGACAATCGCGGCGTTCCTGACTTCAGGGATGTTGCTCAGAATCGTCTCTATTTCTCCAGTCTCGATGCGGAAGCCGCGAATTTTGACCTGTTCATCAGCGCGCCCTAGAAACTCGATACTGCCGTCGTCGAGCCAGCGCCCGTAGTCGCCGCTGTCGTAGAGGCGAGTTTTTAGATCGAAGGGATTCGGAAGAAAGGCTTTTTCGGTGAGCGCCGCCTGATTCAGGTAGCCGTGCGAAAGGCCGCTCCCGCCAAAGTAGAGCCGACCTTTCACGCCGGTTGGGACGGGATTCATCGCCTCGTCGAGAAGGTAGACGGTCGTGCCGGGAATTGGCTTTCCGATAGGAAGCGATGGGCGCGAGGTGTCATCGAGGGTGATGGGATGCACCGTTGTGAAGGTGGTGTTCTCGGTCGGGCCGTAGCCGTTGAAGAGTCGACCATGAGGGGTGAGCGCGGCGACGGCACGGGCGGCGTGGGTTTTGGAAACGACATCGCCGCCGACGAGAAGTTGCCTCAGCGGCTTCAGGTCTTCGAGTCGTTCATCAACCATGAGTTGGAAGAGACCCGCAGTGAGCCAGAGGGTCGTGACTTCGTGGCGACGGATCGCGAGTCCAAGTTCGGCTAGGCTTGGCGTTCCGGGAGGGAGAAGCGCGAGGCGGCCTCCGTTTAGAAGTGACCCCCATAGTTCCAGAGTTGAGGCATCGAAAGTGACGGGTGAAGAAAGGAGAAATGTCTCCCCGGGTCCGAACTGAATATAGTCAGTCTCGCGCACGAGCCGGACGATCCCGCGGTGGGGAATGAGAGTGCCCTTGGGGCGACCGGTCGAGCCGGAGGTGTAGATGATGTAGGCAAGATCCTCGCCTGAAAGTTCGACCGGGTGAAAGGCTTCCTGAGGGGCTTCGCCGAGTTGAGCCGGGTGGATCGTCGGGCAGGGAGAATCAAGGTCGTCCCGCTCGGTGAAGATTGCTTTTGCGGCGCTGTCTTCCAGCATCAGGGCGATGCGGGACGCCGGGTAGGTAGGGTCAATGGGGACATAAGCAGCGCCTGCTTTGAGAATGCCGAGTAGCGCGATAATGAGATCGGGAGAGCGATCCATCATCAGTCCGACACAGTCGCCTTTTTTGATATTCTGCGATTGGAGAAGGGCGGCGGCGCGGGACGAGGCGTCGTCGAGTTGTGTGTAGGTCAGGGAGTCGTCGTCGGTTTTAACTGCGGTCTTATCAGGGTGCGTTGCAATCATTTCCGCAAAGACCGTGGGGACAGCAGGGAGGTCGCTTGTGACGCGGGAGATGCCGCTCCATTCTTCAAGAATCGTTTTCGCTTCGGTCTCGGGGAGGAGGGGGAGATCGTTAACGGTGCCGCCTCCTCCGTCGGCGATGCTTTGGACAAGCCGGGTGAACGATGCCGCCCATCGTTTCACTGTCGATTCATCGAGGACATCGCCGTTGTAATCAAAGTCGAGGCGGAGGCCCTCGTCGGATTCGACGATGTTGAGAAAAAGGGTGTAGTGGACGTTCGTCTTCGCATTGGGCTGGAACTTGACCTTGAGATCCGTCCATTCCCCGAAGTAGTCCATGCGCTCGACATTGAAGGCGATCTCGCTGAGCGGCATGCGGCGCGGATCGCGTTCAAGTTTGAGATCCCGGATCAGTTCCCCATAGGTGTAGGAGCGGTGGTCTGTCGCGCCGAGGAAGGTGTCGCGGTTGCGCTTCAGGAACTCCGGAAACGATTCGCCCGATTCGAGATGACTCCGAAGCGGGAGAAAATTCACGCAATGGCCGATGAGATTTTCGGTGTTTTCTCCGTCGTTTTGACCGGCGGCGGGAATGCAATAGACCAATTCCTCCTGCCCGCTGAGGCGATGAAGAAAGAGCGCGAAAACCGCAGAGAGGGTTCCGTAGAGAGTCGCACCCTGTTTCGCTCCGGCGGATTTGATGGCGCGGTAGCTCGTTTCACCAATCTGATGCGAGACGGTGCCTCCGGCAAAAGTCCGATCCGCCGGATAGGGACGGTCAAGGGGAAGCTCGATCGTTGAGGGAATGTTTTCGAACTGCCTGAGCCAGAACTCTTTTTGCTCCGCGTAGGCCTCCGATTTTTCAAAGTCCTGCTGCTGAAGAGCGTGCTCGGCGTATTGCTTCGGCTCGGCAAAGCGGACCGCGGTTGTCGAGATTCCCACGGCAGCGTTGTAGAGCGCGGAAAGTTCCTCGGCGATGACATTGTAGGACCAGCCATCGACGATGGCGTGGTGTGCGGTCATGACGAGGTGGGTTTCAAGGTCATGAACGAGTCGCATTCGCATGAGTGGGCCGTGCTCAAGATCGAAGGGCGTCGAGGCTTGCTCGCGGAGCGTTGTCTCAAGATCATTCGCGAGTTCAAAGTCGATTCCGAGATCGCGATGGACTCGCATCGTCGTGCCGTCGGTTGAGAACGTGGCGCGGAGGGCGTCGTGGCGTTGTGTGAGTTGTGCAACGGCAAGTCGCAGGGCTGCTTCGTCGAGGTCGCCTTCGAAAACGAGAGAAGCTGATTCGTTGAAGGCGCAGGAGGCTTCCCGACTCATCGCTGAAGCGACGACGATCTCGCGCTGTGGTTGCGTCGTGGGAACGGAGAATGTGTTCAGCTCCGGTGCGGTTGTCGGAGGTTTTCCTTCGGCAAGGAAAGGAATTGGTGCGCCCGGAGGAGAAGCCGGGGTAGAGGAAATTGGTTCGCTCTCGGGGAAGAATCCGGCTTCCTGAAGTTCCTGCGCCGAGTCACGGAAGGCATCAATGACGTAGTCGAGATCTTCGTCGCTGTGCGACGAGGTGAGGTAGGAGGGAAAACCTTCTAACATGAACACACCACGTTCCCGCAAGTGGTAAAAAAGCAGGTTGCCGTAGGGTTGGTCATCACCGACCCGCGCATACATGAGCGAGCCACGGTTCGGCAATTCGTAAGGGAGATGATGATCCTTAAAGAACTGGTCCACGGTTCCGGCAAGGCGGTCCCCTTTTGCGTTGAGTGCCTGCCAGAAGTGAAGTGGCTGCTCTTTGAAAAAGGTGAGCATTGCCTTCAGGCTTGCCATGGCGAGGGGGTGACGGACAAAGGTGCCCGCGAAGAACGTGACCGGTTTTTCCGGAAATGAATCATCGCCATAACTCCAGTCGCCTCCGTCGAAGGTGTCCATAAACTCGGCTTTTCCAGAGACAACGCCGACCGGCATGCCTCCACCGACGACTTTACCGTAGGTCGCGAGATCAGCATCGACGCCGTAGTAATCCTGTGCTCCGCCGGGACCGAAACGGAATCCGGTCACGACTTCGTCGAAGACAAAAAGAGTGCCCGACGCCCGGGTGATCTCGCGCACTTCGCGGATGAAATCTCGCGGACTAAATTCGGGGCGACGGCTCTGCACCGGCTCGACGATGACGGCGGCGAGTTCACCTGCCTTCTGACGAATGATGCTCAGTGATTCCTCAGTGCCATACGGCAGAACGATCATGTCTCCGGCGGCGCGCTTCGGAATCCCGGGCGCAACGGGGAGGGACTTGAGGCCGTTCGCTCCGTTGACGCCCCGCACTAGCACTTCATCAAAATTGCCGTGGTAGTCCCGGGCAAAGATCACGACTTTGTCGCGTCCGGTCACGGTTCGGGAAAGTCGCATCGCTGCCTGGACCGCTTCGGAACCAGTGCAGACAAAGCTCGTGCGCTCGTTGCCGGTTACTTCGCAAAAGAGCTCAGCGGCTTCCATCGCGATGCGCTGGTTTGGGCCGACTTCCATACCGCGATGGAGCTGTTCCTCAATCGCTTTGGTGAGAAAGTCCGGGGAATGCCCGAGAAATCCGGGGCCGAAGCCATTGAGGATATCGATGTATTCGTTGCCATCGACATCAAGGAGGCGGGATCCTTTCGATTGCTCCGTGACAATCTGATAGACCATTTCCTTCCACTCGCGGTTGAATCCGGAAGCGGTGCGGGGGTCGGCGTGGGCCTTGCGATGCTTTTCGGTGAGAGCCTTTGAGCCTTTCGTGCGTTCCGTGTATCGCGCGATGAGATCATCAAGGTGGTAACGCTGCTTCGGAGTGAGATCGCTCGAACGTTTTGTGTTCAGCTTCAGGGAGGGAGCCGAGACCGGTTCGGGTTTGGTCGCCGGGGCTTCGAGAGCGTGGATCGGGGCGACGAGATCTTTCGGTTTTGACCCGTGAGTCTTGAGATGCTCCGCCAGCGCATCGACTGTCGAGAAGGCGTCAATGAGTTCCCGCAGCGTGATCTTGACGCCGAAATTTTCCTGCAACTCCCGACTCGCCTGAGTGAGGAGAAGGGAATCGAGGCCCAGTTCAAGAAAGGTCGCGTCGGTCGCAATGTCGGCAGGATCGAGGCCGGAGAGTTCGGAGAAAATGTGTTGGAGCTCAGCCTTTTCGTCCCGGACGACAGGGACGGCGGCGGTTTCCCCGATGACTTCAGCGGTGGTCTCAGTGACTGTTGCCGCGATGGTATCCTCTGGCGGCTCGACCCAGTAGCGCTCGCGCTGAAATGGGTAAGTCGGGAGAGGGACACGTCGGCGCGGGGCACTGCCGCGCTCTTCGAGAGTGGCCCAGTCGGTTTTCCATCCGTGTGTCCAAAGAGCTCCAGCTGTTGCAAGAAGGTGCTGGTGGGAGGATTCGTCTTTCGCTGGATGCGGTAGCGAAGAGAGCGAGGGCGCTGCGTTCTTGCGATCTGGGTTTTGTCCGGCGAGAGTCGCGAGCGTGTTGCCGGGTCCGACTTCTAGGAATCCGGTCGCGGCGTCGCCCCAGAGCGTGGAGATCGCGTCATAAAAGCGAACAGGCTGTCGCAGGTGAGTGGCCCAGTAGGCGGGGTCGGTCGCGTCGGCGTCGGAAAGCCAATCGACTTTCACGGTTGAAAAGATCCGGCGACTCGGGGCGGAAAGTGGAATGGAGCGGACTGCTGCCTCAAATTCTGCGACGATGGGATCCATCATCCGTGAGTGAAAGGCGTGTGAGGTGTGAAGGCGCTTTGCGATGAGGCCTGCCGCGTCCAGTTTTTCTTCCAACGCTTCAGCGCCTTCGTGCGGTCCCGCGAGGACGAGGGCCTTATCGCCGTTGATCGCGGCGAGGTCGAAATCGTCTCCAAGAAACGGTTCGATCTCAGTTTCGGTGGCGCGCACTGATATCATGACGCCGCCGGGAAGGTCGCTCATGAGGCGGCCCCGCTTTGCGATGAGGAGAAGCGCATCGCGGAGTTCGAAGACCCCGGCAAAGGTCGCGGCGGCAAATTCGCCGATGCTGTGACCGACGAGAGTTTCCGGCTCGATGCCCCAGTGTTGCCACTGTTTCGCGAGGGCGTAGCTGACTGAAAAAATCGCAGGCTGAGCGAGACTCGTGTCGCGCAGGGTTGTGGCCATTTCCTCAAGCTGGTCCTGCGGGGGGACGATGAGATCGATCAAGTTCAGACCGATCTCGGGAGCGAGGATGACAGTGCATTCGTCGAGGACGGCGCGGAAGACGGCTTCGTTTTCGTAGAGGTCCCGCGCCATACCGGGGTGCTGCGCGCCCTGACCGGGAAAGAGAAAGGCAAGGCGCGAGAAATTGGGCGAGCGCTTCACCGCTTTGCCGGATTGAGCCTGACATTGAGACGCCAGCTCCTCCAGCGAACGCGCGAAAAGCGTCGTGCGATGATCGTACTGTCGTCGGCCTTCCTGCAGTGTGAAGGCGATATCGGCGAGGTCGAGTCGGGTCGTTCCGGCGAAATCACCGAGCTGCTGAACCGAGGCAGCGAGCGCTTCCGGCGAAGTTGCGGAGAGCGGTAAGAAATAATTTTTCGACTGATGAGCAGGTGTCTTTTCGAGGAGTGGTGATTCTTCGAGGACGACGTGAACATTCGTTCCGCCGACTCCGAGAGCACTGACACCGGCGCGTCGGGGCGCCTCAGGACTCGGCCATTCGGTTTTCTCCGAAACAGGGAAAAGCGCTGAGTTGGAGAAGTCGATTTTGGGATTCGGCTTCTCAAAATTCGCGAGCGGGGGGATCACGCCATGTTTTAAGGTCAGGGCGGTTTTGATCAAGCCGGTGACACCGGCGGCGATGTCGAGGTGACCGACATTCGTCTTCGCGGTTCCGAGCCCGCAGAATGCGGTTTCGTCGGTCGAGCGGGAAAAGGCTTCGGTGAGGGCGGCGACTTCGATGGGATCGCCGAGCGGTGTTCCGGTGCCGTGCGCTTCGAGGTAACCGATGCTGCGGGCTTCGACGCCGGCATTGCGATGTGCTTCGAGGATCATCTCGATCTGACCACTCACGCTCGGTGCCGCGTAGCCTGCTTTGTCTGCGCCGTCGTTGTTCTGCGCGTAGCCTTTGATTACCGCGATGATTTCATCGCCGTCCTGAATTGCTTCGTCGAGACGGCGGAGGGCGACAAGTCCGACCCCTTCTCCGAAGACGGTCCCGGTCGCGGCTGCGTCGAAGCTGCGGCAGTGGCCATCAGCGGAAGCCATCCCTTCCGGAGTGTAGAGGTAGTCACGCTTCTGGGGGAATGTCAGGGAGATGCCTCCGGCGAGAGCCATGTCCGAGGTGCCGGAGCGGAGGCTTTCACAGGCCTGCGTGATCGCGATGAGCGAAGTCGAGCAGGCGCATTGGATCGCCATGGCAGGACCCTTGAGATTCAGCTTGTAGGCAATGCGGGTCGGGAGGAAATCTTTATCGTTTCCGAAGAGGATACCGAAATCGTTGACTGGATAACCTGCCGCGAGTTTGCGTGCGAAGGCGCGGTCGGCGCAGAGGTTGTTGAGGAGGTAGGAGTTTTGGCTCGAGCCGGAGAAGAATCCGATTTTCCCATCGAATCGGTCAGGATCATGACCCGCATTTTCGAGGGTTTCCTGTGCACACTCAAGGAGGAGCCGATGCTGCGGGTCGAGGACTTCGGCGTCGCGGGGCGGAATCCCGAAGTGTTTCGCATCGAAGAGGTCAGAGCCTTCGACGATGCCGCGAGCTCTTACGTAAGATTCATCGCCGCTTTTTGGATCGTTGGAATAATCGAGTTCCTCTTCCGTGAAGTGGGAAATCGTCTCGCGTCCTTCGAGGAGGTTTTTCCAGAAAGTATCGACATCAGGCGCACCTGGGAAACGCCCTGCCATGCCCACGATCGCGATGTCGCTGGAGCGATCTTCACGATCGTGTCGGTCAACGATTCTGAGGCTTTGCTGGTCGTGGTCGAGATGTTGCGTGAGTCGCTGGATCGTGGTGTGCTGAAAAAATGCGGTGATGGGGATTTCCCGCCCAAGGGCTTTTTCGAGGCGCTCGTGAGCGCGGGCAATCTGAAGAGAGCTCATCCCGAGATCGAAGAAATTTGCATCGCGTGGAGGATTCGCGAGGCCTGTCACTTCGCTGACGATTGACTCGACGATTCCTTCATCAGGCTGCGCGGGTGTCGACGGAGCTTGTGTCGGGGAAGTTTTGAGGGCGGCGCGATCCACTTTCCCGTTCGCGGTGAGCGGGATCGTTTCGACCTCGCGATAGAAGGCGGGAATCGCGTAGTCCGGTAATTTCGATTCGAGATAATGCAGAAGCGCTTCGCGGTCGGGCATCGCGGTGGAAACGATCGAGGCGGAAAGTGTTTTATCGGCCCCGTCAGAGCTTTCTTCAGCGGTGACGACGGCCTGGTCGATGTCTTCGTGTGATTCGAGCGCGGCTTCGATTTCCGAAAGTTCGAGACGATAGCCCCGGATTTTCACCTGCTGATCGCGGCGGCCTTCAAAGTGGATCACACCATTTTCATCCTCGCGCGCGAGGTCGCCAGTTCCATAGAGGCGTAAGTCGCGATCCCACGGCGCGGCGACGTATCGTTCCGCCGTGAGGTCATCCCTCTTCCAATACCCGAGAGCGAGACCGTCTCCGCTCGTGAAAAGTTCACCAGTTTCTCCACGTGTGACAGGTTGTTTGTTCTCGTCGAGGAGGTGAACAGCAGTGCCATTGATCGGCTTTCCGATAGGGACAGGCTTGTTATTGGCAATGTCTTCCGGGTGAATCCGATGGCAGCAGGTGAAGGTCGTGTTTTCAGTTGGCCCGTATCCGTTGATGAGCTTGAGCTCGGGGAATCGCTCGAGTACTTTCCGGGCGCGCACCGGCGAAAGGACATCTCCACCGGCGAGGAGCTGCGTGACCGGAGCAAGATCATCAAGGCGCTCATCGACGAGCGCGTGGAAAAGTCCCGCGGTGAGCCAGAGGGTGTTGATCTCGTTTTCCTTCAGGGCGGTGCCGAGACGGCGCAGGGTCATCGTTTCTTCCGGGAAAAGGATGAGCTGTCCTCCGTTCAGAAGCGGTCCCCAGATTTCGAAGGTCGAGGCGTCGAAAGCGACTGGCGAATGCTGGAGCATTCGCGTGTCCGGGCCGAGTTCGACATAGTCCGCGCCGAGGACGAGTCGAAGGATTGCGCGATGAGGCACGAGGGCGCCCTTAGGGGTGCCGGTCGATCCGGAAGTGTAAAGAAGGTAGGCCGGCGATTCTCTCTCGACAACCGGCAGGAGGGTAGCGTCTCCGGATTCAGGAAAATCAGAGAACGGGAGCGAGTTGACACCGTCCAGCTTCGGCGTGGCTGCCTCGCCGAGGACGAATTTTACCCCGGCATCTTGGGCCATGAACTGAAGTCTCGCCGGCGGGTAGGAGGCGTCGAAAGGCAGGTAGGCCCCGCCTGCTTTGAGGATCGCGAGGAGGGCAACGATGAGTTGAGGGCTGCGTTCGCAGATCACGCCGACCGGTTCGCCCGGCTGAATCCCTTCCTGAACGAGCCGAGCCGCGAGGGCACTGGAGCGATTTTCAAGCTCCTCGTAGGTCAAAGAAAGATCAGTCCCGGCAACGGCGATACGATCACCAAACTGCAACGCAACGGTGCTGAAGGCTTCTACAACAGAGTCGGAACTGGGAGTGGACGGTTCGATGGTCCCATAATGAACCACCGAAGTCTTCTCATGACAATATAATAATTATGGAAAATATAATTATAAAGAGACCCGTTATTTGAGCGGCGGGATCTTGAGTAACTCGCGAGAGCGGTTCTGAAGCGCGATCGCTTCCTCGATTGTTTCCGCCGTGAGATTGAGGTGTCCCATTTTGCGTCCCCGACGCGCCTCCGCCTTGCCGTAGAGGTGCAGCGTCGTTCCCGGCATCGCGAGGATCGAGGGCCAGTCGGGTGATCCCTCGCTATCGACCCAGACATCGCCGAGGAGGTTTAGCATCACGACGGGTCGCATTGGCGTCGGGCTGCCCAGCGGAAGGCCACAGACAGCGCGCAATTGCTGCTCGAACTGGGAGGTTTCACAGGCGTCGATGGTGTGATGGCCCGAGTTGTGTGGGCGTGGTGCCATCTCATTGACGAGAAGCCGTCCATCGCCTGAGACAAAAAATTCAACCGCGAGAATGCCGACGTAGTTGAGAGCTTCGGCGACACGAAGGGCGATTGCCTCTGCTTCGTCGAGGATGCTGCGGTCGAGTCGGGCCGGGACGATGGAGACGTCGAGAATGTGATCCCGGTGAATGTTTTCGGCCGGGTCGTAGGTGACCGTTTCCCCGTTCTGTCCGCGCACGACGAGGACGGATAGCTCGGCGGCGAGATCGATCTTTTCTTCGAGGACAGCGCGGGGCGCATCGAATTCAGCCCATATCCTGTCGGCATCGTCCTCGCGGGTGACGGGGAGCTGGCCCTTGCCGTCGTAGCCGAACTCGGCGGTTTTGAGGATGCCCCCCCGATCGGGGAGTCCCGCGAGGGCGGTCTTCAAGGTTTCTACAGAATCGACCACGGCGTAATTAGCGCAGGGGATTTCATTGGAGGAAAGAAAGTCTTTTTCCCGCTCGCGGTGCTGCCCGATCGTAATCGCCTCAGCTCCGGGATGGAGCGGCATCTTTGCGGCGATGGTTTCAAGGAGCGGCTTTGGAATGTTTTCGAACTCGACCGTGGCGACATCGGCTTCGTCGAGAAAACGAGCGAGGCCTTCGGCGCGGTCGAAGGCGTCCTCGATGATGAGATCTGCAAGGCCGGCCGGTCCGTTGTCAGGGCCTCCGACCCAGCTCACGACGCGATAGCCCATGCGTTTTGCCACGATCGTAAGCATGCGGCCAAGCTGGCCACCTCCGAGGATGCCGATCGTTGAGCCGGGAAGAGTTACCTTCGAACTCATGCCTCTTCGTCGAGAGACGGCAGTTCAGAGGCTTCCACTTTCGCGCGAAGCGATTCGCGGTAGCTGATCAGTTTTCGACTGACTTCTTCATCTTCGTTTGCGAGGAGCGAGACAGCAAAGAGACCCGCATTGGTGGCACCTGCCTCTCCGATTGCAAAAGTCGCCGTGGGAATCCCGGCAGGCATCTGCACGATGGATAGAAGCGAGTCAACGCCGTTGAGGACGCGTGATTTCACCGGTACCGCAAGAACAGGGACGGTGGTGAGGGCCGAGGCCATTCCCGGAAGGTGTGCCGCCCCGCCAGCTCCGGCGATGATGCATTTCAGCCCACGTTCGCGTGCTGATTTGGAGTAGTCGTAGAGTAATTCCGGGGTGCGGTGTGCACTGACGACTTTCGATTCAAAGGGAATGCCGAAATCATTGAGAACCGCGGCGGCTTTAGACATCGTCGGCCAGTCGGATGTGCTGCCCATGATGATTCCGACGAGCGGACTGGAGCTTGATGAATTGTCGGCCATAAGCGTGTTCTATCGTGATCGGTCAATTGCTGCCCGAAGAGTGCAGAGTCTTTATCCGCCGAATAGGTCGGTGGGGCAAGGATTTTTGCGGAAGACCGATTTGCCCAAAATCGAAACAGTTTTTACCTCGCTTCTTCTTGATGAATCTGCTGAAGTGATATTGTTTAAATAATGAATCAAGGTCGTTCGTCGAACGAGGATCGGCTATTCAGCATAAACAGAAACCAAGTCGATAACTCAATTACCTAGTCAGATATGAAAAAGTACGGAAAAGCAACACTCATGGGCGCTTGCGCTCTCCTTGGCCTTGGCGCCGTTTCCTGCACTCCCGGTGAGCGCGGAGCTTTAGTCGGTGGTGCCATTGGTGCTGGAACAGGCGCCCTTATTGGTGATGGAACCGGAGCCCTCATTGGTGGCGCGATTGGTGCCGTTGCCGGTTCAGAAATTTCCAAGAAGCGCGCTCGCCGAAACTACTACTATCATTGATCGGACAGATCAGATAGTGCTGCCTCGAACGGTAGCTTAACTTTCGAAAACGGAGGGCTTCTGCCCTCCGTTTTTCGTTTCCTCAGACGGCGCGTTTTTTGAAAATCACGGTGCCGAGAGGCGGGATGTTCACTTGGATCGACTGAGGTCGCCCGTGAGCTTCATGGTCCTGCGAAGGAATGCCACCGCCTGATCCGACGTTTGCGCCTCCGTAAATCTCCGAATCTGAGTTCAGAATTTCCTCGTAGAAGCCTCCTTCGGGAACACCGAGATGATATCCCTCGCGTGGCACTGGAGTGGCGTTCACGGCCACGATAATTGTTTCTCCACTTATACTGCGGCGGATGAAAGTAAAAAGGCTGTGCTTGGCATCTCCATGATCGATCCACTCGAAACCGCCGGGCTCATGATCGAGTTCATGCAGAGCAGGTTCGGCAACGTAGAGATGGTTCAGGTCTTTAACGATGCGTTGAAATCCAACATGTTCCTGATAATCAAGAAGATGCCACGGAAGGCTTTGATTGTGATTCCATTCTTCTGACTGGCCGATATCGATGCCCTGAAACAGGAGTTTCTTACCCGGGTGCGCAAACATCCAGGAGAGGAACATGCGGGCATTCGCTAATTGCTGCCAGCGGTCACCGGGCATTTTTTGAATCAGTGATCCTTTGCCATGAACGACTTCGTCGTGGCTCAGAACGAGAACATAATTTTCGTGATAGGCATAGATCATCGAAAAGGTGGCCATCCCGTGGTGATACTTTCGGTGGACCGGCTCGTGCTCCATGTAGCTGAGCGAGTCATTCATCCAGCCCATGTTCCACTTGAATCCAAACCCGAGACCGCCAGTGTCAACGGGACGGGAGACGCCGGGGAAAGCAGTGGATTCCTCGGCGATAGTCATGATTCCCGGATTCTCCTCGTAGCAGACCTGATTCAGCTGCTTCAAGAATTCGATCGCTTCGATATTTTCGCGGCCACCATATTGATTCGGGATCCATTGCCCCTCCTCGCGCGAGTAGTCGAGATAGAGCAGTGAGGCGACGGCGTCGACGCGGAGACCGTCGATATGAAATTCTTTCAGCCAGAACATCGCATTGCTGATCAGGAAGTTCCGGACTTCGTTGCGACCGAAATTGAAGATCAGCGTGCCCCAGTCAGCATGCTCGCCCTGTCTCGGGTCGGCGTGCTCGTAGAGCGCGGTGCCATCGAACTTGGCGAGACCATGCGCATCTTTCGGGAAGTGGGCAGGGACCCAGTCGACGATGACTCCAATACCACGCTGGTGGCAGCGGTCGACGAACTCTCGGAATTCATCCGGAGAACCAAAGCGACTTGTCGGCGCAAAATAGCCACAGACCTGATAGCCCCACGACCCGTCGAAAGGAAATTCCGCGACCGGCATGAGCTCGATGTGGGTGTAACCCATCTCCTCGACGTAATCGACAAGCTCGTCGGCGAGCTCGAGGTAGGTGAGAAAGCGATTCTCTTCTTCAAAGCGGCGCTTCCAGGATCCGAGGTGGACTTCGTAGATCGACATGGGTCCGTGATAGGGATCAGACTCGGCGCGCTTTTGCATCCAGTCTTCGTCCTTCCACAGGTATCGATCGAGGTCATAAGTGATGCTCGCCGTCTGGGTGCCATGTTGAGAGAAGAAGGCATACGGGTCGCTCTTCACAAAGAGGTTTCCCTCTGCGCCGACGATCTCAAATTTGTAGTGTTCGCCTGTCGCAATCCCCGGGAGGAAGATCTCCCAGGTTCCGTTGTGGTTCCGCATTGGGTGAACGCGTCCGTCCCAAACGTTAAAATCACCGACGACGCTGACGCGGTGAGCGTTGGGCGCCCAGACCGCGAAGTGGATTCCGGCTGTTTCGCCGACCTTCTTAAGGTGAGCACCCATGCAGTCGTAGAGATGACGATGGTTTCCCTCTCCGAAAAAGTGGAGGTCCTGTTCGCCGAGGATCGGTCCGAACGAGTAGGGATCGGCCATGGTGAGACTCTCACCGCTTTTAAACTTAAATTGCAGCTCGTAGCTGAAACGCTCCTCCGCTTCCGGGAGAACTATTTCGTAGAAACCGGCAGGATCCAGACTCGTCATTTCGACAGGGGAACCGCCCGAAGGAATCAGAGAAACTCCGGAGGTCTCGGGACGGAAAACTCGCAGGACCATTCCCTTCCCAGCCGTGTTCTCGTGGAGCCCCAGAAACCCGAAAGGGTCTGCGTGAGAGGCTCCAAGAATCTGAGAAATCTCGTTTGAGTCGGTCGTGTAAGTGGTTCGTTCTGACGGCATCACGAAATAGTGTAAGCTAAGAATGAAATTTCTAAAGCGGTCGGGGGAAGATTGCGTAGTTTGCCTAGCATCTTCAATGCCATGTCGAGAAAGCCGAAAAAGTTCAACCCTGACCCTTACGATTATCACGAGGAAATTATCCTCGAGATTGATTCCCTGACTAACCTTGGAAAAGGCGTTGGGCGAATCAATGACTGGGTCATTTTTGTTTCGCACGCACTTCCTAATGAAAAAGTGAAGGCACGGGTCTTCCGAAACAGTGCTAATTTCTCAGAAGCGGATTTGATTGAGGTGATCGAGCCTTCTCCCCACCGTGTCGAGCCCGTATGTCCGCTTTTCGGGCAATGTGGCGGTTGCCAGTATCAGAACTTTTCCTACGAGGCGCAGCTCGACTGGAAGCAGGACCAAGTCTCGGAACTGCTCCGTCGCATGGCGGGAATCGAGTTTCCGGTTTCTCCGGTCTTCCCCTCCCCCGTTACCTACGGGTATCGGTCAAAGATCACGCCGCACTTCCAGCGTCCGAAGGACGGAAGCATGGGACCGATCGGCTTCCTCCTGCAGGATCGGCGTCAGCAGGTCCTCGATGTCACGAGCTGTCCGATTGCATCAGACACGATCAATGAAAAGCTGCCTGAAGTGCGTGCGCGTGTCACCGCCAATGCGAAAAGCTACAAGAAAGGAGCGACGCTTCTCCTTCGTGACTCCATTGACGGCTACGTTTGCACCGACCCGACGGAGATGTGCGAGGAAATGGTCGGTGACCTCCGCTTCTCTTTCCATGCCGGTGAGTTCTTTCAGAACAACCCGCACATTCTCCCGGCCTTTGCCAATCACGTGAAATCGGAGGCCCTGGGTGAAGGCGGAGTTGAGTATCTCGTCGATGCTTATTGCGGTTCGGGTCTCTTTTGCCTCAGTGCGGCGCGGGATTTCAAGGAAGCCGTCGGTATTGAAATCAGCGAGTCATCGATCGATTGGGCAAAACGCAATGCCAGTCAGAACGGGACCGAGAATTGCACCTTCATCCAGGGGGATGCGACGAACATCTTCGCGGAAGTGAAATACCCTGCCGGGAAAACCGCCGTCGTCATTGATCCTCCGAGAAAAGGAAGCAGTCCTGAGTTTTTGGAGCAGCTCATCGAGTTCGGTCCGAAGCGAGTCGTCTACGTGAGCTGCAATCCGGCGACCCAGATTCGTGATCTTGAACAGATGAAGGACCATTATGAGATTACGAAGATACAGCCCTTCGATTTGTTTCCTCAGACGAGGCACTTGGAATGCGTCGTGACGCTGGAACGGAGAGACTGATGGGGCTGGAGTGAGGCCTTCAGGCCTTTCCGATGCGGGAACGATTTCTTCCGCCAAGGCCTGAAGGCCTCACTCCAACGTCTCACTCTCGAAGCCCTGAGGCTGA
>JARGOD010000164.1 GCA_029210205.1 Verrucomicrobiales bacterium | reverse complement strand
CCGTAGAGAGGGCATTCCTGCCCTCTTCAAATCCATCCCAACAAAGAAAAAGGCACGACGTCTGTCGTGCCCTCCCTCATCTCTTTCTCTGCTTCCCTCCCTCGCCGTTCCGAAAGAGAAGTCGTGTAGTCATACCATCGCCAGCTTTCACCCCTCAACCTTCGATACCTCCCCCATCCATTCGAGCGCTCGAAGTGATTCTCAATTTCATCAATTCGTGAACGAACTCGCGGCATATCGACCCGCTGCTGCGTGATGATCAGCGGTTTCGTGACAGAGGCAAAGTAATGGGAACACCTCACCACCACCTTGCCTGACCACCGAGCAGGAAGCTCTTCCACGAACTCCTTTGTCAGCGGTCGAAACGTTCCCGTCAGCCTGAAGTAGCCATAAAGAGAGTTCGGCAAACTCAGCTTCCTAAATTCGCAAAGTCGAAAGCGTTTCAAACCATGCTTCTTCGGAACTCTCTTCTTAAAGTCCTGGTCGTAGCACAGAAACTTCCCATGCCGACAGCATTCCACTCGATTCACCAACGTCAGTAGTTCTTCGAGACGATCGGCATCCTTCCGCCGCTTCGCGGCGTCAGTCAGTTCAAACTCCCGATACCATCCGCGCTGATAGGGCTTCTCCAATTCCACCAGCGGCGCTCCCCAGAGAACGCGACTGAGCTTCTGCCTCTCCTCAACAAGATGCAGCAGCGCTTTTTCCTCACGGATCTTCTGCCGCTGCCTGGCCAAGCGCGCTATTTCTTCCGGGGTGTGTTTAGGAATCATCTCGTCGAAAAAGATGAACCGCCTCACTCTGCAGTCAGCGTGAGGCGGTTCGTGGATTAAGTTTCTTTCTTCACCAACCCCATCAGGTCCTCAGGGACACCGACAATAAGTTGGTTTCCGTATCCGGCTCCCAGTTCCTTGAGCGTCTCGAGGTAACGCAGTCGGAACAGCTCCGGGTTGGTTTCGTAGACGCGGGCCGCGTTCGCGAAAGTTCGCAGCGCCGCCGCGTCTCCGCGGGCTCGCTCCTGCTTCGCTTGCGCTTCCTTGCGGGCAGTGATGACTCCTGCGTAGGAAGTCTTCAGCTCGCCTCCGAGGATGACATCGCGAATCTCGATTCGGACCACTTCGATCCCGAGCTCGGCCAAAGCCGTTTCCGCAACGCCCTTCAAGAGAGTCTTTCCGAAGTCAACTTTGCGCTCGAGGATCGCATCCAGGTCGAGTCCACCGATGAGCTCGCGCATCGCCAGTTGGATCTGCGTGTAGAGCGCGCCATGAGCATTCTCAGCTTCCTGGTGAAACTTCAGCGCATCCGCAATTTTAAATTGAGAGACCGCCGTCAGCTTCACCGTAGCGGTGTCAGACGTGATCAACTCCTGACCCTGGACCACCATTTCAGTGATACGGGAGTCGAAGAGTAGAACAGAATGTCCACGCCCCCAGAGACGATGTTTCCCGGACTCAAGCGTTTCGATGAAACGCCCGTCCTTGAAGTGCAGGCCGACCTGATAATCCCAGATCGTCACGGTCTCGAGCATCTCGCGAGTCAACTTGACGCCAAGTACCCAGATGATGATCGCGACAGCAGTAGTGATAATAACAATAGCAGTTTCCATTTTTCTTTTTTCCTTTCTAACAAAATTCTAATTCAAGAGTAGAAAGCGGTGTTCGTTCTTCATTGAAATGGGGAAAGACCTCCCCCTTCCACGTCATCGTCTCCCCGCGGGAAGAGCGGCATCAGTCATCGGCGAATCTGTGACAGGTCACGGATCGGCGACGACGAGAGGCCGTCTTCACAAAGCGTTCGGACGACTGATCAACCGAGGATGGTTGGTCGGACGTGAAAGGGTTCGGTGTGAGTATGGTTATCCAAACCAGAGGGCCGGAATCGAACCGGCTACCGGAAGATTAAGAGTCTTCCGCTCTACCAGTGAGCTACCTATATTTTCCTGCCAACAGGCGGAATCTCTCAGGGACACCCGTTGAGACCGCACGACAGAGAAAGAGTTTTCATCGCCACAGAAACGGATCCCAGTCGGGGATCCCGTGAGTGTTCTGTAGCAGGGCCGTGACAGGGAGTTCGGCCGGTTCACGCGGCACTTTCAGCAGTCGCATTCCAGCCTCCTCCGGAGTCCGGTCCGCTTTGCGCGAGTTCACCTCACGCGCCGAAATTACGCAGTTTTCCCAGCTTGTTTCCCCTCCTCGGGAACGGGGCATGACGTGGTCAATGTTCCCCTCTCCCTGATCGAGTCGACGACCAGTGTACTGGCATCGCCCTCCGTCACGTTGCCAGAGCGAACGTGAACTGAACTTCGGACGCTTCTTCGGCACCTTGGCAAAGTTTGAAACGACAATGACGGTCGGCACGCGAATGCTTCCGCGCGACGTGCCAATGCTCGCATCGTCTTCACGAATCGGCAGATCCTGCCATTCCTCCCACTTCGTGGGAATCATGTGACTGACCCCGCCCTCGTCGTCGCTCTGAATATCAAGCGCCGTCGCGACATCGGATGCCATCTGGCAAATTGCATCCGCGGGAGTTCGTGTGTTGATCGCCTGCCAGTTCCGGTTGAGAACAAGCACGGTCTTTAAATCGAGTATTGATGTGCTCATGTCAGGGCAAAAAGTGAACAGGGATAGGTCACTGACCTGACCCTGTTAAGTGATTAAAAATAAATGAGAGGATCAGACGGGGCGCTTCCCAAAGGAAACACCCCGCCACCTCCTTTCCAGTGAGAATGGCGGGACCACCCGGTCCCGCCATGGCTACAAGTTGATGGATTCGATTTCCCGAACGAGGGCATGTTTGTCCTGCTCAAGAAACCGCATCGTTTCGAGGGCTTTATCCGAAAACCCGGCAAGGGCATAGACGTCCTGTTCTGGGAACTGAATCGATCCATACCCGGCCAGGTCGAACGTGAAAACACGGGGACGTTTCCCCACTTTCTGCACGTAGCGGTCGAACTCGACCTTCGGAGTCCAATGCCCCATCCATGCCTGCATATTAGACAGGATGATGATTCGATCATAGGCGCGAGACGCACGCTGAAAGATCGAGTGGAAGTTGGTTCCGCTCCATTGCGCTTTCGCTTCAATCCGTTGAGCAATGGACAAAGTCGCATCGTCAGGGTTGAAGCGTTCAAAACGGGCGTCGCCGGCAAAAAGCATCAGGTCGGCCTCATTCGTTTTGTAAAGCACCGAGGCAAAGAGCGATCCGACTTTCATCGGACGCCCAAGCATCGAACCGGAGCAGTCCATCGCAACCAGCGTCCGTCCGCCGAAACGAGGGACGTTCACCAGCGATCGATCAACCGCCACGTTGAGCGCTTTCACGACCTTTCGACGAGCTCCGCCCGGGATCTCGATATTCTCGACCACGTCAAGAGCGGTCCGGAAACGAAAAGGGAGAACCAACGATCGCTGGATCAGCGTTTCGTTTTGAAGCAACTTCGCTACCTCATCAGTCAGCTCCGGAGCCTGCTCAAGAATGTTTCGCAAGTTCCGCAGCAACGCGAAGTAGCCGATCTTCTTTCCGCGGATCAAAGATACCCAGGCTTGCGCCTTACGAGCTTCTTTGTCACGGTCTGATTTCGCTTCCTGCCCGGCGCGAGTGAGCTTCGTCTCCCATGTTTCCGCAGGAGCGAGGGTTCCCTCGACCAGTCGGCGGATCGCCTCAGTGTGAGGAGGGTGAACCAGGTTCACCGCATCGACCATTTTCAGTTGAGCAGCATCACGACGATACTTCGAGAGTTGATACTCATCGAGTCCTGCCAGCGCCTGACCGAGCCCTTTCTTGAGGGCATTCGGAATCGGTTTCCCGTATACGGCGAGGCAGTAGGCGAGGATTTCCAGCACATCATCCGCGCGGAAAACAATCTTCTCGAAGAAACGCTTCGTCCATTCCTGCCCTTTCACCGAATGGGCTAGCTCGCCGGCAACGAGATGCGAAACGGAACGCATTCCTGCTTCGCGTCGCGCATAGAGGGCCGCTTTGGCGACGAACTCTTTGTCGACCGTTTGATCGATCAATTGAGCCAATCGCCGCGCCGTTTCATCGCCGGATCGATAGAACTGATTTTCGAGGAAGCTGGTGAGCATGACCGAGATCAGCTCCAACTTCTGAGACTGTGAGTGCGCCTGACCACCGGCCAGGTTTCGCGTGTTCGGCTGCCTTGTTTTTCGTTTGAGTAATTGATTGAATTTCATGATGGGGTTCGTCACCTCCTTTCGATGGTTCAGGTTGGGTTAAGTCCGCGATGCCGAATGCAACGCGGAAAGAGAATGGGGAGAATTGGTGATCAGGGATGTCGTCTGGAGTCGAACCAGCTCCTCGGCTTTCACCGGGTTCCTCACTTTGATGCGCTGCCAACTCGCATCGGTTTAACGGCGGTCGTGGTAGGCCATTACGCGGCCGAAGTAGCCCTGATCTTCACTGCCCCAAAGGGGTAAAAAGGTGATCCAGAGAAAAACGGCGGGAGAATGATACGTGCTCTACCTCTGAGCTACCTCCCGAAGTCGGGAGGGTGGGATTCGAACCCACGACCTCGCGGATCTAAACCGAAGTATCTCCATGCCTCACTGCTGGATGATTTAAAAATTGGTACCCGAGCACGGAATTGCACCGTGATCCCCGGAGTCAAAGTCCGGTGCACTAACTGTTGTGCTACTCGGGAATTGGCATCCCTGCCGGGAATCGAACCCGGCTTACCTGATAGAAAGTCAGGTGTGTTAAGCCGATACACTACAGGGACGAAATGGTGCCTCCGGTCGGATTCGCACCGACATGATCTCCTTTACAAGAGGAGCGCATTTCTATGCCTGCCACGGAGGAGCAAAATGGTTCCAGGGGCGGGAATTGACTCGCTACGCTCGCCCTGCGGGTTGCCCTTCCAGGCAATCTGTCTCGCAAGACTCGGCTGAACCCGCGTGGTCAGGCTTATGAGACCTGACAAGGAAGCCAACACCCTCCCTGGTTTAAAAA
>JARGOD010000163.1 GCA_029210205.1 Verrucomicrobiales bacterium | reverse complement strand
TTGTCGGTGAGTGATCCTTACCGGGGTTGGTTCGATTCCTTCCCTCTCCGCCAATTTTTTCGTTCTTGCGCGAGCGCTCCAGAAAAAGGCTCTCGTCAAAACTTCAAGTCACTCAGTTTCACTTCAAGAGTGTGTATCGCTTCGCCATCGATGCTCATGATCGTGTAGGTCACGGTCGGGTCTTCGGCCGTCAGGTCGAAGTCGACTTTTCCGAACGACTGCTTCTCGTTGTAGCCGAAGAGTGAAGAATCGATGAGTGCGTGCACGTGTTGGTTCGTCAGGCGGGAGGAACTGAACTCGAAAAGTGGATACATTCCTTCGATCCCGGTATCGATTTTGTAAGCGTCGGATCGATGACGATCCGCAGAAAGAATGAGGACGCCGGGGATCTCTTCTTCGGCGATGAATTCGTAGATCTCCTGTCGCTCGGAGCTGTAGCCGTCCCATGTGTCCTTTGACCTTGGCTTCACGTCCTTTGCCATGGGAACGTTGCAGCAAAGCACTTTAAACGTCGCCGGTTCGCTCTGGAGTGTTTCCTTCAGCCACTTCAACTGCACTGGCCCCAGCATGGAGGGGTTCTCGGTTCTCGGCGATTCACGGTAGTAGCGCCCGTCCATGAGAATGAAGTGCACGTCGCCAATTCGGAAGTCGAACCAGCAGCCCGGATTCTCTTCGCCGCCGCCATAGTAGGGATTGTCCCAGTTCTCTTTGAAGATCTCCCACACTTCGCGTTTCCACGACGGCTCCTCGATCTCGGGGCCACCCCAGCCGTCGTTCGTGGTGAAGTCGTGATCATCCCAGATGCCATAGATCGGAACCTGCTTCGCCAGGGCGGCCCATTCCGGCTGGCTCTGCCGGCGGAAGTAGTGGAAGCGCTGCATTTCAGGGGTTTCAGGATCATCAATGTAGACATTGTCGCCTAACAATAAGACAGCTCTTGGATCGACCGAACCGATCGTGTTCCACATGCGTTCGAACTCAGGCACATAGCCGGCGCCTCCTCCGAAGGCGATGGTGAACTTATCGGTCGGTGCCTCCGTTTTCAGTGACGTGTCAGGAAGGGTTCGCTCCCAAGGCCACGTTGCCGCGTCGAACTGCCAGGCGTCAGGGGCACCGGTTACGATATCGAGCAGGAGTTTCGTGTGTTCCGGGTTTGTGTTGGCGGCTTCGGTTTCCTCAAGATAGGCGATGGCTTCTTCGGTCTCACCCTTGAGAATTAATTTGAGAGCGTAAGGGTGAATGCGTTTGATCTGGCCGGTGACCTCCTCCTTTTTTTCGTTGTTCGGGTTTGGCTTGGAGGCCTCGGCAAAGAGGGAAGGGGACGTCAAACTGCCGCTGAAGGTCAAAGCGGCGATCAGTAAGAAGAGTGGGAATCGCTTCATGGCCTAACGATGCGTGGTTCAATCCGCAATGCCAGTGATATCCGAAGGTAGATGCGTTAGGGCAGGGTGCGCATTATCGCTCCTTTGGCGGTAGGTTTTGTCACCGACTGAGGTAGCACCTCAGAATCATGGAAAGAGGATGCCACAAGGAACGGATTATTCCGTTGGGAATTGAACTGTCATGGTAAGCACGCCCTGCTCAAGCGCCGGCTCAAGTGTCATGTCGCAAAGCTCGGCACAGGCCTGCGCGAGCGAGAGCCCGAGGCCGGTGTGGGCGCCCCCTGAACGGGAGGCATCTTTTCGCCAGTAGCGCTGACATAGATGCTCAAGGTCTTCCAGTTTCAGTTCGGGGGCGAGGTTCGAAACGGAAAGGTTGCCGGGAGAGGAGCGAATCGCGATCCAGCTCTTCTCCGGCGCATAGGCGACGGCATTGGAGATCAGGTTTGAAACGATGTGGCGAAACAGACGGGGATCAGTGGCGACGGAATACTCAATGTTGGTCGAGGGAAGCTCGACTTGAAGCTGCCGCGTGTCCGCCATCCGACGATGGATTGACCAGACTTCATTCACCAGCGTCGTGATCGAGACGGACTCCTGCGTAGGCGAAAGCTCTCCGGATTCGCAACGAGCCAGAGTGAGCAGGGTGTCGATGATGGACTCCAGTTGTTTCGCAATGTCGAGAGATGACTGGTGCGTTGCCTCGCCGGCTTGATCTTCCCATTTGAGGGCCACTTCATTCATCATGCGAAGCTCGGCGACAGGCGTTCGCATCTCGTGAGCGAGATCAGCGTTGAACTGACGTTCCCTCTCAAAGCTCGACTCGAGACGGGCGATGAGGTCATTCAAGTGTGAGTAGACTGGCTGCAACTCGAGCGGGGCACCTCCGTCGTCAAAGCGTTCATGCAACGAGGAGGCATCGACATTTCTCGTTTCGCGAGCGAGGCGTCGCAAGGGGGCGAGACTTTGTTGGACTCCGAGCCGAACGAGAAACACCGCGCCCCCGAGAAGTAGCGCCCCAACGAGCGCAAGCCCTCCCGCCAGTGATCGCAGGGTCTCGGTGACCGTGTCCATGTCTTTTGCGATCAGCGTGATCACCGCAGGACTGGTGACTCGAACTTCAGTTTTCGGCTTTCCTTTGCCTTTGAAGCCAGTTCCCGTCCCTTTTCCCTTTCCGCCGGGCGGCGTCATCAGCAGGAGTGCGCGAACCTCTCCCGCTTTCTCAAGTTTCGTGCTGTGGAAGGTGGCTGCGGTCGTGGCCATCCTTCCGGGGAAATCGAATTCCCGATCGCCAAGGCTGGGTGAGCGTGCCGAGATCGTTCCGTCGTCATCCCAGAGCTGATAATATTTGTTTCCTTCGGGATCATCAAATGCCGGCAGGATTGATCGCAATCTCCGATTGCCGGGAATGTTCCGCTCGCCGGTATCATTTCCTTTTACCGCAAACCTGACCCCGCGAGCATCTACTGCCAGTTCTGCATCAATCGAGGTGATGAGGCTGTTTCTAACGGCAAGATAGACTCCCGTCGCGGCAAGGATCCAGAGCAGGGCAAGGCTGCCGAGAAACCAGAGGGAAAGACGCCGTTGGATGGAAGTCATCGTGGCTCAGGCTTTTCGTTCTAAAACATAGCCATGTCCGCGCCGGGTATGGATCAGGGGGATTGAATCCGGGGTGACAGAGAGTTTTTTTCGAAGCGCATAGATCGTAGAGTCGACGACATTGCTCATCGGTGAAACCAGTTCGTCATAGATGTGCTCTTCGATTTGCGTGCGAGTCACGACCTGCCCGGAGCGGAGCATGAGATACTCGAGTAGCGAAAACTCCCGGGCGGTAAGGTCGAGATTGCTTCCGGATCTCCGGACGGTTCGGGCCGCCGTGTCGAGGATGAGATCCTCGACTTGGACTTCGTTGTCGGCCTTCTGGTAAGAACGTCGGCAGAGCACTTCGACCCGGGCAAGAAGCTCATCGAGCGCAAAGGGTTTGACGAGATAGTCGTCGGCTCCCGACCGGAGGCCGTCGACACGGTCCTCGATTTGATCCCGAGCCGTAAGGAAGATGACCGGTGTCTCAATCCCATCCTGTCTTAGCTGCTTGAGAACGCTGACCCCGTCGAGTGAGGGGAGCATGATATCGAGAATCGCGGCGTCGTATTCACGGTCCTGCGCCAGCTCAAGACCTTCCCGGCCATCGTCTGTTGCATCGACCCGATATCCGGAACGACGTAACGCAAGTTCCAGCGTCTCACGGAGGCGCTGGGAGTCTTCTACAAGAAGGAGTTTCATGAACGCAAAAAATCGATTCAACAGGGTCAGGTCATCGACCGTACCCTGTTGAATCGAAAAGATCAAAGCTTGAAGGTTCGCTTCGGCGGAGCCTCAGCTCTTGCCTCCTTTACCGCTTTTCTTCCCTTTACCACCCTTTTTTCCTTTGCCCTTACCGGCTCCGCGCTTTCCCTCGTGAAAGGTTTTCTCAAATTCACGAAGTGAAAGTTCACCATTACTGTTGAGGTCCCGCTCTTCGAATGCCTTGGCTACAGCTTCGGGTTTTTTGTTCTCCATGCGATTGCTTTTCGAGAATTCGACGAGGCCAAGGTGACCATCGTCATTTTTATCAAGCTTCCCAAAAACTACTTCCAGGTCTTTGGGGCCGTCTTTGTCGCCGTCTCCGGGATTAGCGAGGGCAGACAGGGGTAACGCTGAGCAAAGAAAGGCAAAGGCTAGTGTGTTTTTTAATTTCATTATTCTATCGGGTTGGAGTTGATCCGCAATTGAGCGGGCTGGTTTAACCATGGCATTGCGAACATGATGAGAAGATGATGGCGCAGAGAGTTTTTCCGGCTCTCGGCTTTTCGCCGTGTTGTAGCGCAAGGTGAGACAAGATTCCTGCCCTTCTCCGCAGGTGGGGCATTTCCACGGTTGGTGATTGCGTTTCTGTGACAACACTGTTGCAGAGATATCAGCAGTTGTTGCTTGAAGAGTTCGATCTCAGTGATTTGATTATTCCATAACTATGAAACTAAATGATGCCGTTGATGCTCTTGGTGCGCTTGCGCAACCGGCGAGGTTGAAAGCCTTTCGTCTTCTTGTGAAAGTAGGTGGAGAGGGAATGTGCGCCGGGGACTTGTCGCGAAAGTTGAGTGTTCCTAAACCTACCATGTCCTTTCATTTGAAAGAGCTGACTCAGGCGGGATTGATCATTTCTGAGCGAAATGGGCGCTCGATCACTTATTCGATCCGCAAGCAGGGGATTCAGCAGCTAATGACTTTTCTGACAAAAGATTGTTGTCAGGGGAACTTGGAACTCTGTTTGCCTGAGCGCAGTGAGAAAGAGGGCTGCTGCAGTTAATTTCGGATTTCTACGAATCATAAACATGGGAATAAAAATTGGAATAAACGGCTTCGGCCGAATCGGGCGACTCGCTTTTCGGGCTGCATTCGACAACCCTGACATTGACATCGTTCATGTGAACGAACTGAAAGGGGGCGCCGAGCTTGCGGCTCATCTTTTGGAATTCGACACCGTGCATGGTCGGTGGGATCGAGACATCGAAGCAACGAAGGCGGGGTTTTCGGTCGAAGGAAAGCCTGTCAGCTTCAGCGAATTTGCTTCGCCCGGGGAGATCGACTGGGCTGGTTTGGGCGTTGAAATTGTCATCGACAGTTCCGG
>JARGOD010000026.1:20508-52744 GCA_029210205.1 Verrucomicrobiales bacterium | reverse complement strand
CTCATGTTTCTTCACATGAGTAACGACATACAAGTCTCCTGCGCTACCGCCTTTCATGCCGGCATCGCCATGTCCGACAGAACGAAGTCTTCCACTGTCGATCATTCCGGCAGGGATCTTGATTTTGATTCGGCTACTTCCGTCAACGCGACCTTCGCCTTCACATTCTTCACAAGGATTAGAGATCGACTCCCCTCCCCCGCCACAGTCTGGACAAGTCTGCTGAACCTGGAAAAAACCACGACTCGTAATGACCTGGCCTACCCCGCCACAGGTGGAACAGGTACTGACGTCAGCCCGGCCTCCGTCGGCCCCAGACCCGTCGCAACTTTCGCACTCCACCAATCGCTCGATCTTAAGCTCCTTCTCGACCCCTGTTTCGACCTCCTCAAGTGTGATCTGAAGATCATATCGCAAATCAGATCCGCGTTTTCGACGCTCTGAACGACCGGCTCCCCCGCCGCCAAAAAACTCTTCGAAAATACTTCCACCGCCGCCGCCACCGCCGCCTTTGAACACTTCGCGGAAAATATCGAACGGATCACCTCCTCCAAAGCCACCTCCAGCCGAAGCACCAGTCCCCTGACTGAAAGCACGGTGTCCGTAGCGGTCATAAGCTGCCCGCTTCTGGTCATCCATCAAAATTTCGTAGGCCTCACCCAACTCCTTGAACTTTTCCTCAGCAGATGGGTCATCTGGATTTTTGTCAGGGTGGTATTGGACCGCCAATTTCCGATAGGATTTCTTAATCGTGGTACCGTCCGCTTCACGGGTCACCTCAAGAACTTCGTAATAATCTCTCTTCTCCATGTTAGGAAATCTGGAATGTTCGATTCGTCGTCACCGACAAATCAGGCTTCCTCTGCCGGACCGGATGAAACGACGACATTAGCGGCTCTCAGAATACGATCCTTAAGACGATACCCCCGACGCATCGTGTAAATGACATGACCGGATTCTACGCTGTCACTGGCCTCCTGTTTCAGGGCTTCATGCTGATTCGGGTCAAAAGGAAGGCCATCCGAAGGGATCACTTCGACCCCTTGTTCGGTAAGAAAGTCATCCAGTTGTTTTTGAACCATCGACATTCCCTGAAGGATCATCGAAGACTCCCCTTCGCTGTCCTTTGCCGCTTTCAAACCCATTTCGAAGTTATCAATCACAGGTAAAAGTTGCTCAAGAAGGCTGCGGTTCGCATAAAGGATCGCTTCAGTCCTCTCCCGGGCCATGCGCTTCCGATAATTATCGAATTCGGCCTGCGACCTTGCTGCCATATCCTTCCACTTTTCTACCTCTTCTGCAGGAGTCGACGGCTCGGGCTCAGAAGCCTCCGCCTCAGCTTCCAACACCTCGGGTGTTTCCACCTCCGATTCCTCCGATGCCTCGGGATTGGTCACCTCTAGATCTTCCTGTTCTTCTTCTACACTGCTCATCTTGATGTCTATCTCAGTCCACACGAGTGCATGAAAAGCCCGTTAATAACGCGGGATGCCCTCGGGGCGGGACTATTCACCTTTTCTCGATCGCAATCAAGGTGATGTCGTCTGTTTGCGCCATCCCCGTGGAAAAGTCGGCCACATCGGCTCGAATCTTCGAAACAAGATCTTCTGAAGAAAGCTCACAATATTTTTGAACCGCTTCGCAAAGTCGATCCGAGCCGAACTCGTCGCCATCCTTAGCCTCCGACTCTATGAGACCATCGGTATACAGAAGAAGAATATCCCCCGATTCCATTTGAAACCGAAAATCTTTTACGGAGCGCTTAAAGACAGGACCTTCATCGATTCCCGCCGCAAGTCCCGGTGGTTCGATCAACTCAATCTGCTTTGTCGCCTGCCTGTAGAGCACCGGCGGCTCGTGACCCGCTCGAGCCAGAGTCACTTCATTCGATCCACGCTCGAGGATCAGATAAAGCAGGCTCACAAACATATCCTCTTTGATATCAGGGAAGATCGAGCGATTCACTGAATGCAACACTGATGCGGGCGAGAGATTATCAGCAGCGCGGCTTCGCAAATTTGATCGGCACATTGCCATAATCAGAGAAGCGGCAATCCCTTTCCCGGAAACATCTCCGATCGCAATCCCGTAGCGATCCTCATCGACCCGTAGATAATCATAGTAGTCGCCACTGACGATTCTTGCGGCCTGATAGCCGGCAGCAATCTCATAGTCGGTCAATTCGGGACTGTGTTGCGGAAGCAGGACCCGCTGAATCTCACTCGCTTGATTCAGCTCTTGTTCGAGCCGCCTTTTCTCGGCTGCCTCCGCGTGAATGATCGCACTTCCGAGGGTAAAGGAACTCTGTTCCGCAACGCTGGAAAAGACTTCCTGATCATTGAGTGAGAAACCTCCTTCTGCTCTCGTCATCGCAAGGACTCCGACACGCTTTTGCCCATAGATAAGAGACACGCCAAGAAAACTGCGACCCTCGTGAAAAAAAGCAGCTGACTTTTCAAAGGCGTGAAGGCCTCCCATGTCTTTCACGTAAGTGAAATCATCCGATGAAAATGAATCCCCAATCAAAGAATCGGTCAGGGTCTCAGCCGAACTCCTGACGAAGCTCCGATAGAGACTCTTGGCTTTCTTCTGATCAGCCAGCTCAAGGTATTCCGAGGGAACCGAAACGACCGGAGCGGTCTTTTTGGTTTGATAGACCGGTATGAGATGCTTTGATTCTCCATCGAGAAGGTAGAGAATTCCGCTGTCAGCGTCGATCACCTCGGCAACACCATCGACAATATAGCGGTGCATATTCGTGGGTGAGTTATCGACCTGAAGCTTCTCACCCAGTCCATGAAGGAATCCGAACATCCGGCGCTCCTCCACCTCAATCTCCGTCTTCTCGCGGGAAACGGCTGTTAGTTTGCGGTGTTCTCGAAACCACAATGAGAACGAAAATGCGGCTAACGCTAAAATAACACTGCCATACACGAAATGTTCCATGATCGGCTTTTTTGACCTGTCAATTATCGACAGTTTGCGCCTCAAGATCCTGCTTGAGAAAATCGATCACATCGCAGAATCGACTCTCATTCTCCTGATTTGCCTGAACTAACGCCTCGTGAGCATCAAGAACCATTTGTGTGTGTTCCAGCTTGCTCAATGGAATGCACGAATCCTGCATCGCAAGATTCTCACGAACCAGATCTTGCTCGCGCCTCCAGCGAAGGCCTTCCGGGTCCATCTGAATGAGACGGTCCAGCCCAAGCTTGCGAATGGATCGCTCATTGCGCTCGCCGGCGTTGATGACTTCAAGGAGACCTCCACTGTCGCTCTCGTCATCAAGCCTCACGGCATGGCGATAGAGCATGCCGATAAAGGTAGAGTCAATCCCGCGGCAATGATTGAGGTCGATCACGAACTTCCTCCAACCTTTGCGAAGGCATTCCTGCATAAACTGCCGAATACAGCCGGCGTTATTATGATTCGCCGCCCCGTCGATCCTGACCCAGGCGACGGAACCAATGCAACCTACCCGGATGGAATTTTCCTCACTCACCAATTCGGATTGTTTGTTGAGGCGCTCGACGCGTTCGCTGTCTGGAGGTTGAATGGGGGAGGATTCATTCGAAAACTTACAGCCTGAAAACTACCTCCAAAGAAAGGACCTATACTCGGCTACCTCCGAACCGTTCTCAATCACTGAGGCCCTCCACTGAGTCACCTTGCCGAGATTCTCATATTCCACACCGGTCACATTCAACTTAGAGACGTTCTTTCGTTTCGGGTTCTGGACCCGAATCTGTTTCGAATACACCTTTGGACCCGTCGTCGCCTGGCAATACTCGAGTTTAACAGTTGCAGGAACTCTGTTCTTCGATTCCCAGAAAATCGTGTAGTAATTTCCCATCCTCTCCGTGTAGTCCGAAGAATCAACAGCACCGTGCAAGAGCCGTCGATGTTCATGCACGATCATTTCGTCGTCTGACTCAACAAAAGCACCAGGCTGGAGGTGATAGGGGTTCACCTTCGTAATCGTGACAGGTCCTTCAGGATCAGTGGCACAACCACTAACAAGAAGGGTCGCCAAAGATAGGACTGCCAAAAGTGACTTTGAGAGCTGAATCATCCGATAAGTAAAAAATAGCCTTCAATGAATTCGACATCCTGTCATCTCGAAACCAGAAAAAGCAACTCAGAAACATAACGTCGAAAACTGAATCGGTAAACGAAAAGTCACATTCTTACGAAATCAACATTCGAAGTCCTCTAACGCCCGGATTCCTCTGATTTCTCGCGACTTTTTGCTGAATTCCAGGCTTGATCCATTTCTTCTAAACTAGCCTCTTCCAGAGATTTGCCCGATTCTATGATCTCATCTTCAACCTCGTGAAATCTTGAGACAAATTTCCGATTCGTTTGATGAATCAACAATTCCGCTTCATGCCCTGTCTTGCGCGCAAGATTGACGACAGCGAACAAGAGATCGCCGATTTCCTCCCCGATCTTATCTGACGCCTTTTCTGACAGCGCCTCTTTCACCTCATCCAATTCTTCATGAATCTTTGCCACGACCGGCTTTAGATCCGGCCAGTCAAACCCGACTTTAGCAGCCTTGCTCTGTAGCTTTTGAGCCGCCATGAGTCCCGGAAGCCCCTCATTCGCTTTTGAGATAAAACGCTCTTTGGGGTCGTCGCCTGATTTTTCGGTCGCTTTTATCTTCTCCCATTGAGTTAAGACCGCCTCAGAACCCTCAATTGAAGCATCTCCGAATACGTGCGGGTGCCGTCGAATCAACTTCTCGCAGATTGCTGAAGCCACATCATCGAGATCAAAGCTGCCCTTTTCGGAAGCAATTTCAGCATGAAAAACAGGTTGAAGTAGCAGGTCACCGAGTTCGTCAACAATAGCGTTCCGATCACCTCCTTCGATTGCTTCTGCGACTTCGTAAGCCTCTTCAATGAGGTGTTTGACAAGACTTTGATGAGTCTGCTCAGCATCCCATGGGCATCCACCGGGAGCTCGAAGGATATGCATGATTTCGCGCAACCGTTCAATCGGAGGGGTTTTCGACGAGGGAATCGGATGCGCCATGTGAATCGTTGGTAGACAAGATCAGAGAGAAACGTTTAATGAAGCCATTTCCGGAACATGGCAACGCATCGTTTTTACATTCCAGCCTCAGAGTGGGACTTGGAGAACCTGACTCTCCCTCAAGAAGAGGCACATCATTGTCTCGACGTCATGAGATGCGCTGTCGGGGATCGTGTCATCGTCTTCAATGGAGAAGGTCTCGAAGTCGAAGCGGAGATCACCGAAACATCCAGGAAGCAAGTTGCCTTAAAGTCGCTTCTCGTAAGCCAGACCGACCCACCACCGGCACGCCTTACGATTGGACAGGCAGTTCCCAAGGGGAAGAACATGGATCTCATCATTCAGAAGGCGACCGAGCTCGGGGCCTCGCGAATCATCCCACTCCTCTCTGAACGAACAGTCGTTCAGTTGAATGCGGGGGACCTCGAGAAGAAGCAGGAGAAGTGGCAGAGAGTAGCGATCGAAGCCTGCAAGCAGTGCGGCCAGAATTGGCTCCCCACCGTAGAGGTCCCTCAAAGCGTTGATCAGTTCGTTAAAAAATCGGGGGACTCGTTTCGACTCGTCGCTGCGATCAGCGCAAGCGCGCAAACGCTCAAAGGAATCCTTACCGAATGGAGCGAAGAACATGGGACACGCCCCACTGAAGCCACACTCATGATCGGTCCGGAAGGTGACTTCACCCCGGCCGAGATTTCAACTGCTGTCAGTGCAGGATTTTCTCCTCTATCGCTTGGTCCTATCATTCTTCGTAGCGAAACTGCCGCCATCTATGCTCTCAGCGTGACCGGCTACGAGCTAATGAACTAGCGCTTCTCGAAAGACTCCTACTCAGGTCCTCGTAGAGAGTGCGAATGCAACAACCCTCTCGATCCCGGGCATCAAAGATCATGCCCACGCTCGCCGCGACACTTCTCCTCATCGGTATTTTTCTTACCTTAGTGATCTGGATCGGCTCGACCCGTCTTATTGTCCCAAATCGACGCGCACTGGAACAACGTCACTACGATCTGCTTGCCGCTCCTGCCGAATACGGAATGGCACTCGATCATTTCGAGATCAAGACCGGGGACGGCCATACTTTAAAAAGTATCGTCGCGACTCGCTCTCCAACACCCGGCGCGGCTCCGACCACGCGGGCTATCGCTGATCGTCTTATCGGGCACGGGATTGCGGCCCAAAACGAACCGCGCGCTACTATCATCCTTCTCCATGGCCGCGGCGGGCGGAAGGAAGACATGCTCTCCATTGCAAAGCGATTCGTCGCCGCTGACTTTCGCTGTGTCGTTTACGATGCACGGGCCCACGGGAAAAGCGGAGGCACCTACTCCACCTTTGGAAAACTGGAATCTCATGACCTCGGCTCAGTTGTTGCCGGACTTCACACCAAGATCGCAAACGAAGGAGGAGCGGTCGGACCGATCGGATTTTTCGGAAATTCGCTCGGCGCTGCTGTTGCTTTACAATCGCTCGAATCAATGGATCTCTCCGAAGCGATTGTTGCCGTCTCACCCTTTGCAAGTCTACCGGAAATCGTAGAGCGCTCCGGTCGGCGCATGATCCATCGTCACCTTCCCGACTGGCTCACCTGGTGTTGCATGAAAGTTGGAGGATGGCGCGCCGGCTTCAATCCCCACGCGATTGCCCCGGTCGATTCGGTCAAAAAATCAATCACTCCCATCTTCGTCGTTCACGGATCTCTCGATGGAGTGATTCCTGTTTCCCACGGTCGGGAAGTCTATGATGCCTCTCCCTCAAACCAGAAAAAGTGGCGCGAAATTTCGACCGGTTATCATGGCAACGTCCTCGCCGAGGGAGGCGATGATCTTTATGAGGAGATGATCCTTTTCTATCTCAGGCACCTCCCTGACCCTGAGTTTACGGCGTCTGAACGACGTGGAGAAGACGAATTCTAGCCTGTTGCTCGACCGGGACTTGATAGAGAATTCCTTCTTCCTGAGAAGGTAACTCCAGGAGCATGCTAACCGATTGCTCTTTTAAGAGCACCGTTGACTCCATTGGGTCGAAAAGAATTCTACCGTTTAACGAGGTGCCTTGAAATGACATCTCACCGCCAGCCAACGCTCCACCTTCCCCGGGAATCAAGGTATCGCCACCCAACTGGCCGCTCACCTGAATTTCGTAGCACGGTCGAGTTTCATGTGTCGAGTTGCCACGATATCGATAGGTAACTTCGAAACTGAGATCTCCCAAATCTGCAATTTCCCGAACCCCGTTCAGTTGCCAGAATCCTCCCGGCCGAACTTTGCCGTCAGGCAGACCCTGAGGAATCTCGGCGACCAACTTTTCTACCTCATTAAGACCGAACTGAGGAACACCCGGGAGCAGCGTTCCAAGGCCTTCGCGCCCACCGTAATTGACTTCCAAAATCTCGAGCTGAGGGCTCATCTTCAATTCCACCCAGCGATTCAGAGAATTTCGGAAATGCTGGCCCAATTGTGATCCTCGATCCTCTTTGTCAAAGGAGTCGTAGGTGATCCGTTTCTCTCCCGACTGGAAGTCAACCTTCAGCCTTTCGATACGGGCTTTAAGGCTCACCCCCGCGCGTCCATCTGACCGCAACGTTGCATCGAAACGAGTCTGCTGCTCTACCTTCGCCTCCTTAATTCCCTTCCCCGGCAACTGCATGCGAATCACATTTTCGCTGATAAACCGGTAGGTCTTTCCCGGCTCGAAAGTCGGCACCATAGCCACGGGTTCCCCGCCGCCTCTCAGAGAGGGAGCATTCGGAATCTCTTTCAGCTGGCCGATCGCCATACTGCCGGATCCAACTCCGGCAAGGAGTAGTAAGAAAAACGGGCGCACCCTGAGAGCGAACCACAAACAAAAGGGCGGATCAATCGTGATCCGCCCCTTCATGAATGAATTATCTGAACGCAACTACTTCGCCGCGGCCTTTCCGGTTGCCTTAACGAGAGGCTTCTCCGCAAGACCACCCTTTGGCTGGACTCTCCAGAATTTCGCAAGAGATCCACTCCAGTCTTTCAGGAGCGACTCCGCCTTTTCACTGCCGGTCGCTTCGAAGTGTGACTCAACAAGTTTCTTCAGAGAGGCTGCAAGGACACCGGTTTCCTCAAGTCGAACGATCTCGACCATCTCAGGATTGTAGAGTTTCTCGAACCGACCATCTTCGTCGAGGATGTAGCCTTCTCCGCCACTCATTCCAGCGCCGAAGTTTTTCCCGGTTGGTCCGAGGACGACGACAGTTCCATTGGTCATGTATTCACATCCATGATCACCGATTCCCTCGACCACGGCTGTACCACCGGAGTTACGAACGCAGAAGCGCTCACCACCTCTGCCATTAGCAAAGAGATGACCGCCGGAAGCCCCATACATGACGGTATTGCCGAGGATGGAATTCTCAGATGCGACAAAGGCACGATCCGTGTTCGGTTTGATCCGGATTTCTCCCCCTGCCATCCCTTTTCCAACATAGTCATTTGCTTCCCCGGTGAGGGTCAGGCGGATCCCCCCGCAAAGAAAAGTCGCGAATGACTGCCCCGCGCTACCGGACAACTGGATATCCAGCGTTCCCTCGGGCAAGCCATGATCGCCGTGCTCTTTCGCAACAATCCCCGAAAGCTTGGTTCCTATGTTCCGGTGCGTATTCTTCACCTCATAGCTAAGCTGAGCAGACTCTTTACGCTCAATTTTATCGCCAAGATCAGCAATGATCTGATCATCAATGGGCGGAGCATGATTCCCGTCATTCCGATCCTGCATCGCGATGCGCGGAATGTCTTCACCGATCTGAGTTCCCACATCCGTAAGAATACGACTGAGGTCGATGAGATTTGCCTTCGGGTGATCCGACAACTTCCGCTGTCGTAAATACTTCGTGTGCCCAATCAGCTCGTCGAGACTTCTCACGCCCAAAGTCGCCATGTGCTCTCTAACTTCCTGCGACACCGCATTGAAGAAATTGACGACGTGGTCAACCTCGCCTTTGAACTTGGCACGATATTTCGGATCCTGCGTCGCGACGCCTACGGGGCAGTTGTTCAGGTGGCAGCGACGGACATAAACACAGCCCATTGCGATGAGCGCAATGGTTCCAAAATTATATTCCTCAGCGCCCAGAACAGCCGCATGAATAATGTCTTTGCCGGTACGAAGACCGCCATCTGTCCTCAGCGTGACTCGATCACGAAGACCATTCAGCATGAGAACCTGCTGTGTTTCGGCGATACCGATTTCCCAGGGAAGGCCTGCATACTTAATCGAACTCAAGGGTGATGCCCCCGTTCCACCATCATGACCTGAAACAAGAATCACGTCAGCGTTTGCCTTCGCAACACCAGCCGCAATGGTCCCTACTCCAGACTCTGCCACGAGTTTAACCGTCACTTTCGCCGCCGGATTCAACTCTTTGAGATCATGAATCAACTGAGCGAGATCTTCGATCGAGTAAATATCATGATGGGGCGGCGGTGAGATCAAAGTCACGCCGGGCTGAGTGTTTCGCAGCTTCGCAATAAGTCCGTTCACCTTATGTCCCGGGAGCTGTCCACCCTCACCGGGCTTCGCTCCCTGAGCCATCTTGATCTCAATCTCCTCGGCAGACATGAGATACTCGGCACTGACACCAAAGCGACCCGAGGCCACCTGCTTGATCTTGGAATTACCCCAGTCACCGTTCGGATAGGGCTTGAAACGTCTTGGGTCTTCTCCACCCTCTCCACTGTCGGACTTGCCTCCAATGCGATTCATTGCGATCGCGAGTGTCTCGTGAGCTTCGGGACTGATTGCGCCGAGCGACATCGCCGCGGTCGTGAATCGGCGACGGACATTTTCAATGGGCTCCACCTCATCAATCGAAATAGGACCTTCATCATTAGGCACCAATTCAAAAAGATCGTGCAAGGCGTGAGGCTGATTCAACTTCAACTCCTCGAGATACTTCTCGTAGTCGTCAGCGTCTCCACTCTTCACGAAGGTGTGAAAGTTTTTGATGACGCCACCACTCACAGCGTGCACTTCCCCATCGCGACGGAAACGAAAGAAGCCGGGATCGCCAAGGTTCAATTCACCATTTTCATTCGGAACTGCATCACTGTAGGCCGACGTATGTCGGGCGATGCTCTCCGCGCCAATTTCATAGAATCCAACACCAGCAATCTGTGAAGGAGTGCCCGGGAAACAACGATCAATAACGCTATCAGAAATGCCGACTGCCTCAAAAATCTGGGCACCCTGATAGGAGTTCAGTACCGAAATGCCCATCTTGGACATGATCTTCAGAACCCCTTTTTCCAGCGCCTTGTGGTAATTGGTAAGAGCGGTCTCAAGCGAAATACCCTCGAACTTTTTCTTCGTATTCTTCTCAACTAATTCGTGGATCGTCTCATGCGCGAGCCACGGACAAATCGCCGTAGCACCGAATCCAATCAAACAAGCCATGTGGTGGGTGTCACGTGCCTCTGCGGTGTCGACGATGATGCTTGTCATCATTCGTTTCCTCGCCGCCCCGAGGTGACGATGAACTGCTCCGACCGCTAGAAGCGAAGGAATTCCAACGCGGTCATGATTTATTTTGCGATCCGAGAGGATGATCGTCTCAGCTCCCTCATCGACTGCCTTTTCCGCTCGATCACAGAGCGCTTCGATTGCGTCACTGAGACCATTCGCCCCGCTCATAAGCGGCCAGGTCGTATCAAGCGTTTCCGTTTTGAATTCCTTGTAGCCTTTTAACGCTTCAACCTGATGCGTGTAGAGAAACGGGGAATCAAGATGGATCACTTTAGCGTGAAGAGGATCTTCAATGAGAAGATTTCGCTCCGGCCCGAAATCGACTTCAAGAGACATCACGAGGTATTCCCGAATCGGATCAATGGGCGGGTTCGTGACCTGCGCAAAAAGCTGTTTAAAATACGCGAAGAGGATTTTTGGCTGTCGGGAAAGCACCGAAAGAGCCGCGTCATCTCCCATCGAGTAAATCGCTTCCATCCCCGAGTTGGCCATCGGAGTAATCACCATATCCAGCTCCTCCTGGTTCAAGCCATTCGAGACCTGAAGCTGAGAACGTGTCAGAGGATCGTGAGTCGGATCTTCACTGGCTTGCGGCTCGAGCGGTGCTACCTCGGAAAACGGAGTTTGGTGCTCCTTTAACCACTTCCCGTAAGGTTGCTGAGCAGCAAGACGGGACTTTATCTCATCGTTGAATACGACTTCACCTTTGACTGTATCAACCACGATCATTTCTCCGGGCGCAAGACGCCCCTTTTTCTCAACCGTGTCGTCAGCGAGATAGCAGGTGCCGACCTCGGAACCGAGAGCGAAAATTCCATCGTTGGTAATTTTGTATCGGGCTGGGCGAAGACCATTACGATCGAGTGAGGCGGCTACCGTCATTCCATCGGAAAACGCGAGAGCGGCAGGCCCATCCCACGGCTCCGCAAAGCAGCTGTGATAACGATAGAAATCCTCGACTTCTTCGGAAGTGAACGGATCAATCCTCCAAGCTGGCGGAACCAGCATTGACATCGCGTGCGGAACTGAACGGCCGGAAAGGACGAGCAATTCCAGCGCCGCGTCGAGACTTGCAGAATCAGAGCCATCGGGATCAATAACGTGATTCAGATACTGAAGCTCATCGCCCCAGACCTCACTTTCAAACTGCCCGATTCGGGAGTTCAACCAGTTGCGGTTCCCGCGAACCGTATTGATCTCGCCATTGTGACAAAGCATACGGAAAGGCTGCGCAAGCGCCCAGGTTGGAAATGTGTTTGTGGAAAAACGCTGGTGGTAGAGACAGATTGCCGTCTCATAATTTTCATCGCGAAGATCGTCGTAGAGCTCCTCGAGAGCCGTTGCGACAAGAAAACCCTTGTAGCTGATAAGACGATGGCTCAGCGAAGGAACATAAAACTCGTTGATGTGCTCATCGGAAGATTTGTCCTCTATCTCACGCCGTGAAAGATAAAGCTGACGCTCAAATTCATCGTCCTCCATCCCATCTGGACGCGAGAGGAGCAGTTGCTTGATATCCGGCATCGTATCGATCGCCTGTTGTCCAAGCGCCGATGGATCCGAGGGCACGTCACGCCAGCCGATAATACCAATCTTGCGATTTCGCAGAACTCCTTCAGCGATGACCTGAGCTTTCTTTAACTCGTCAGAATTATTTGGGGGAAGGAAAAAGACACCCACCGCGAGGTCGGCTTCGTTTTTGAGCTTTGTGCCCAGCTTCTCCGCTATCGGCAGGAAAATCTTGTAGGGAAGATTGGTCGTGACGCCTGCACCGTCTCCCGTTTTCCCATCCGCATTCACCGCTCCGCGGTGCGTCACGTTACAAACTGAATCCAATCCCAGACGCAATACCCGATGGCTCCGCTCGCCCTTGATGTGCGCCACGACACCGACACCACAGGCATCTCGCTCGAGCTCCGGCTTATGCAGAGTGTTTTCGACGTTGGGGATATTCAGGTATTTACTCATTATAAAAAGACACTTTTCCTATTCTCCCGTTGCCGGGAGAGCGCATTACGCGCGGTTACATTCCACTTTCGTAGAAAATTACGCTCAGCTTCCGTGCCAAGGCGTCCCTGAAATTCGTTGCGAAGAGAAAGTTCAGCGATTTTTTGAAATTCCACCCTCGAAGCAAAACCAAATTTCAGGGAGAGCGAGTTTAGTCACGATCTTTTTGAGGTCAATTCGCAACTTTTTCACATTTAGGGGCTCCCAATCTTGAAAATTACCGGAACTACTCTGTTTTTTGGCCTGCACTCTGACTTGCAAGGCTTCTAACTTTTGACCAATCTTCTACCAATGGGGGAAATGCTCAGATCAAAAAAACGTTCACCGATCGCCAAAAGCTTAGGATTCTGGCTCGGCATCTTCGCATTTTTGTTGATGTGGCTCTTCGGAAATATCGATCCCGGGAACCCTCTCGTTGGAAAAATGGCGGCAGTTGCCCTGCTCATGGCAATCTGGTGGATCTCCGATGCAATCCCCCTTGCCGCAACCTCACTGGTCCCGCTCGTATTATTTCCTCTCCTTGGAATCATGACGGGGAAGGAGGTTGCCCCGGTCTACATGAATTACATCGTCTTTCTTTTCATCGGCGGTTTCCTCATTGCCCTCGCGATGGAGCGATGGAATCTCCACCGCAGGATCGCTCTCGGGATCGTCACTCTTGTCGGCACAGAACCTTCTCGTCTTGTGCTCGGCTTCATGATCTCGACTGCGTTTCTCTCGATGTGGATTTCCAATACCGCGACAGCGATTATGATGCTGGCAATCGGGATGGCGGTGATCAAACAAGCGGAGATTTCCTTCGGTGAGAAGGACACCGGCAATCTCGCCGTCGCCCTTCTCCTCGGGATCGCCTACGGAGCCAGCATTGGTGGAATCGCCACTCTCGTCGGCACCCCCCCAAATCTTGCACTCGTTCGGCTCTTCGAGCTCAGCTTTCCCGCAGCTGAAACAGGAGGATTCCACTTTTCGTTCGGACAATGGATGCTCTTTGGCGTTCCTCTCTCCCTCGCGATGCTTTTCATGACCTGGCTGATTCTCACTCGGGTCGTTTTCCCCAGTCCGAAACACCTGAAGCTGGATTCCAATCTCTTGAAAAAAGAGCGCGAGAGCCTCGGGCAGATCTCTTACGAAGAAAAAATAGTCGGCACCGTTTTCATTCTCACCGCGCTACTCTGGATATTCCGTAAGGACCTCAGCATCGGTGAGTTTAGTATCCCCGGTTGGTCCGCGGCGCTCCCTACGGGAAGCTTCATCGATGACGGAACCATCGCCATCGCGATGGCACTGACGCTTTTTCTAATCCCCGCGCGACGAAACGATGAGGAATCCGGCAGCCATGGCACCATCCTCGACAGCGAAGTATTTAGAAAAATCCCGTGGAACATCATCCTTCTCTTTGGAGGCGGATTCGCCCTCGCGAAAGGCTTCCAGATTTCAGGTCTTTCCGAATGGGTTGGCTCCTATTTCACTCATCTCGAAGGGGCTCCTGACTGGCTTCTTGTCGCGACGATCACAGGGGGAATCACCTTCCTCACTGAGCTCACTTCAAATACCGCTACGACTGAGATGATTCTCCCGCTACTGGCTTCGATTGCAACAGCCGCAAAGATTCATCCCCTCATGCTCATGATCCCCGCCGCCGTCGCCGCTTCCTGCGCCTTCATGATGCCTGTCGCGACGCCTCCAAATGCGATTGTATTTGCGAGCGGAAAAATTCGGATAGCGCAGATGGTGAAAGCCGGGATCATTATCAATCTCATCGGCATCGCCACGGTGACACTCTTCTTCCTCCTTCTCGGACCGGCTGTTTTTGAGATCGATCCGGAAACGTTGCCGGATTGGGCGAAGTGACAGAGCAACAGGGTTAGGTCCTGCATTCAACCCTGTTGAGTCTCCCTTGCGGGACGGCTCATTCGCGATACACTCCACGCCACCGCAATTTTTTGATCATGGCTGAGCGACGCAAACAATTCCCCTTCGACGAATTCGAACCCAAGTGGCAGGGCCATTGGGAGGAAAACAAGACTTTCTCGGTACCAAACCCGGGGGAGGACGGATTCGATGCCTCTAAGCCAAAATACTACGTCCTCGACATGTTCCCTTACCCGAGCGGCGCGGGCCTTCATGTCGGCCACCCCGAGGGCTACACCGCGACGGATATCATCACGCGATACAAGCGGATGAATGGCTTCAACGTCCTCCACCCCATGGGATGGGACGCCTTTGGTCTCCCTGCCGAGCAGCACGCCATCAAAACGGGCGAGCATCCGCGGATCAACACGGAGAACAACACGAACAATTTCCGCCGCCAGCTCAAGAGTCTCGGCTTCGCCTACGACTGGGAGCGTGAGATCAACACGACCGACCCCGCCTACGTGAAGTGGACGCAGTGGATTTTTCTCCAACTCTACAATTCCTACTTTTGCGAAGAGGAAAACAAAGCCAAGCCGATCAGCGAACTGGAAGCGAAAGGTCTCAGCCGGGGAGAAATCGATGACCGACGCCTCGCCTACGTCGCCGAAACGCCCGTGAACTGGTCACCCGATCTCGGCACTGTCTTGGCGAATGAAGAAGTCGAAGAGTGGCGGGCGAAAGGACACACCGTCGAGCGTCGCCCGTTGAAACAGTGGATGTTGCGCATCACCGCCTACGCGCAGCGCCTCATCGATGAACTCGAAGGCCTCGACTGGCCCAACGGGATCAAATTGCTGCAGACGAACTGGATCGGTCGCAGCGAGGGTGCCGAAGTCGATTTCACGATCGACGGGGAAAAGGTCACCGTTTTCACGACCCGTCCCGACACCTTGTTCGGCGCGACCTACATGGTCCTCGCGCCCGAGCATCCGCTCGTCGAGAAGATCACCACCGATGTACAGAAGTCAGCCGTTGAAGACTACAAGAAAACCTGCGCTGGAAAATCCGACCTCGAGCGCACCGAGTTGGCGAAAGAGAAATCCGGCGTTTTTACCGGTGGCTTTGCGATCAATCCGGTGAACGACGAGAAGATCCCCGTTTGGATCGCCGACTACGTCATGATGAGCTACGGCACCGGGGCAATCATGGCAGTGCCGGCGCATGATGAGCGGGACAATGAGTTCGCCGAAAAATTCGGCATCGACATCATCGAAGTCGTGCAGGCTCCGGAAGGGAATGAAGACAAATGCTTCACCGGCAACGGCACGGCCGTGAACTCCGGTTTCCTCGACGGCCTTTCCACGCCGGAGGCCAAAGAGAAAATCGCCGTCTGGCTCGAAGAAAAAGGCCTCGGTAAAAAGACGATCAATTTCAAGCTGCGCGACTGGCTCTTCTCCCGTCAGCGTTACTGGGGCGAGCCGTTCCCCATCATCTGGCGCGATGGAAATCACGAAGCTATCCCCGAATCCGATCTGCCCCTTCTCGCTCCCGAGTTGAAGGACTACAAGCCGACCGGCACCCCGGAAGCGCTCCTCAGCAAAGCAACCGACTGGGTCAACGAACTCGGCGACGGCATCAAGCGCGAGACGAACACGATGCCTCAGTGGGGCGGATCGTGTTGGTATTATCTTCGCTACTGCGATTCACAAAATCCCGACGCGCCGATCAGCGATGAAGCAGAAGAATACTGGATGGGTAAAAACGGAAACCCCGGTGGTGTCGACCTCTATGTCGGCGGCACCGAACACGCCGTTCTCCACCTTCTCTACGCCCGCTTCTGGCACAAAGTCCTTTTCGATCTTGGCCACGTTTCCACGCCCGAGCCGTTTCAGAAGCTGGTCAATCAGGGACTGATCATGGGAGAGGACGGACGCAAGATGTCCAAGTCACTCGGCAATGTCGTCAACCCCGATGACGTCGTCGAGCTCTACGGCGCCGACTCGTTGCGCCTCTACGAAATGTTCATGGGACCGCTTGAGCAGGTGAAGCCCTGGTCGATGAAAGGCGTCGAAGGTGTCTTTCGCTTCCTCGCTCGCGTCTGGCGTCTCGTCATGGACTCGAATCAGGAAGGCGAATGGGAACTCAGTTCAAAGCTCGCTGAAATCGAGCCTGACAAAGCAACGAACAAAGTCATTCACGCGACGATCAAAAAGGTCGGCGACGACATCGATGCGATGAGCTTCAATACCGGGATCTCACAAATGATGGTCTGCACCAACGAGCTCACGAAGCTCGATCAGATCCCCGTTTCCTCCGTTGTGACTCTGCTGCATGTCCTCAACCCCTTCGCGCCGCACCTCACCGAGGAACTCAACGCCAAGCTTGCCGCCGCCTTTGACTCCGTCAGCGCCGACGAACTGGCCGGACAGACCTGGCCGGAGTTCAATGAGGACTGCCTCATTGAAGACGAAATCGAAATCGTCCTTCAGGTCAATGGCAAGGTCCGCGACAAGATCATGATCCCGAACGAAGCCTCGAAAGAGGAAGTCGAAGCACTCGCGATGGAGAGCGAAAAGGTTCAGTCCTTCATCGAAGGGCAGACCGTTCGGAAAGTGGTCGTGGTGCCGGGACGCCTCGTGAACATTGTCGCGAACTAGGGTTCAAGCCGCCGCAACATCGGTATGTGGTCAAAGTGGCTGTCCGAAGTCGCGAGAGGCAGATTTTTTTGAAGGCAGAGCGCAGCGATCCAAACGTCGTTCGTGGGTATGCGAGTGCCCACTCGACGAAGTGACACACTTATTTGAGCGTAATAACGCGACGTATCTGCGTCGGCAAAGATCATCTTCGTCGCGTCGCTCGAAAGAAAGTTATCCAGCAGGGAGAGATTGATCGACGCCCTACTTCCCGCCTCAAATCCGTAGCGCAATTCCCCATCGACCACGAAAGGAATCCAAATCTGGTTTGCCATCTCAAAATGCCAATCCCATTTTCCAATTCGCTGCCAATCCGAATAGGCATTTGTATCGATTACGAATTCACTGATCATCATCGGGATGCACGGTCGATAATTCCTCCATCACGGCATCAAACTCCGGATCTTCGACCCAGCCCTTGCGATATTTATGTAAGTCGTTGCGACGAATTGGCTCATCAGTAGGCTCGTCCCCGTAGTGGAGCTTCAGGAGACGCAAGACCTCGTCGTTCAAAGAACGGTTCGCCGCCTTCGCGGACTCCCTGATTTTCTCCGCGAGTTCCTCATCGACTTTTCTTACCGTTATCTGCGTCATGACCTGACATTACCAATTGACACGAGCGGTGTCAATTGGTGACACGCCTAGACCACCTTGAATACTCCGGTCTCAATTGTGAGGCCGGGCCCGAAGGCCATCGCGCAAATGGAGTCGCCAGGTTTCGTGTCTGCTTCCCGCAACACTTCCGCGAGGACAAAGAGCACGGTAGCACTGCTCATATTGCCATACTGAGCGAGGACCTCGCGCGAGGCCGCGAGCTGATCCGGGGCGAGCTCCAAGCTCTCACCTACCTTGTCGAGAATCGCGCGACCACCCGGGTGGACCGCCCATTTCGCGATCTCCTCCGGAGTCATTCCGGAACCGGCAAAGACTTCATCGATCAGCTCTTTGATCCCCGATCCGATGATTCTCGCGACGTATTTTGAAAGAACAATATTGAAGCCGTGATCGCCGATATCCCAGGCCATGTCGTCCGCACCTTCCGGCACAAGACTGCTCGCAAATCGAAGCAGATCATAGCCACGGACGCCTGTCGGAGGAGCCTGTCCGGAAACAATCGCCGCAGCAGCACCGTCGGCGAAAACCGAATTCGCGACGATCGTGTCGAGATCATTCTTATTCTGGAGATGCAGTGAACAGAACTCCAGGCACACGATGAGGACATTGGCGGACTCATCAAGATCGCAAAATTGCGCCGCCATTTTCAACGCAGGGAAAGCCGCGTAGCAGCCCATGAAACCGAGGTGATAGCGCTGCGTCGTCGGCGCGAGCCCGAGCGCCTCGATCACGAGCAAATCCGGCCCCGGGTTAAAAAAGCCGGTGCACGAAACCGTGATGACATGCGTGATATTTTTCGCTTCAACGCCCTCACAAGCAGCAACCGAGCGCCTCGCAATCTCCGGAGTCATCTTCCGAGCCTCAGCGACATAGGCATCGTTGCGTTCACCGGTGCTCGGCTCCTTCGGTGATCCATCAGCATCTACGTACAAACTCGGGCCGCTGAATCCTTCTTCAAAATCCGGGACGATACAGTGCCGCTTTTCAATCGCCGACTCGCCGTAAACACTGCGGATATAGCGCTTCGTGCGATCGCTCCCGGAACGTTGACCAAGAATTTTGCCAATACGCTCCTGCCGATAACCATGCTCAGGGACGAGCGTTTCAATGTGTCTAAGGAAAGCCAAAATCGTGGGCGTGAGAAGAATTGTGCTAGGAGCTGCACAGTTTACGACTCAAAAGACGAGGGAGCGTTCGATTCCTTTCTGTCGGAGTGGCCCATGCGTGTTGCCCCGATCATCCAAGCCTGTTAGATTCGCGATCCGCTACCCACCATCGTTATGTCTCTCACTCTCAATTTTCGCAAAGCCCGATTGTCCGCGATGTCTCTCGCGAAAGTGGGAAACCCGATGCGCGACGAGCCGTTTCAAACCTCGCAGACGCTTTGCCGTTTTAAAGACGAAGAGGCGGAATTGCTCACCCATTGCTTTCTCAAGTCTTTCAAATCGCTGGAGTTGCACCAACTCGCGCATCATGACTCGGTCGAGAACAACGATCTTTTCGGCTATGCCTCTGCCATTTTCGAAGACAACGAACAACTACTCGAACAGGGCGCGAAGATCGCAAAACACCTTCACGCCCGCTCGAATCATCCCAACATCAAATCCGGCGATCTTTGCGTCGCTCTTATCAACGATGTCAGCGTCGCCGGGGAAGCGACTCAGGCGATCAGTATCGTCAAATCGGAAAGCAAAGTTCCCTTTCTCCAGATCTCCGAGCGCGATGGTGACCTTGTCCTTACCACTGAGCAGGGCATTTACCCGGACAAGATTGACAAGGGCTGCCTCATTATTAATCACGGGAAAGCTGACGGATTTTCCGTTTACCTCTTCGATAAAGGCAGCGGGGGCACCCAGTTTTGGGTCCGCGAGTTCGTCGGAGCCAAGCCAGTCACGAACGATGATTTCCTGACACGCCGCTATTCAGAACTCTGCGTCGCTTTCGCCGAAAAGGGACTCCCCGAGGAAACGCTGCAGGAAGATCGCATGGCCGTCGCGAGCAAGGCGATGAACTACCTCAACGAATCAGACGAGTTCGACCTCAAGGAATTTGAATCTCAAGCCCTCGGCGAGCCGGAACAGGTCGAGCAGTTCAAAAACTTCAAACAGGAGTTTGAAGAAGAGCGGGGCGAGCCATTGCAGGAATCGTTCACCGTTTCGAAGAAGGAGGCAGAGAAGGCAGGCAACCGCCTCAAATCGAGGCTCAAGCTCGATGTCGGCGTCACGATGCAGTTCGGGCCCGGCTTTATTCACGAAGCAGATCGCTTCTTTGAGCGCGGATTCGACGATGAAAAAGGAATGTCTTTTGTGAAAGTCTATTTCCACAAAGAGGTCTCGTGACGCTTTCGGCATTGTTCCGAAACAGGAAAACTGTTAGGCTTATGACTCGGGCCTCCCGATTTTATGATTTGTCATCGAGCACTAGCTGTTTTTTCTCTTTCCCTGCGGCGGTCTCTCTCAATCGTCGCACTGCTCACCTTTTCGATTTTCGGAAGTGGCTGCGGGCTCATCGGGGCTGGAGTAGCCACCGCTGGAGTGGCCGCCTCTACTGCTATTGCTCTGGCACCGATAAAACTGATGTTCATGTGTCTTCCCGAGGGAGCACTCATCGATACTCCTGGTGGCTCTCAGGCTATCGAAACTTTGAAGGCGGGTGATCTCGTGATCGGCTACGACGGGGAGCCAGTCCGCATCCAGCAGATTCACGGCTATCTCGAGGACCCGGAAAATTCCGAATTCTTGGAAATCGGATTCTCCTGCGGTGCTTCCGTCGATCTCTGCACGATGCATCGACTCGGAGGCATTCGGGCAAAAGAACTGAAACTTGGTGATGTCGTGGTGGGCGGTCATTCCATCGTCAGCATTCGCCCGTATCAGGGAGTCGAACGATCCTACGACCTCCTTACCGAAGATGCAGGCTACCGCGTTGCCGGCATTCCCGTTAACAGCATGATCGTCGAGATGTATGAAGCTGGTCGCTCCGGCAATGTGAAGCACTGAAGTGCAACACTCTACGCTGGAACGTCAAGGTAGAGGACTTCGGTAGAATTCCGACCCCCTAAGCTTTTAGTCGCTGCCATAGGGAAAGTTACTTCTTCCCGCAACGTTCCTCTACCAGTTCCGCAAGGAAGCGAATTTCCGTTCAATGCGCTCGAAGAGATTTTCCTTTATCTCAGCTCCGGTCAATTTGGAAACCGACTCATTCATGAATCCAAGACTGATCATCTGGCGGGCTGATTCAGCGGGAATACCCCGGGCCTGAAGGTAGAAGATTTCCTCGTCACTAATCTGACCGGAGGTCGAACCGTGCGAACATTTTACCTGATCGGCATCGATCTCGAGACCCGGCATCGCATTTGCTTCTGCCTTGTCGCTGCCAAGAAGGTTGCGGCAGGTCTGGTAGGAATCAGTGTGGTGCGAACCCGGCTGAACCTGGATCAATCCAGCGAAAATGGTGCGGGATTCGTCATAGAGCGCGTTTTTGAAGAGTAAATCACTCGTCGTGTGCTCGGCTTCGTGCGACTGGAGAGTTCGCTGGTCGTACTCTTGTGACCCGTTCGCCAAACACGCTCCGAAAATTTGGATATCAGATCCATTCTCCTGCATGTGGTTGATCGATTCATTGCGAACCCAGGAAGCGCCCAGATTAACAAAGGCACTGACAATGTTAGCATCACGCCCTGCACGGGAGCTGTTGAGCTGCACATGTTTAGGACCGGCATCGCTCTCGTCCTGCATCGAGACATATTGAACCCGTCCGCCGTTCGAGGCGACAAGATCGACACCTCCTACGATGACGCTCTGCTCTCCATCAACGATCGACTCGAAAAAATCCATAATCGAAATCGAAGCGTTGTCCTCTGCGACTGCGAGAGTATGCGGAAAGATCGCCTGGAAATCTCCACCGGAAAAATGGTGAACCACGACCGGCTTCTCGATCACGCAGCCTTTCGGAGCATGAACAAAGAGACCACTCAGAGTTGCAGCCCCATGGAGCGCTTGAAATTTAGCACCTCCGAGGGTTCCCTCTTCTTTCATGAAGTGAGCGCGGACGACATCACCGTGATCAGCGAGGGCCTGATTGATAGGAAGACAAATCGCTTCCTCCGGAAGGTCGGCAACTTCCGAGTAGATAAGGCGATTATTCGCAAACACAAAGTGAGCGGCAAAGTGTTCGACCCGCTCGGCTTTTGCGCGCTGCACGAGAGACTCGACATTGTCGGCAGGACGCGCCGCAATAAGCTCAGCGAAACGTAATTTTCGTAAATCGGCAAAACGCCAATTCTCGTCGCGTCGCTCAGGATCGGGAAGATTGAGGAACGTTTGCCACGACTCCGATTGAATCTCGCGATACCAATCGGGAAGCTCTAATGCGATATCGTGAACGGGAGGCGCAGCAAACCAGGGAACCGAAGTCTCTGCTGTTGCCGCGGTCTCGTTTTCTGAAAGTGTTGAAGACATACTATCTCTTGTCTGGGTAAAAATGTTTCTCGGTCAGAATCAGCCGACACTGTCTTCCATCTCCATGTCGATGAGACGCTTCAACTCAACGCTATACTCCATCGGGAATTCACGAACGAGATCATTAACAAATCCGTTCACGCTCAGGCTCATCGCTTCGCCTTCACTGAGGCCACGCTGCTTCATGTAAAAAATCTGATCTTCACTCACCTGACTGACACTCGCCTCGTGCTGGGTTGCATGCTGGTTACCGCGAACCGTGATCGCCGGATAAGTATCAGTGCGACTTGAAGAGTTGATCAAGAGCGCGTCACACTCGGTGTTGTTCTTACATCCCTTAAGATGCTTGGGAATATGAACCTGACCACGATAAGTGGATCGGCCCTTTCCAACCGAAATTGATTTCGCAACAATGTTGGAAGTTGTTTCATCGGCCGCGTGAATCATCTTCGCGCCTGTGTCCTGGTGCTGCCCGTCGTTTGCCAATGCGATCGAGATAACCTCGCCGCGCGCCTTACGGCCCTTCATGATTACACCCGGATATTTCATCGTGAGCCGTGATCCGATATTACAATCGATCCAGCGGATCTCCGCATTCTCATGAGCGAGACCTCGCTTCGTGACGAGATTAAAGACGTTCGCTGACCAGTTTTGCACCGTGATGTACTGAATCTTGGCGTCTTTCATTGCGACAAGTTCAACGACCGCACTGTGAAGCGTCGATGTCTCGAACTTGGGGGCAGTGCAGCCCTCCATGTAGGTCACTTCAGCGCCTTCATCGACAATGATGAGGGTGCGCTCAAACTGTCCGAAGTTTTCCGCGTTGATACGAAAATACGCTTGTAGAGGGTGTTTCACTTTGACGCCGGGAGGAACGTAAATGAAAGAGCCACCGGAAAATACAGCGCTGTTGAGAGCCGAAAACTTGTTATCGCCGGTCGGGATCACTTTGCCGAACCATTTGCGGAAAAGCTCGGGATGTTCGCGCAGTCCTTCCGTTGAGTTCACGAAAATGACGCCCTCTTTCGAAAGCTCCTCCTTCACATTTGAGTAGGCTGCCTCCGAATCGAACTGAGCTTCAACTCCGGAAAGAAACTTTCGCTCTTTCTCGGGAATGCCGAGACGTTCGAATGTCTCCTTCACATCGTCGGGCACATCTTCCCAATTCCGGGTAGGGGCTTGCCCTTTCGAAAGATAATATCGAATATTTTCGAAGATGATGTTCTCGAGATCCTTCGTTGCCCAGTTTGTGGGCATCGGCTTCGATTCAAATGTCTTGAGAGCTTTTTTACGAAACTCACGAATCCAATCAGCCTCACCTTTCACCTCGGAAATGTAATCGATTGTCTCTTCGGAAAGACCGACCCCTGCATCGTGCTCATAATCCTCCGGATAGGAAAAATCACCGGCTTCGTTGTCAATTTTGACTGCTTCTAGTGTGGCGCTGTCTGGCATGGTGTTGTCCTCGTTGAGGTTTCTTAAAATTTAGATTAGGCAGTGACCGCAAGTTCTTCGGTGACCCAATCGTAACCTTTTTCTTCGAGTTCGAGAGCAAGCTCTTTCCCGCCGGTCTTGACGATTTGCCCATCGGACATCACGTGCACCACATCAGGAACAATGTAGTCGAGAAGTCGCTGGTAGTGGGTGATGACGAGAAAGCCACGCTCAGGAGACCGCATCCGGTTGACGCCTTCGGCGACGATCTTGAGCGCGTCGATGTCGAGGCCGGAATCCGTTTCGTCGAGCACCGCATACTTAGGCTCGAGCATCATCATCTGAAGGATCTCGTTCCGCTTTTTTTCGCCGCCCGAGAAGCCATCATTGACGGAGCGACCGGTGAACTTTCGATCCATGCTCAGCGCATCCATTTTTGCATACATGTCCTTGTAAAAAGCGACTGCATCGATCTCCTCACCTTTGGGAAGGCGGGCCTGAAGGGCTGCGCGCAGAAAGTTCGCGTTGCTCACGCCGGGAATCTCGTGCGGATACTGAAAGGCAAGGAAGAACCCGGCACGGGATCGCTCATCGATTTCGAGATCGAGAAGATCAACGTCGTCCATGAGAACGGTACCAGCGGTAACCTCGTAGTCCTCGTGCCCGGCCATCACTTTCGAGAGGGTAGACTTTCCGGAGCCATTTGGCCCCATGATTGCGTGGACTTCACCTTTCGGAATCTCAAGGGACAGTCCTTTGAGAATTTCGGTGTCTTCCACAGACGCGTGGAGATTTTCAATTTTGAGTGATTGGCTCATGTCTTTTAAAAAATGGTATGGGTTTCGTGTTGGAAAAATCAGTCCTCGCGACAATTAGGGCAAACTCCGCGCATCGCGACATTCACTTCGTCGATGAGGGAACCCTGTGGGAGATTCCATGGCTCGGCGGCATTCGCCTGCTGGTGGAGATTTACATCGAAGACGGAGTCACACTTGGCGCAGAAAAAGTGTGCATGAGGCTGAAGATTCGGGCAAAAACGGGAAGCCTCACGGTCAATGTTTACCTGCGTAATGGCATGCGCATCAGTGAGCGTTTCAAGACAGTTGTAAACCGTCGCGAGAGAAATTGTCGGCATTAGATCCTTCGCCTTCGCGTAAACTTCGGAAGCAGTAGGATGATCCATCGCCATTTCCTGCACGACTTCGTAAACGACCTGACGCTGCTTCGTCATGCGCAATCCGCCCATTTTTTCGGCGGTCAGTGTGTCTGTTGCTGAATCTTTCATGCCCTTTATTGAGACTACGTCACAATTAGCGGAGCGGTTGTTTATATCAAGAACTATTCTAAAAAAGAAAATTCTCCGCCATTGAGCGTCGCTTTTCGTTGCTCAAAACCCCTTTCCCCCCGTATCTTGCACCATGCATCGCGCCCTGAGATTGTCCGCTGTTCTTCTCCTTCTCGTCAGCGCAGTGTGTCTCACGAGAGCCCAGGATCTCATGAATCGGTATGAGCCGACGTATTTCGGGATCGAAGACGCCAGTATTCCCGAAGACCCGAGGCATTTCCGCGGAGGAAGATTCTACGATTTCCCCGACTGGCCGGTGAGTCAGGTTGTTCCGAACGACGTCTTTACCTTTGCGCGACTTCGCTACAACTCGGGGACCTGGATGGGGCAGCGTGCTAAGTGGATGATCGACTATCCCGACAGTGAGCTCAATTTCTCATATCGTCTGCAGCAGTTGACCTCACTGGAGGTGAATCCGAAAGGCGCCATCGTCGACATCGATGCTGAGCAACTTCGTCATTACCCGTTCATTTACATGATCGAACCGGGTGACATTTGGATTACCGACGAAGAGGCCCAAATCCTCCGGGAATATCTCCTCAACGGCGGATTCATCATGGTTGATGACTTTTGGGGAATCTACGAGTGGAAGAACTTTTACCGTGCCGTGAAACAAATCTTCCCGGATCGCGAGTATGTGGAACTGGAACTCGACCACCCCATTTTCCATATGGTATTTGACTTGGAGATCAAACCTCAGATTCCAGCGGTCGGCATGGCGATGATGGGGCGGGAGCAGGGAATCACCTACGAATGGAACAAGCCTGGATCCGAAACTCCGCACTATCGGGCAATCATGGATGACAACGGGCGCATCTGTATGATGATCTGCTTCAACACCGACCTTGGTGATGGATGGGAAGAGGAAGGCACTGATCCCTGGTACTTCCGGGAATTCTCGGAAAAATACGCTTATCCCCTCGGCATCAACATCGTTTTCTACGCGCTGACCCACTGAGTCAGCCAGCCCATTGACGAGGGAATACTCTTGCTGACAACAAAAACGCCGCCGATCGCATAGACGATCCGACGGCGCTTAGACATTGGGTTAGAAAATTGAATCAGTCGGGCTTCACCTTGGGTGGACCTGGAAGGGGAACCGAAGGAGGCGCAGCACCCTCGGATCCGGGACGCTTAAGCGGAACCGGTGAAACCGGCTGAGGGGCTGAAGGTGCCCCCGGAGCGGGAGGTCCGCCGGCAGGTCTTGGCGCGGCAACCGGAGGGGCTCCCGGAGCAGGAGGCCCACCGACAGGTCTTGGCGCGGCAGGAGCGGCGGGTGCGGCGGCAGGAGCTGCCCCCGGAGGTCTCGCAGGACCAGGCGCAGGAGCTCCGGGGCGAACTTGCTCGAGTTTGACTGTGGCTGCACCTGCTGCTGCAGGGGCAAGCGCACCGGGTTTGACAGGGAGAGCAACGGCCGGTTTAGGACCGGGGGCTCCCGGTGCAGGCTGAGCCACGGGTGCCGCCACCGCGACTTTCGCTGTTCCTGGAGTCGGCGCGGATTTCGGAGAAGCCTCAATCGACGCAATTAATTCTTCGGCGGGTGTTGAGGCGAGGACTGCTGACGGCACAAAATAGGCACTGATCGTCGCACCGAGCAACACCTTGTCCATTGGACTGAGGACAGTGCCGTCGCCGCTAACTTTAGCCCCATTAACGAGAGTGCCATTGGTGGAGCCCAGATCAACGATCTTGAAACCGTCTCCGTCGGCTTTCAATTCACCGTGTTTCACAGAGACTTCCGAAATGAGAACTTGAACATCATTGTCCGGGCCGCGGCCCAGAGAGATTGAATCGCCGTCGAGTTCATGAGCGACAGGCCCTTCATCCGGCATACTAACAAGGAGAGAAAATTTAGATGACATGACGAGCAGTTTGGAAAAAAACGGCTTCCATGTCAAGTAAGAGACAAGGATTATCGTCCCGTCAGCCAGGCCCTCACCTGATTAAAAAATCCATCAGATTCACTTTCACGAAAAGGCTCGTGACGCGCACCGGCAACGAGAAGGAATACTTTGCTCTGCGTTCTTAATCCGTGAACAAAGGGTTCCGCCATTTCAGGGGCGCAGATATGGTCGGCTGCTCCCTGAGTGAGTAACACCGAAATCCTCTCGTCAATTTGCCCCACGACCTTCACCGCCACTTTTTCCGGGTCGAGCAAGTTCTCACCAAAGCGCAGTGAGATCCGGTTGTGGACCCCTTCCGCGAATTCCCGCGAACCCGGCCCACCTCCGGTGTGAAAACAATCTCGCGGATAAACTCCCGTGCTGATCGTGAATTTCGGCATTACTTTCGCGAGCAATTTTGCCGCCGTTATTTTGATCACACTTTGTCCATAGGAGGGATCAAGCAAGGGCGACGAAAACCATGCCCATTCCACAGATGAAAATGAGGGAAGCGAACGGGCTAAAAAGTGGGTGAGGAAAAAGCCGCCCGTTGAATGCCCAAGAACACCTACCGGAGCGACCTTGTAGGCTTCGAGAATCTCTCCGACGAGGCGACAGGCGTCATCGAGAACCGGAAGGTCGCCACGAATTCCGGACGACTTTCCGCAACCGGGCCAGTCAATCCCCAGAACATCGAACCCCTGATTCCTAAACAGCTCGATCGCCCAGCCATATCGCCCGATGTGATCCCCCAGACCGTGGAGAATGAGGACCGTTCCCTGTGAGGACTCCAAAGCCGGAAAACTGACGGTTTGCACCGTGCGATTCATCCACTTCAACTCAAAACGGCGTTCGATTCCCTGCGATTCACTCACAGATGCACCTTCAACGACTGGCCCGAATATTCCAGTTGCGAATTGATTTCTCTGCGGCTAAATTCGCGCCCCTCGGTAATCGAGGGTAATGCGCGGTTAGCTCAGGGGTAGAGCATCACCTTGACACGGTGGGGGTCACTGGTTCAAATCCAGTATCGCGCACCATCTTTTTCCCATGACCGATCCTGACTCGTCGCCGGTCTCCCTCGCGGTCCTCAATCCGCGCGGACGCGATCCCTTTCTCGACTTTCAGGAACTGCCAGCTGAACCGTCGCCGGGAGTTCATGCGCCCATCAATTTCCATGCCTACGCGGCAGCGACTCGCGGCGCGTTCTTTGACTCGACCGCAGAGGTCATCTCGCAGAGGGATCGTTTCGACGCAGTTCTCCTCCTTATCAGAAAGCGGACCTGGATCAGCCTGATAGCGGCTCGCATTCTAAAATCATCAGGGATTCCAGTAATCGTAGCCTGGAAGGAATGCAGCGAATCGCAGATTGCGAAGCAACTACGCTCTCTTCGCGCACGCATGGCTTATCGAAAAATCATTGCCCTTGCTGATGGAATTCTCTCTCCGACACTGACACCGCCACCGAAACCATCCGGAATCGATGCTCACGAATTTTCGAGAAAGCTGAGGATGATTCCGACGCCTTACCCGCTTGAACTTCCAGGATGGGATTTCTCTCGTCCTCTTGAGTCGCGCTCCGGGATCTTGATCGGAACGAGAGAGTTCAAGACCTCCTCACGAAACCACCTCAGAGCGATTCAAGAGTTGATCACACTCGTTGAGAAAGTCCCGGTTCCAAGAGTCACGGTGATCAACACCGAAGGCAAGAACGGCTCTCGGCAGCTTCATGCGCTCACCAGTCAATTTCCCGAAGGCGTTTTCCAAATCATCGAAGCTGCCCTGCCCTATCCGAACTACATGAGGCTGTTGGCAACTCATCGAGTCGTCTTTCAACGTGATCTCAGCGGAGTGCCCGGCCAGGTCGCGGGCGACTGTCTTCTTGCCCGCACTCTCTGTGCCGGGGGGAATTCCACTTTGGAAAAAATCACGTTTCCGGAATTCAGCGCAGGTGAAGATGGCTCGATAGATCGACTCGCGGCCGTGCTTGTGGACGATGCCGAATATGCCAGTGCCATTGAAAAATCGCAGCGTAGCGCTGAAGACAAACTCTCCTATGCCGCTGCCGCTCGTGCGTTCGCCGATTGGGATATCTCGCTTTAATCGGGGTGAGGCTCCCGGCTCCGCAAACCTCTCTACGCCAGCTCTGCCGCCATCGCGGAGCAGCCAATGATCCCAGCTGTGTTCCCAAAGCGGGCATTCACAACCGTAAGATGATCAAAGCATTCCTTGGTCAACGTTTCTTCGAGTCGGCGCTTCAGCGGCCCGAAAAGTAGATCCCCGGCATAGGAAACCCCGCCACCAATCACGATCGCATCAGGATTCAGCAGATAAATCGTGCTCATCAAATTCGAGCCAAGATAAAAGGCGACCATGGACCATGCCTCCCGCGCCACCGGATCACCCTCGCGGGCCAACGCTGCGAGCCCCTCGGGGCTGTGATCGTCGGGAATCGCCATTTCTTTGGCCTCATACATGCGCACTGCCATCTCCCCGATTTGACGGTTTCCAATGTATCGTTCGAGGGCTCCGGAGTTGCCGTAGGGACCCTCGACCCCGTCGCAATCGATACTCATTTGACCGATTTCACCCGCCGCGGATGTGCTCCCCCGATAGAGGCTGTCATTGAGAATCAGTCCGCCACCCACTCCCGTTCCCAGGGTCACGCAGACAACATTGTGAAAACCCTGTCCGGCTCCGAACTTCCATTCCGCAAATGCCATGCAGTTTGCATCGTTATCGAGAACAGTCGGCAACCCGGTTTTTTCCGCGAGCTTATCGCGAAGCGGCACGTCAGACCACCCGCGGACATTCGTTAAATTGTAAGTCACCCCTGTCTTGTAATCGACTGCGCCCGGTACTCCGATCCCGATACCAACGACTTCAGGAAATTGAATCCTCAACTCTTTCACCACTTCCGTAATCGCTGCGATGAGCGGATCAGGTCCGACAAAGTCCTGGGTCGGAATGCGATGAACATCAGTGAGGAGTTCCGACCCCTCGACGACCGCTAATTTCACGGAAGTGCCGCCGAAGTCGATGCCGATTGCCTGGGGATTTGTCATGAAGAAAAATTGAGATGAGCCACCTTGAGGAGGCCATGCATCGTGAGAAGCGGTTCAACGGACTCGATCTCGGCGAAGTCGTCCGCTATCAAAGCCGCATATCCTCCCGTCGCAATCACTTTTGCAGAACCTTCCATTTCTAATTGGATTTGCTCAAGGATCTCGCGCACGAGGCCACGGTATCCATGAAAGGCTCCCGACTGCATCGCTTCGACCGTCGACTTTCCGATCGCAGTTCCGGGCCGGACAATCTCGATCTCAGGAAGAAGCGCAGTTCGCTGATGGAGATAATGGTTCATCGCATCCAGACCAGGAGCAATGACGCCACCGACATAGGCGGGCCTCGCATCGATGATGTCGAATGTCACCGCGGTGCCAAAATCGACCACGACAACAGCCTCTCCCGGGAAACGCCCCGCCACGGCCGCGGCGTTGGCAAGACGATCTGCGCCAATCGTTGCCGGGGCCGGGAAATCAACTTCGACCCCGAGCGCGATTTCATGCGAAATCTCGATGAACGGCTTTCCATCCTGCAGTGCTTTCAGCGCCGGAATATTCGACGGCACGACTGAAGCAAGCACGACCTTCTCCCAGCTAAATCCCTTTAAATGCCCGGCAACTGTTTCCGCCGTAAGTTCACTTGAGATCATCGACTTGAGCGGGGTCAAATGATCCCCGGTTCCGAGGGCAAACTTCGTCCGCGTGTTGTTGTTATTGATGAGCAAAAACTCTGCCGACACCTCACTCATGACCCTTCCAACAACTCCGCTTTAGCCCGATCGCCCTGGAAATCCAGCCAAATCGCCTCCGCCGATTCGGCCATCCAAAGCTTCACTGTGACGAGAGAATCCTCGTTGCTGATGACTGACTGAGGTTTTTGAAACGGCGCGAAAAAATGTGGAATCGGGACGCCTCCTTCGGTGCTCGCTTTCAAGGTGTCTTCATTTAAAAAAACAGGACCTTCGGATTTTGCCCGGGCGAGGAGGGTTAACTTGATAACCTGACCCACGTCGGCCGGTTCAACATCCACCGCCGTGATCTGAAACCCTTCCGGCTCTACTGCTGCTTCCGGTTCCGTATCGCCGTCTGCGATCCCGATAACAATTCCTGTCGGAATGTCTTCGGCTACCTCAACTCCAGCGACGATCTCTTCCTCAAGAGGTTGAAACGCAAACACGAGAAGAACGACAACAACTCCGAAGAGCAGCCAAACCTCGAACCGTTTCAGAATAAAAAGGTAACTCATGGATGATCTAAATGCCGAACCTCAAGGCTTGCCCATCAATTTCGGACCGGACTTCTTCTTTTCTCCATTGCTTCCCTCAAACCACTTTCGCTCCCGTGGATAAAACAAAATACCGTTTCGCTCAAGTTTATCGACAAAGTCACTCAAGTCACGACGGAGATCTTCATCATTCAAGAGCGCATTAGCGAGACCTTCGCCCGCCTCAACGTCACTCATGAGGGCGTCTACAGACTGCAAAGTCCCGCGAAGTTGATTCAGCGTATCATCGAATTTCAGAATCACCGGATCCACGACCCGAAGCGTTTCCGAAAACCTCTCCACCCCCGAGCTCACTTCTGAGAGAGTCGTCTGCGTCTCTTCGGCTGTGGATTTCACCGACTCGATCGTTTCGCTCGTCTCGTCCAGGATAGGCCCAAATCGTTCCGACGCTTCTTCGATTCTCTCTGAGGCGACCCGCAGGCTCGCCAACATCGTCTTCAGGTTGTCAATATTCTCAGTGTCGAGCACCCCTTCATCAAATCTTCGAAAAATTTCATTTAACCGCCCCACCGATTCCCCAATTTCCTCCAGGGTTCCTTCCGCTTGTCCAAGAGTTTGCACCGCACCCGTCGCGACATCGTCGATAGTCGCGGTTGAGGAAGCTGCGACCTCCTCACCCGATTCGTAGAATCCCCCGACGATCTCCTCAGGCGGCAAAATGCGGATGAATCGATCCCCCATCAAGCCGCTCGTGCCGATGTTCACCTCAGAACCGCGCGGAATCTTCATCCCTTCGCGAACTTCGATTTCAACCGCAAGCATCTTGAAATCCGCGTCAAGGACCGGCTCCGCCGTCACCGTCCCGATATCCAGCCCACCGATCCTGACAGGAGCACCCACCTTCACCCCCGAAGCATCACGAACTTTCACCGTCAATGGATAAGTCTCTCCCCCGACTTTGCCGAACCTTCCAAATTGGAAAGCGAACCCGCCGAGAAGGAGGATTCCAAGCAGGACAAAAAGACCGACGTAGAGTTCGGTGCGCTGTTTTCCGGAAGCCATCTGTTTCGTGTCGCCATCGTCAACCCTTCAGGAAATAACGATGGCACCTCACTATGAAGTCAAACC
>JARGOD010000026.1:0-20408 GCA_029210205.1 Verrucomicrobiales bacterium | reverse complement strand
CGCCATCGTCAACCCTTCAGGAAATAACGATGGCACCTCACTATGAAGTCAAACCGATGATTCATCAATGCGGGTTTCCGGCATCCAAAAACCCCCTTCAACCTCTTCCACCAGTCGCGTTCAGAAACTTCTGAATCCCGTCGTCCTTCGCCGCTGCCAATGCCTCCAAATCCCCCGAGAAACGCACCTTTCCATCGCGCAGAAAAATCACATGGTCTGCCATGATCTTCATCGCACCGAGATCATGGGTGACAACCACCGCCGTCGCCTTCCGCTCCGTGACAAGAGATCGAATCAAGTGAGAAATCGTCTCCGACAAAATCGGATCCAGCCCTGCTGTCGGTTCGTCGCAGAGGAGGCACTCCGGATGAAAAATCATCGCACGCGCCAGCGAAGCCCGTTTTCTCATTCCACCCGAAAGCTTCGACGGCATTTTTCGCTCTTCTCCCGGCAAGCCTACTTTTTCGAGAGCAGTCGCGACGGCAGCATCAATCTCAGACCGATCTTTCCATCCTTGCTCAAGCAGGGGAAAAGCTACGTTTTCACCCACCGTCAGCGAATCAAAAAGTGCGCCATCCTGAAAGAGAATCCCAATCCGTTTCCGCACTCCCAACAAGGCGGGCTCAGGCATCGACTGGATCTCCTCACCGGCAGCAAAAATTTTTCCGCTGCCGGGCCGGATCAGACCGTTGAGATGCTTCAAGAGGACGCTCTTCCCCGCTCCGCTCCCACCGAGGATTACCGTCGTCTTCCCTGTCGGAATCCGGAGATTCACTCCCCGAAGAATCTCCTTCTCACCAAAAGAAGTGCGCACCTCAGACAATTCAAAAAAATACTCAGCTGTCGTTTTTTCCACCATCAGTTCAGTTACGCCACCGGTAAAAGTTGATTCAGAATTAGAGTCAGGAGCAAATTCATGATCAGAATCGCGAGGCTGGAATCCACCACCGCCCGCGTCGTCGAACGCCCGACTCCGACGGCTCCGTTCTGCGTCCACAATCCATGGCGACAGGAAATCAATGCGATGAGCAAACCAAAGACGGCACCTTTGATCACCCCGCACAAGACATCCCCCATCCCCGTGTGATTCATGAGCTGGTAGCGATACCAAACCTCCGGCACGCCGAACACCTTCGTCGTGAGCACATCTGAAGCGAGAATCCCGAGCGCAATACCTTCCACCACGAGAATCGGCATCGAGACGAGAATCGCGAGAATCCGCGGCACGACGAGATAATCCACCGGGCTCACTCCCATCGAGCGAAGCGCATCGAGTTGCTCCGTCACTTTCATCGTCCCTATCTCGGCCGCCATCGCGGCGCCCATCCGCCCGGCGACCATCAAACCAGCCAGAACCGGCCCCAACTCCCGTGCCATCGCAATCGACACCACCGGGCCCGTCGCCGACGCCATCCCGATCTCGCTGAATTTAAAAAACGACTGCGCTGCAAATACCGCGCCCGTGAAAGCCCCTGTCGTCATCACAACCAACTGCGAACCAAACCCAATCGCGACAATTTGCTGGAGAACCAATCGCCAACGGACCCTTAAATTAATAACCGCGCCGAAAGCTGCACCGAGCAAAACACCGAGCTGCCCGTAATAACTGATGAGGTTCCGAAGCCAGCTCATGAGGAGGCCCTCCGTTTCGAATCGCGGAGAATCTGACTAGCTGCCGCCATGTCTAAACGAGTCTGCCGCCACGGGCCCCGTTTCTCAAATCTACGCGCCGAACTTAAAACCGGCGGACCGATCAACCGCGTCCTCCCCGCCTTCGCCATGCGATATGAAAAATCCAAATCCTCCCCTGGAGATACCGTTTCATCGAATCCTCCCAATTTCTCAAAGACGGTCCGCCTCACAAAGATCCCCTGATCGCCCAGGAAGAGCCCCCACCATTGACCCCGGAAATCCGCGCACCGGGCGGTGAATCTCAGCAGCAAAGACGACGATTCAAAACGCCGCGCAAAACCGCCTCCAATAAGATCAGGATCCCCTTTCATCTCGGCGATCAACTTCATCAGTGTCGCCTCAGGAATGAGCGTGTCTCCGTGCACGAAAAGCAGCACCTCCCCCGATGCCGCACGCGCCCCGAGATTCATTTGGCTCGCACGCCCCGGCTCTGAGCATTTAAGCACCTGATAGCCACTCGCGGAAGCCACCGCGAACGTTTCGTCATCACTTCCTCCGTCAACGACGATCACTTCATCAACCCCGGCTTCACGGAAGCACGATAAGGTCGCCGGGATATTCTCCGCTTCATTCAGCGTTGGGATGATGACTGACAGGAATGGCAAGCCTCAGCAAACACGATTCAAGTGAGAGGGTCCAACGACAAATTTCGAAAGCGCAGATCCCAATCCTTCGCCGCTCCAGGTTGAAATTTCTTTTCTGACTCACAAGTTCTCTTCACAATTGGCTGGCGTTCTCGATTCACGACCCGGAGAAGGCGATATCGATCCCCACTCCTTAACTTTGACTTAATGATGAGACGCCAAATTCTACTACTCATTCTGTTTTCTTCCCAGCTCGCGGGTATCGCGAAGAATGCATCGGCGACAGATCTCGGTATATGGTCCTGGTCACAAGCCAATTTTGCGACTCCTGAGGCACGCGACAAAATGCTCAGCTTCTGCGTCGCCGAAGGCATTTCGCACATTGACCAGCATGTCAGTATCACGAGAACTGAGGAGGGCTACCGCCTCCGAAATGCCGATGCGCTCAAGCAACTCTTGATCGCCTCAGATGCAGAAGACATCTCAATCAACGCACTAAGAGGTGAACGTAATATGTTCTTTCAGGAGAACCACGACCGTGCTTATGCACAACTGGAGGCGATTCTTGCTTTCAACCGGGACCTTCCTGAAGGCTCACGTCTTGCCGGCATCAAATATGATGTTGAACCCTACCTAACTGACGAATGGCGGGCGGGCGAAGAATCGCGGGAAAAAATAATCCGCGACTACCTGTCTTTTCTGACTCAAGCGAAGAAACTAATCACAGAAGCAGGGTCCGATCTTGACCTTTGTGTCGACATTCCGTTCTGGTGGGATAAGCCGGAATTCGCATCCAGCCTTAATGGCGAAGAAAAGCTACTGATCCATCACATCATCGACCTGACCGATTGGATCGGGATCATGTCATATCGAAGGGAGGCGACTTCAGGAGAACCACGACCGTGCTTATGCACAACTGGAGGCGATTCTTGCTTTCAACCGGGACCTTCCTGAAGGCTCACGTCTTGCCGGCATCAAATATGATGTTGAACCCTACCTAACTGACGAATGGCGGGCGGGCGAAGAATCGCGGGAAAAAATAATCCGCGACTACCTGTCTTTTCTGACTCAAGCGAAGAAACTAATCACAGAAGCAGGGTCCGATCTTGACCTTTGTGTCGACATTCCGTTCTGGTGGGATAAGCCGGAATTCGCATCCAGCCTTAATGGCGAAGAAAAGCTACTGATCCATCACATCATCGACCTGACCGATTGGATCGGGATCATGTCATATCGAAGGGAGGCGACTGATGTGATCAGGTTGACGAAGGAGGAGTTCGACTACGCAACGCAGATTAAGAAACCGCAATCTATCGCGCCGGCGATCAATACCATAGCGGTAAAGGGAGACGAAGATTGGACGAGTTTTGGCGGATCCTCCGTAGCACACCTCAGAAAAACACTGACCGAACTCCAATCAAGACTCGCAGAGAATGAGGCAGCTCGATGCGTCATGATCCATGATTACAAAGGCCTCGTGAATTTCCTTAAAGAGGCGCCTGAAGAACTGCCTGCGCTCCCCGGGAGGAAAGCTCAATGAATATTCGACACCGCTTTGAGCTTCTCTGAGAACATGGAAATAGTGGTAGGAATTGCAGAATCTTCGCTCATGCGTCTGCTCCCAGGCGGGCTTTGCAGCGGAGCTTGTTTTGGAAAACGAGTTCGAATGCATTCGCCCCTAACTGCGGATCAGCGTTAATCTTGCAAGACCAACCAGAATCCGCAGTGGGATGCGCCTTCCACGATCCTTGACGCCGGGTTCGGAACCGCTAAGATCGCGGAAACTTTTCAACCAACCCCCGGATTTTATCCCATGAGCGAACCAGAATTGAACGAACAGGAATCCTCCGAACTTGAGGCTCTTAGCAGCCAACCACTCGGAGCTCGCCTGAAGTATTACGCGAAACGAACCGGACCGGGATGGCTCCAAGCCGCAATCACCCTTGGTGGCGGATCGCTCGCTGGAGCTCTGTTCCTCGGGGTCATGATGGGTTACAACCTGATGTGGTTGCAGCCTCTCGCGATGATCCTCGGGGTCGTCATGTTGAGTGCTATTGCCTATGTCACGCTCGCGACAGGGAAACGACCTTTCGCCGCAATCAATGAACACGTCAGCCCCGTCCTTGGCTGGGCCTGGCTCATCGCTGCGATGATGGCGAACATCGTCTGGTGTCTCCCCCAGTTCGCCCTCGGAACCGGAGCGGTTCAGCAAAATCTGGTTCCTTCTCTGGAAAATGTTGCAGCTGCTCCGTGGCTGATTGGCCTTGTCCTTCTTGCCGCCGCCGCGCTTGTGGTTCGGGCCTATGATTCTGACAGCAAGGGCGTCAAAATTTTTGAGACGATTCTCAAAACGATGGTCGGCATTGTCGTCGTTTCTTTCTTCCTTGTCGTCGTCCGCCTGACAATGATGGGTGACTTGAAGTGGGGTGAAATTCTCGCCGGCTTCATCCCCAGTATTTCTGACATCAGAAATCCGGCACCAGCGATCGAGACGGCAATCGCGGCGACCGGCGACCAGAGCGCTGCGATCTGGCGTGATAGTGTTTCCAGCGTGCAGAAGAGTAAAGTCATTGCCGCTTTCGGAACTGCTGTCGGCATCAACATGACTTTCCTTCTTCCCTATTCGATGCTCCGCAAGGGCTGGGGGAAAAACCACCGGGGCCTCGCCATTTTCGACCTTGGCAGTGGCCTCGTCATTCCTTTCGTGATCGCGACAGCCTGCATCGTCATCGCGGCAGCGAGCCAATTTCATGCGAAGACATCCGACGTGCTCAATGACGATGGAACGATTATCGCGGGAAAAGAAGCGAGCTTTGCTGGCGTTGCAGACAAATTTATCTCGACTCGCTATGCGGTCGAACTCGATGGCCTCGAAGGCGAAGCTCTCAACACGAAAGTGACCGAGCTTCGCGACGCGCTGCCGCTCGAAGATCGCAAAATGGCGGCGATGCTCGTCGACCGGAAGGACTCCGATCTTGCGAAGTCGCTCTCATCCCTCGCCGGTCCCGGCGTTGGAAAAATCATCTTTGGAATCGGAGTGCTCGGCATGGCGCTCTCGACGATCATCATTCTCATGCTCATCAACGGATTCTGTCTCTGCGAAGCGATGGGTCGGCCGGGTGATAAAAAACTGCACTTTCTCGGGAGTCTCATCCCCGGATTTCTCGGGCTGTGTTTCCCGTTGATCTGGACGGCAGAATCCAAAGCAGCGCTCGCCGTTCCGACTTCGGTCATCGGCAGTTCACTCCTTCCGATTGCTTACTTTATCTTCCTCCTGATGATGAACTCGAAGAAGCTCCTCGGTAATGCGATGCCCACCGGTGGAAGCCGCGTCATCTGGAACGTCCTCATGTTCATCGCGACGGGCCTTGCGACCTTTGGCTCTGTCTGGGCCCTGAAGGACAAGAACCTCGGCGCTTTCCCCATGGGTAAAGTCGGCATCGGCGTTCTCGTGGTCCTCTTCGTGATTGGCATCATCGGATTTGTCTCGAAGAACAAGAAGGACGCGTCCTGATCAACTAAGCGCAACGCCAAGGCGGCAACCGCAGCGGTTGCCTTGCATTTTCTCCCGCGTCAGCGGCTCAAGACCTTTTACCTTTTTACCTTCCCACTTTTTACCGCCGCGCAGCGGCGTCAAGACCATGAAATTTGGAATCATCGGAGCAGGCATGATCGCCAACTTCCACGCCAAAGCGATTGAGGCGATGGAAGGCGGCGAGCTGCACTCATTTTACGGACGACGTCAGGAAGCTGTCGATGAGCTCGTTGCTGAGAACGGAGGCATTGGCTACACCGATATCGAGGCATTCCTCAACGATCCTGAACTCGATATCGTCACGATCGCGACTCCAAGCGGCGCGCATCTCGAGCCAGCCCTCGCAGCGGCGGCGGCTGGAAAACATATCATCTGCGAAAAGCCACTCGAAGTCACCCCGGAGCGGATCGATCTCATGATTGGTGCCTGCGAAGAAGCCGGCGTGACGCTTGCGGGGATCTTCAATCGTCGCTTTCACCCCGCGATGGAAGCTTTTAAAGAAGCGACCGAAAAGGGCCGTTTCGGTCAGCTCACGATGTGCGACGCCTACGTGAAATGGTATCGTGATCAAGCCTACTACGACTCCGGTGCCTGGCGCGGGACCTGGGCTCTCGATGGCGGCGGCGCGCTAATGAATCAATCGATTCACCTCATCGATCAGCTCATCTACCTCGCCGGTGACGTCGCTTCGGTTTCTGCATCGATGGCATGTCTCGCTCACGAAGGGATCGAAGTCGAAGACACCGCTGTCGCAATTCTCGAGTTCAAGAATGGCGCGCGCGGCGTCATTCAAGGTTCGACGGCCTGTTGGTCATCGAGCGGTCACCCCGCCGAAGTCCATCTCTGCGGTGATCAAGGGTCAGCCTTTCTCGCCGATGAAAAATTTCGGGTTTGGGATTTTGCTGAAGCAGCACCCGAAGATGAGGAGGTTCTCTCCACTCTGATGCAGAACAGCGAGGCCAAGGGACTTGGAGCGAATGATCCAAAGGCGATCAATTTTGAAGGGCACAAACGGAACTTCGAAGATGTCGTCGAAGCAATTCAGGCAGGTCGCCCGCCCAGTGTCGACGGCCATGAGGCCCGGCGCGCGGTCGCGCTGATTTGCGCGATCTACGAAAGCGCTAAGAACGACGGTAAGAAGGTTCATCTCGCCTAACTCCGTTTTCTGAAGATTAGAAACCATAATCACCGTATCTTTTGGTAGTTAAGGCTCGGAAACGCGCTTATGGTCCGCTTCCCTTTTCCCTCTGGCAAATCCCTCATGAGGAGTGAAGGGTTCGCTCTACGATGAAATCAGTCCTCGTCACCGGTGCCGCCGGATTTATCGCCAATCGTGTCGCCCACCAATTGCTCGAAAGTGGAATCGAAGTCGTGGGAATCGACAACGTTAATGATGCCTATGACAAGCGGATTAAAGATCATCGCATCGCACAGCTTGCCGATCGTGAGAACTACACTTTCTATGAGGCTGACATCGAGAACCTCTACGATCTCAAGCCGATCTTCGAAAAACACTCTTTCGATGTGATTTTCAACCTCGCGGCACGCGCCGGAGTTCGCTACAGCATCGAGAATCCCCATGTCTATATGCAGTCGAATGCGCAGGGTGCTCTGAACATTCTTGAACTAATGCGCGATCACGAGATTCCCCGTCTCGTCCTCGCCTCGACATCCTCACTCTACGCCGGGCATGCGATGCCATTCCGCGAAGACCTCCCCGTTGAGCAACCGCTTTCGCCCTATGCTGCCTCCAAGAAAGCGGCCGAGGTCATGTGCTACACCTATCATCATCTCTTCCAGCTCGACGTCAGGATCCTGCGATACTTCACCGTTTACGGGCCCGCCGGTCGACCTGACATGGCACCTTTTCGCTTCATCAAATGGATCCATGAAGGCACGCCAATCACTGTTTTCGGTGACGGAACTCAGACCCGGGACTTCACTTATGTTGACGATATTGCGTCGGGAACACTCCTCGCTGCGAAGCCACTCGAGGGAGGAAAGCCGCAGCACACCGTCATTAATCTTGGCGGCGGAAAAAAACCAATCGCTCTTCTCGACTTCATTCACATGATCGAAGACCGCCTCGGGAAGAAAGCTGAACTTGTTTTTAAGGAAATGAGTTCCTCAGAAATGATCGACACCGCCGCTGACATCAGGAAAGCAAAGGAAGTTCTCGGATGGGAGCCTCAGTTCGATCTCGGAGAAGGTCTTGACCGCACCGTAGCTTGGTATCTTGATAATCTCGAGTGGGCAAGCCAGGTTGAGTTGTAGACGAACCCGCATCCAACAGGGTTGAGTTACTGATTCAACCCTATTGACTCGCGACTTTCTCGAGGCCTTCGACATCTCCATACTTGAGAGCTCCGGGGACCATGTTGTCATCGTGGAAATCATCGACGGCAGCAAAGCGAAAGCCTTTCAAATCGATAGAAAGCTCGTCGATTTCATCTCCCATGAGAACCTTTGCAGCGAGAGCGACTGCTGCGGTGGCTTCCACCCCCTGCACCGTCACTTTGCTAACATTCCAGTCAGGATGATTCGCTGCCATGGAAACAGCAGCCGCGACTTCATGGGCGCGGCGGGTGAAATTCGAATCGTTGTAGCCATAGAAGTAGACTGGCGACCTCTGCCAACTGTCTGCAGGAAGATCGCTTTTGCCAGAGTAGGTCACCGCATCATTGACTTCACTTGAGAGTGCGGGAATCACAACCGCCGCATCTCCGTAGCCACTCGTCTCTCCCCGGGTGTGAACAACCACTTCGCCGTTCCAACTCTCCGGATAGTGAATCTCCGCCGCGAGAGAGCGCTTTCCAAATTGAATAGATCCTGACATTTTCACTACACCATTATTCTTCGTCTTTTCGGTGAGCTCGAAGGTAGCAGGAGCCAACGGAATCAACCCCGCATTGAGAAGGACACCCCATCCTGCCTCCAGCGCAGCCGGATCGCGGGCAACAGATTCATCAGAGCCAGTCGCCCAGATCGCGTTCAGCGATTTCTCGTGCTCATCCCCAACCATGTAGTTTTCCGGCGTAGAGCCCAGCGCCTCCCAGACGCTGAGGTCTTCCTGCGAAAGAAAATCAAAATCTGATTCCAGAACCGGCTCTTCGAAGCCGAGAGCAAAATGCTCATTCACAAATCGATAAAGATGGGTCCGGGAGACATGATTAAAATTGTGAAAGAAGTGCACATCGAAGTGGGCCTCGTAATTTTTCGGTGACTTGAGCTGCGCATAGAGCGACTTTAGATCAGGGTGACCTTTGCTCTCGAGTTCTATCGTCCAGTCATCTGCCGCCGTGAGCCCGAGTGGCTTCGGTGCAAATGCCGCTGCAATATCAACATTACCCTGACCGATGCGCAAATAATGGCTGTTTTCACAAGTGCAACCACCTTGCATCGCAGTACTGACCATGACCGCAGGGAAGGCAGCATCAACGCGATCATCTATCGCCGATAGCATCATTGTTTGCGTTGCCCCGCCACTGGCTCCAGTCACAAGGATCCGACCCTGATCAACCTCTTCAAGCGAAGCGAGGAAATCAAGCGCCCTGACACTATTCCAGGTTTGAAGGCCGAAATTGGTTTGAAGACGCAAAGTTGCCTGCGGGCTCACGAATCCCCATTCTCCATCTTCGCTTCCACTCATGGAATCGCGTGGTCCCCGACGGTGCTCAACCAGTTGAACCGAGTCCGCATTCCCAATCGTGTCAAAAACGAAGACGACACATCCCATGCGGGCGAGTTGAACACATCGGGCAATGATCGGATTTCTCGCTGCCGCTTCGAAACGCTCAGCCCCCTTTGCAATCTGCGCGAACGCTCCACGATGGCCTTCCCGATCAATCGCATCGTAGAAGCGACCGTTCGTCCAGTGCCCATGAGGGCAGATTACGCCCGGGCGCTTGCCGTCGACGAGTCCATTAGCTTCAGTTTCGCCCTCCGGGCTGAAGAGGCTCCCGGTGACGTAGTGGCCCGGAAAGGATTCAAAAAAGACATGCTCAACTTTGAACCCCTCCTGCTTGAGTTCGCCAAATCGCTTTGCATTGAGGGGCGTTTTCTCCGGCATCGGAAGAAGCCCGGCCGCGACGAGAATACGAGTCTGGATTTCTAATTTTCTCTCTTCCCATTCTGAAATAGAGGAGAGAGGCCTGAACGGATGGTAATCGTGAAGCGTGACGACATCCTCTCCCTGCGCAGAAAAGGTCAATGCAAAGGCGAGGGCGGGGATCCAAATTGATTTCATGAAAAGCTTTTACCAGAGTGCCGGGGGCTCCGCACCAGTTTCGGGATTTTTACGCAGTGGCTTAGCCTCCACTTCGCGACGCCAGTCATCGAGCTCGGCGGAGAGTTCTTCGACGACGCTGCTTTCGAGCTGCTCAAGGTTATTGTGCTCTTCGGGATCAGTCGCGAGATTGTAGAGTTCGAAAGCCCCGTCTTCGAGATCCTGGATGAGTTTAAAGTCCCCCTTCCGCACCGCGCTCGCCGGAAACCCACCTTGATTCGCATAGTGCGGGTAGTGGAAAAAGACCGGCCCGCGATCAAACTTGGCGAAAGGATTCCTCAGAACTGGAACGAGGCTGCGACCGTCGACGTGCTGATCCGGTTTCAGTGGCAGGCCCGCCATGTCGAGGAGAGTCGGATAAAAATCTGTGCTCACTGCGGGCACCGTGCAGCGTGTCCCCGCCGCCGTCACTCCCGGCCAGCGAATTACGACTGGCTCTCGGATTCCTCCTTCATACATCCAGCCCTTGCCCCCGCGAAGTGGCAAATTGGAAGTCGGATGTCCTTCCGAAGTCGAAAGGCCTCCATTATCTGACATGAAGACAATGGCGGTGTTGTCGCGAAGGTTCAATTGATCGAGCCTTCCGAGGACCCGACCGACCGCGGTATCGAGGCTTTCGACCATCGCGGCGTAGATGGCATGATCCTGTCGAACGCGCAGTTTTCTCGGCTCGTCGGTATCCGGCCAGACCTGCCGCTCTTTCTCGAGGTCGAAGCTTCCCTCCTCGCCATTGATATTCAGCTTTTTCGCCTTCGCCTCATACTTCGCAATGAGGCGCTTGGGTGCTTGCAGAGGGGTATGCACACTGTAAAAGGAAAGATAGAGAAGGAAGGGATCTTCAGACTTCGCGGCGCCATTGAGAAACTTCACTGACTCCTGAGCGAGACGATCCGTGAGAAACTCCCCTTCCGGCCCCGCAGGCAGATTTTCGACATTCTTGTAAGGAGAAAAATAGCTTCGGGGCAATCCATTGGCTCCTCCGCCCTTGTTAACATCAAAACCTTGATTAGTCGGCAGATTTTCACCCTCACCGAGGTGCCATTTTCCGCCAAAGAAGGTCGCATAGCCATTTTCTTTGAGAGCTTCTGCCAGAGTGACTTCGCCGGTCTCCATCACATTTCGAAAAATGGCGGGCGCAAATTTTCCGGCTCTTCGACCGGTGAAAAAATTCGTTGTGTCCGTTCTTGCCGGATATTTGCCCGTGAAGATACTCGCGCGAGTCGGAGAGCATACCTGCGAAGCCGCATAGAAATCCGTGAAGACCATACCGCTCGCAGCGAGTTGATCGAGGTTTGGCGTTTCGTAGAATGAATTCGGATTATTAAAACCGACATCGTGATAACCAAGATCATCCGCAAGGAAGAAGACAAAGTTCAGTTTCTCCTGGGCCTGAAGCGAGGCAGTCAGGGTAGCGAGGGAATATATCAATAGGAGGTGTTTCATAAACAGAACACGAGAATCACATGATCCCTAAATGAGACCAAGCAAAACCGTACTGCTTCCCTTCACTTCAATGCGCCTCCTCAGGATTGAAATTCGGTTGATCCTCTCCTAGGCTGGGAGCATGTCGCGAAAGGTACGTCTCACCAATATGATCGGTCGCACCGGCGATGTTGCTGCCGATCTCAGTCGCCTTCATTTTTCAGGCTTTCAGTCTTCTCAAGGTTGGCTGCCGGAGATTAACGCCTATCGATATGATGACCGCTTCGAAATCTGGGTGGATCTCGCCGGCGTTGAGAAGGAGCACATTCATGTCGATGTCCTTCCTGACCGGGTCCGTATCTCAGGTGACCGGAAACCGCCTCTTCCCACCCGCGATACCTCAAGCCAATGCAGGCAGGTCCTGACCATGGAAATCGAAAGTGGAAGATTTGCACGTGAGATCGTCCTCCCCGCCGAGGTTGACCGTAACCGAGTCACCGCCAAACAAGAGAACGGGCTCCTTTGGATCATCCTCCCTCTCACCGAAGACTGATTTTTGCCGGAGGACGTCGATACCGTCGCCTCCCCTATTATATATGGAAGATTTTGAGCAAATGCTGAACGAGTCCTCGGGAGAAATTATCGAGATCTCAACGAGCCAACCGAACGCTGAAATGCCGGAATGGCGGAGCGATGTCCCCGGAGTCATTCCCGTGATGCCTCTTCGTGGCGCGGTTCTTTTTCCCGGAACGGTCGCTCCTCTAACGATCGAACGACCCGCGAGTCAGCAACTACTTGAAGAGTTGCTTCCGAACGGCCGCCTTCTCGGTCTCGCTTCTCAGAAAGATTCGTCCCTCGACCTACCAAGTTCGCGAGACGTTTATCATACCGGTGTTCTTGGCAATGTCCTCCGCATGATAAAACAGGACGACGGCGACATGCTCGTGCTGATTCAGGTCGTTGAGCGAATCCGCCTCACAAAGTTCACCTCCGAGAAACCCTATCTCAAGGCTCGATTCGAAATCCTCGAGAATAGATTCCCTCGGGAGAACGCAGTGTGGAAGGCAACCTTGAAAAATCTTCGCGAATCGGCCGAACGATTCATCGAGCTGAATCCAGGTATCCCCGACGAAGCGACACAGGCATTGGGAGCCATCGATTCCTCTTCCATTCTCACTGACTTTCTAGCGACGAATCTCAGCCTCGATATTCCCCAGAAACAGGCGCTTCTCGAACAAACGCACGTCGGAAAGCGAGCCGAGAAAGTTCAGGCGGTGCTCAACAATCAGCTTCATATCGCCGAGTTGCAGCAAAAGCTTCGCGCTGATGTGGAGGACGAGTTTTCCGATGCCCAGCGTCGCGCTTATCTTCGCGAACAACTCCGGGCCATCCAAAGAGAGCTGGGAGAAGGAGACGGATCAGAAGAGCAAAGTGAAGACCTTCGGGATCGCCTTGTTGCTGCAAAACTTCCTGCCTCTGCGATGGAAGCCGCTGAACGTGAGTTGAAGCGGCTCGACATCATTCCTCCTGCCAGCCCCGAGCACTCTGTTATCGTGAGCTATCTCGAGACCATGGCCGAGCTTCCCTGGAGTAAGCTCAGCGACGACAACGACGACCTTAAGCGGGCGCAGGAGATCCTCGATCGCGATCACTTCGGCTTGGAAAAAGTGAAGCGCCGTCTCCTCGAATATTTAGCCGTCCGAAAACTCAATCCGGATGGAAGGGGACCTATTCTTTGCCTCCTTGGTCCTCCCGGAGTCGGAAAAACCAGCCTCGGTCGATCAATCGCCGAAGCGCTTGGACGCGAGTTCGCGCGAATCGCGGTCGGGGGACTGCGGGACGAATCAGAGATCCGCGGTCATCGTCGAACTTATATCGGCTCGATGCCCGGGCGCCTCATCCAGGAGATTCGCCGCGCCGGAACTCGCAATCCCGTTCTCATGCTCGACGAAGTCGACAAAATAGGGAACGACTTCCGCGGTGACCCTGCGAGCGCCCTGCTCGAAGTGCTCGATCCGAGACAGAATCATGATTTCACAGATCGCTATCTCGACGTGCCTTTCGACCTCAGCCAGGTCATTTTTATCTCCACGGCAAACACGATTGATCCCGTTCCCGCCCCACTCCGTGACCGGATGGAAATCATCTCGCTTCCCGGTTACACAGCAGAGGAAAAGGTGGAAATTGCGAGCCGCTATCTGGTAAAGCGACAACTCAAAGAGAACGGGTTAAAACTCCGCCACTGCCGCTGGAGCAAAGCCGCAATCCGCTGTGTGATCGAGGACTACACCCGCGAAGCCGGCGTTCGAAATCTGGAGCGCGAGATCGGAAGCGTTTGTCGCTCCGTTGCCGCGAAGGTGGCAATGGATGATGCGACAGCAATCAAGATCACGCCGGAGTTTGTTGAAGAAGTGCTGGGAGCTCCTAACTACTCACGCGAGACAAAAAGCCACACGAGCCATCCCGGGGTCGTCAATGGCCTCGCCTACACGCCCGTTGGTGGTGAAGTCCTCAATATCGAAGCGATTCGATTCGCCGGGAAAGGGAACATCAAACTCACCGGCCAGATTGGTGACGTCATGAAAGAATCGATGCAGGCTGCGTGGAGCCTCGTCAGACAGAACGCTGAGTTATTGGGCATTGAAAACGAAGCCTTTGAAAAATACGACGTTCACGTTCACGTCCCCGCAGGAGCGGTTCCGAAAGACGGGCCTTCCGCCGGCTGTGCGATGTATACCGCCCTCGCTTCTCTCTTCTCAGATCGCCCCGTCAATAAGGACATTGCAATGACCGGTGAAATCAACCTCCGCGGCGACGTGCTTCCCATCGGCGGTCTCAAAGAGAAGGCGTTAGGCGCTCTTCAGGCCGACGTGAAGACCATTTTGATCCCTGATCAAAACATGAAAGATGTCCCCGACATTCCGGAATCAGCGAGGAAAAAACTCAAGATCCTACCCATGCGCACCCTCGCAGAGGTGCTCGATGCGGCCCTGGAATGATCGCCTTCTCTATTTAGCGATACTCCACTGCAAAGCCACGGGAGTGAAAAGCATTTCTCATCTCCTCGGCAAACTCGTCGAAGCTCCTTCCTTGAAGAAGTTCAATCACGGCGGCCTGTTTCGCCGAAGTGATGAGATTCACGGCGCGGGAGCGGCCTTCTAAAACTGCGTCTGGAAGGTTAGTCGGTTGAGCAGGAGCGACGGGTCTTGAGGGAATCGCGGGAGTGCCGGCAATAACGACGCGATTCGGTGCCGACTCCCTGACAAAGGCTTTCTTTCCGCTTCGAAGCTCGCTCTTTACCGATTCGATTTCATTTCGATACTGCGCCATCTCGCTTCGAAATTGACGGACACGCGCATTATAGTCGTCAGCCATTGATTGAATCTCAGTGAACCACGTTTCGGTTTGCTCTCTCGCCGCGTTAATCTCGGTGAGGTAAGCCTGAAGTCCGGTTCCTTTTCCATCGCGATCATATTCGGCAAGGTAGAAGACTAAAAACAGTCCGGAGAGATAATCCTGGCTGCTGTTTTGCCAATTTTCTGTTGAGAGCTGCCGCGCCGGGTGAGTGATCAAAAGAGGCGGGGAACCGTAGCGCGTCTTCAAAACTTCCCGTAAACCCTTTTCGCTTTGATCAAATCGAAATACCTGATTTTCGTACGGCACCGAGGCAAGATATTCAGCAAATCCCTCAATAAACCAGAGCGGAAGGAGTGGCAGCCAGTCATGCATTGATTGATGAGCAATCTCATGGACGAGAGTGGCAGTAAAATCCTGAGCCGTAGTGGCATCGAGCGGAAGCCAGAGCTCTCTAGGTTTTGCCATGTAGGCTCCTTTCACTTTCTCCGGATATAGATTTTTTACCGAACTACCGAAGGATTTTTCAAACTGAGGTCGGTCTAACATTCTCACCGTGAAATGTTTCAGTGGAACTGGCGGAGCCGGATCAAGAGGAAGCGGAAGACTTCCAATCATGTGGTAGGCATTTTCGAGAATCAGTGCCGTCTCGCTCACGAATGAAGGATCTGCACTCGCAGCGAAAATCTGAAAGTTATTACTCCGATAGCTTGCCGGTCCTCCGGTTAAACGGGATGCTCCAGACGATCGGATTTGTCGGGGCCATGACTTGAAATCCAAATCAGTCAGCACATCCTCGAAACGTTGAATGAACTCGCGATCTTCTGCCTTGAGCTCCTGTGTTTTCAGAACGTATAGCTTCCCATCATGGTCTTTGAGCCAGGTTTCATCTCCATCCCGAAAGTAGAAGTCGGCACTGACTGATTCGCCGCTATTCAAAAGCCAATCGCGGGCTCCAATCTCGCTGCATAGAGAAAGGGCGAGACCGGCGCAGAGCGCGCAACGATGGAGAATCGACAGAGTCATAAGTTTACCGAACGAGAGGGTCCTCGATTGAACCTCATTTCAGTGTGTCGGTTTCGCCGAATGATGAAAAGGAAGAGATCAGAAAAAGAAGCGGCCGCGTTCAGATCAGGCCGACTTTCGAACCGCTTGAATCACCATATTGAGTTGGACGCGACCCCTCCACTCATTGCGATCAATCGTGAATGCGATGTCCCAGGGCGGACGGGGAAGGTCAAGTTCAGCGGAATTGAAGTATATCCCTTCGTGTTGAGCACCGTTTTGCTGGAACTTGAATTTGAGGTGTTTGTCTTTGATCACACGAGGCGCCTCACTAAAATTCACTGCCGAAGCCATGAAGAGCGGCTGTGGATTACCCGCCCCGAAGGGTCTGAGGAGCTCGTAGCTGTCGAGGAGGTCGAGAGACAAGTCGACGAGACCGACTTCCGCATCAATTTTGAGTTTGGAAATCAAAGTTTCGCTCTGTGCCTGAGCGGCGACATCTTTCACAAAAGACTGTCGAAAGAGCTCAAGGTTTTCCTCCCTAACGCTAACACCTGCGGCCATATCGTGGCCACCCCCGGTTTCGATCACTTCGTGGGAAGCCTCGAGCGCGTGAACCAGCGAAATCCCTGAAACGCTGCGTCCGCTTCCCTTGCCAAGCCCATCTTCATTAATCGCGACAATGAAAGTCGGTCGGTAGTAGCGTTTCGCGATGCGGGACGCTACGATGCCCACCACTCCGGGATGCCATCCCCGGGCGCCCACGACGATGCCGTAGCTGCGTTCCTCCTCCGGTAAATCGTGGATCATCTGCTCAGCCTCCTCGCGAGTTTTCTGCTCCAACTCCTGTCGGTCACGGTTCTGCTGATCGAGAGCCTCGGCAAGAATGACCGCCTCATCTTCATCCTGACTGAGCATGAGGTGTAGAGAGGCTTCGGCAGTATCAAGGCGACCGGCCGCGTTGATTCTCGGGCCTAACTTAAACCCTACGTCGTTTGAGCGAGCCGGAGAGTTCACCCCGGCAATTCGCTTCAATGCGACCAGCCCGGGATGAATTGTCGTATCAAGCTGAGATAATCCGCGGCGGGCAAAAATACGATTCTCTCCTTCCAGCGGGACAATGTCAGCAATGGTTCCAAGAGCGACGAAATCGAGATAATTTTTCAGGTCGAATCCGGCGAGAGGGCGTTCCTTGAGAAGGGCATGTGACACTTTAAAGACCACCCCGGCGGTGCAGAGATAGTGAAAATCGTCGCCCAGCTTTGGGTTCACGAGAGCAACACATTCGGCGGTGCCATCGGAGGAAGGCTCATGGTGATCAAGGACAATCAGATCAACCCCTAACTCCTTTAGAAGCAATGATTCTTTTCTGGAATTCGTGCCGCAATCAGCCGCGATAAGGAGGCTTGCCTGCGTGTCGCCGAGGCAATTCTCGATTCCTTTCAAGCTCAGCCCGTAGCCCTCTTCCAACCTGGTCGGAAGGAAACAGTGAGTCTTAATTCCATAGGCTCGAAGCACGGAATCAAGAAGGGCAATCGAGGTGACGCCGTCGACATCGTAGTCCCCATATAGAACAACGGTTTCGCCGTTTTCCGCTGCTTCAAAAATTCGTTCTACAGCTTGGGTGACCCCGGGGAGGGAGAATGGATTCCCCAAATCGTTGAGTCTCGGATAAAGAAATCTCTCCAACTCTTCACGGTCGGAATACCCTCGTTGAATCGCCAATTCAACGACAATGGGAGCCAATGAAAGCGATTCAGCATACTCGCGAACGAGATCCTGATCCGGTTTTGGCTCAACAATCCATCTCTGGGCGACTGACATCGCGGCACTCTAAAGAGATTGCCGTCACTGTAAAGAATCGCCTCCGTTAGATTGCTCCCGATTCGGGTAGTTTTGCCCGATTACCGAAAAAGATGATTTTTTCTCAATCAGGTTTGAATGCGATTCGATTCCCCTCGTGAATTCCGGAGATTCGATCAGGGGAGTTCCGGAAATTCACCACCCCGCAAGGGAACCGCGCAGCCGGATGAGATCACTCATCCGGCTGCTGCCATTTAAAGATGCGGCGCTTCAATTACCGGGAGCTCCGTTTAGAGCGTCAGCAACTCCTGCACCATCGGAAGAACCTCGGAATGAGTGCGATTTCTACCCGCACGATTCAGGATGTCTCCGACGAGAGCAGTTTCGGTGAGACTCTTCGCAGGGAGCCAGTCTTCGTCCGTTGAACAATCGGATCGATGGGTCAGTGTTCGCATGAAATTACGAGTCTGACAGTGGCTGATCTCCACCTTGGCTTCGAGAAGCTCAAAATCGACTTCAACAGTTCCCTTACGATCCGGGTCGAGTTCACCGACTTCGAGCGTAAAGGTCGATGGAGCGCCCTTCCGATTCGAAGCAAAAACATATCGCACTTCCGATGACTGATTGAAATCAAGCGAGACGCCTAAGCGACTCGCGATCCAGGCAGCGAGATAAACCGCGCTCATCCGATAACCTTCGGCGAAACGAAGTTTCACCTCGCTGAGTGACGAAATCTGCCCGGCGACGCCGGGGCGATCAAATGCGTTTGCCACCGCCTGACGAATCGAGTTCAACCTCGTGAAAGCAAGGTCATGCATCACATACGGAGAAGAAGTTTCCTCCTGCGCCGCGATAAGGCGGATGAATTGATTCCTCGGTGCATCCCAGCATTCGCTATCGAAGAGAAGGCGATCAATCCGCGAATAGAGCCCTCTTTCAAAAGCGTCGGAAAATTCCCCGCGCCACCAAAATGCGAGGGGCAAATCCGAATCTAGATGGCCAAACACAATATTCCGAAGCATACCGGGAGAGTCACCGGTCAGAAAAAAGCTGATTTGCTCGGTGCAGACCGTCTTTTTGCCACTCCGATCAATCTGACAATGCACCTGGACCCACGCCTGAGCAGTCATCTCTGATGCATGCGTGTCGGCATTAATGAGGAGAGATCGGCACGCCGACTCACTCGTCAGTTCCGCGAGAACTGAGGCATCTTCTTCAAGGTGCGACTGGTCCTCGCTGTAGAGTGCGAGGTTGATCAACGAAGCCCGCGCCACGCCGACTCCGTCCTCAGATCCATCCATGAAGAGCTGCTGGAGTTCTTTCTCAATTCGTGAAATCTCGACCGGCTGACCAAGAACCTGAAAAGCGGGAAGGGTTGGTAAATTAGCAGTGCTCATTCTTTCGGAATCATAGTCCCATTTTTCGAGGTGGAAAACAGAAAGGGGATAGAGCACAGTTCGTTCCTCTTTTATAACGAAATGCCCTTCGCCCATCAACTTCATCGGCTGGACAATGGTGTCCGCCTCGCCACGACCTGCATGCCTCATATGGAGAGCGTTTCCGTAGGTTTATGGGCGGATGCCGGCAGCCGTCACGAGCACCCAAAAGAGCACGGAATGGCTCACCTCGTCGAGCATATGCTCTTCAAAGGAACGCCGACCCGCTCGGCCGAGCGCATTTCCCGCGAAATCGAAGGACTCGGATCCTCTATCGACGGATACACCGTCGAAGACCACACCGCCTACCACGCCAAGGCACCGGCAGGACAATTCGAAAAGCTCTTTGACGTCCTTTCCGACCTCTACCTCCGCCCCGTCATGGACCCGGGCGATCTCGAGTGTGAGAAGCAGGTTATTCATGAAGAGATTGCCATGGTACGGGACTTGCCTTCCCAATGGCTCGAAGATCTCATCAGCGAAGCGACGTGGGGACGAAAGCATCCGCTCGGTCGATCCATTACCGGCACAAGCACGACGCTCGAGTCGTTCCAGCGGGACGACGTCCTCAATTTTTTCCGTCGTGCCTACTGTGGAGAGAACGCTGTCATTTCCGTGGCCGGAAACATCGACCCGGACCAGGTCGCCAACGCTGTTCGCGCCAAATTCGAAGCCCTCGAAGCCGGAGCACCAATTCCTTTCGCCGCTGCCCCCGATCCCCAACCCGAACATCGTTTCGAAGAGGAAGAGGAGCAGGAGCAAACTCACCTCGCTCTCTCTTTTGAAGGCGTCACCCGCCACGACCCGTCACGCTATGCAATGAAATTGCTCAGTGTGATCCTCGGTGAAAATATGAGCTCCCGCCTTTTTCAGGAACTGCGCGAAGAGCGTGCTCTCTGCTACGAGGTTCAGAGCGACCTGGTCTCCTTCGATGACGCAGGCCTCGTCCAGATCTTCCTCGCGCTCAGTCCAGGTAATCTGGAGGAAGCCCTCAGCTCAATTTCGCGTATCGCCGGCGAGCTCGTCAAAGACGGCGTTTCGGTAAATGAACTGGAAGAAGCCAAGTCATTCATCGTCGGCCAAAGCCAGATCAGCCTCGAAAACACCGCCGCCCAGATGATGTGGGCAGGAGAGTGCCTGCTCTTTTTCGACGAAGTAAAGGACCCCGACGAAGCGCATCAACGCATCCTTGATACCACCCTCGACGAAATCAACGAAGCCGCCCAGCGCCTCTTCGACCCGATGGCGTTTTCGTCGGCGCTGGTAGGGCCGGGGCAGAGCGACGCGTTGTT
>JARGOD010000025.1 GCA_029210205.1 Verrucomicrobiales bacterium | reverse complement strand
TGCACAAACTCTTGTTCAAAGTTGCTCATGTCCCCATTTGTTGATGAAGAGCCCACTTTTCTGTGTGCGATTCCCTTCAGCAGGGATTGAAGAAACGCTTCTGGCGAAAGGCTGAGACTCTGGACGCTCGACTACCAGTTATTACGAAATTCACTTCGCAACTGATCAGTGTAGTTTGAAGTGTTCTCCGTGCTGGGGCCGTAGAAACCTGTATTCGTCCCGCTGTTCTTGTTAGAGGGCGTGCAGGAAGATAGGGCGAAAAGAGCGCTCGCGGCAATTGCGGTAAGAAACAGTCGGGAAAGAATCATTTTCATCAATCTATTCTTACACGGTCGTGGATGAGGATCAATCAAGTTTCACTAGCTCATTCAATGACCTCTGACTCCTCATCGAGGATCAAGAAAGGGGTTTCTCTGAGCATGTTGGAAACAGTCCAGTCTTTGACCCTGATTCCGGTCGAATTCTCCACCCGTATGCCGCCAGATGATTCTGAAATCAGGTTATTGGTCATGCTCATGTCCTTGCACTGACTGATGAGGATCGCATGATCCGTCGTCGCGAGACCACGAAGCGTGTTTGCTGTCATGATGCACTGCCGGCTGCGAATAAATTCAATGCGTCCCGGTCTTTCGAACTGGCGTGGGTTGAAAGTGTTTCCGTTGAGAATGACTCTTTCGCTGTCTTTCACGTGAAAAAAGTCAGGATTCGGCGCGAAGAAGGCGTTCCCGGTGAAATTTACATCCATGGCATGCTGGACTTCAACGAGGACGGAGGTGTCACTGACAACGTTTCCGTGAATGGTGACGGAGTCGATGAGGGTTTCTTTGTTACCGAGGATACGGATGTTGGCACCTCCCGGCGCGACTTCGTCGTATTTGCTGCCTCCATAGTTAGAGGAATGCTGGATGGTGCAGCCGGTGATGGCGATCTCGGCGATGGAGATTTGCGGTGAAGTCGCGGCTTTCGAAATATCAATGAGGACATTGGCGGCGGTCGTCGGTGTGTCGTCTCCGGGCATATTGCCCTCAATATCACAGTTGGCGATTTGAAGGTTCCTGACATTACCATCACGGACGACAATGCCGCCTTCACGATTATAGCTGATGTGAGAGTTTGAGATGTTGATCTGGTGAAGATTCACATCGTCGAGAAAGATTCCGACCCCGGAGTTTTCGTAAAGGTGGACGTCTGAGATCAGGACGTTTCGGTTGCGCTCAGCGATGCGAACGGCATGACGACACCAGCGGATCGCAACTCTGGATATAGTGGGCTGGACGCAGCGGATCAATTCAATTCCGTCGGCTTCGGGGTGGTTGCCGAGAATCTCGATTCCCTCGATGAGAGCGAAGCTTTCGTTCCAGGTTGCTGGTTCAAAAGTGTGAGGGGAAGCTGTGCCTTCGTGGGAACCGAGAATACGAAATGCGGGACCGGGGCCGTCCATGATAATCGTGACAGGCCCGTCGGAGGAGCGGATATGAGTTCGCCGCTTTTGATGCAGGCGGATTTCAAGTGGCCTCGTGATCCGATAGTTGCCGGCAGTGAGGTTCAGCGAGCCGTTCGCTGTTTCGAGGGCAGTGACGAGTTCTTCCGTTCTGTCCGGGAGAGTGGCGAGGCCTTCAATTTGGGAGGAGGCCCGGGGGGGCTCATCTGCGAAAATGGTGCACCATGAAAGGAGGAAAGGGGCGAAGCGAATGATGCGCATGAAGCGAAGCTATGAAAGCGACACGTCGCTGACAATGGCGCAATGCGTGTCGCCTGCCGTTTCCACTCTAGCTGGAGACAATCACTCCGCGGTCAGTGCAGCACGTTCGTCCCCTGCGCCGGATTTCTCGATGAAATAGTCCCAGTCTCCGTGGAATCGCTTCGCTTCGCCGTTGGCAACGTGGATGACGTCTTTCGCGAGTTTCTTGATGAAGTGAACGTCGTGCGAGATGAAGACGAGGGTGCCCTGATAGTTTTCCAGCGCGATGATCAGTGACTCGACCGTGAGGATGTCGAGGTGAGTCGTTGGCTCGTCCATGAGAAGAATGTTAGGAGGATCAACGAGGAACTTCACGAGATTGAGTCGCGATTTTTCTCCTCCGCTGAGGACCTTTGTCATTTTGTAGACTTCTTCTTTGCGGAACATGAAGGACCCCAGGATTCCCCGTGCCTCATCTTCGCGAAGGGTCGGAGCTGCTTCCAGGACCTCGCTCACGACAGTGTTGTTCGGAGATAAGGTTGCGGCTCGATGCTGCGAGAAATATCCAATCTTTGCGTTGTGACCTGCTTTTCGCTCACCTTTCTGGGGCTCAAGTTCTTCGGCGAGCAATTTGAGCAGGGTCGATTTTCCGGAACCATTTGGGCCCACAAGGACGGTGCGCTCACCGCGTTCAATCGTTAGATTCAGTCCTTCGTAGACTTTGTGCTTTCCATAGGCAAAGTCCATGTCGATCAAATCGATCGCTTTCTGTCCGCCACGGGGAGGCTCGGGGATCTGGAATCGGAAAGGCTTCTTTGGAGCCATTGGCTTCTCGATCTTATCCATTCGCTCGATCTCTTTGAGCTTGGACTGTGCTTGAGACGCTTTCGAGGAGACGGACCTGAACTTGTTGGCGAACTCCTGGAGCTCTTTGATCTGCTTTTGCTGATTTTTGTAGGCGTTGTTCTTCTGCTCGTAGGCAGCATGGCGCTGCTCGACAAAGTCACTGTAATTGCCGGTGTAGTGAATCAGCTTGCTGTGTTCGATGTCGTGAACTGACTCGACGAGTTCGTCCATGAATTCCCGGTCGTGCGAAATCATGAGGATCGCACCGGAGTAGTTTTTAAGGTAATTCTGAAACCACAGAAGCGACATGAGGTCGAGGTGGTTCGTTGGCTCATCGAGCATGAGGAGATCGGGCTCGATGACAAGAAGGCGGGCAAGGTGTGCCCGCATGATCCAGCCACCGCTCATTTCTTTTGCCGGGCGATCAAAGTCGTCGTGACTGTAGCCAAGGCCCCGCAGCATTTCTTTGGCCTTGGCTTCGACCTTGGGATCGTTCAGAGCATCGAATTTGCCCTGTGCTTCATAGTACTGCGGGACATCGACCGTTCCAGCATCCTCCAATTCTTTGAGGGTTGCCTCAAGATCGGCAATCATTCCGGCGCGGCCCGTCGCGATTTCGATGACGGTGTAGTCGCCGACGTCTTCGCTCTCCTGCGGAAGGAATCCGACGAGCGTGTATTCGTCACGGTCGACCTCTCCTTTGTCAGCTTCTTCCTCGCCTAGAATAATGCGGAAGATGGTCGATTTTCCGGCGCCGTTTGGTCCAACCAGCGCAACGCGTTCGCCGTAGTTGACTTGCAGGTCGGCATCTTCGAAGAGCGTTTGGCCGCCATAGGATTTTTTAAGTTTCCGGATCGAGAGCATATTCTTAGAAAGGTTGTCCCTACATACCTGCGTCACTCTTTTCCGCAAACTGAAAGGCTGGCTGGAATCTAAAGGGAGTGACCATAATTGTCTCGCTCACCCCGGAGCCGGGGCCGGGATGGAATTTCAAAATCACGGTGAATCCAAGTTCTACGGAGAAACCGTTTCCAGAGAGTGGGTGACGGGAATATTAGCTCATTGAATCGCAAATGATGCGGGGTGTGAAGGCTCCTTCCGAGAGAGAGTCTCTCTTTGATGAGGAGTTTTATGCCATTCAGGACCACCTGTTTTCTGATCGCGTTCAGTTTCGTTCTGATCGGACATCATCTGGTCAATGCGGAAAGTGATGAAGAGGCGCAGCGTCGCGAAATTCATCAATATCTGAAGGGGCGCTATTTGTTCCAGAAACAATGCACGATCTGTCACGGAGCGACGGGGAGAGGAGATGGCCCGTGGGCGGCGGAGCTTTCGGATAAGCCACGCAATTTCCGGACAGGTGTGTTTAAGTTTCGGACGACACCCTTTGGCACGCTCCCGACGGAGGATGACCTTCGGAGAACAATACGGAGCGGGATTTCCGGCACTGCGATGCCCTTTTTCAAAGATTTTTCTGATGACGATGTCGACGCTCTCGTTGTCTTCATCCAAAGTATGTCCCGGAACTGGAAAAAAGATGAACTGCGGGCAGAACCACTCGATCTCCCGGCAGTTCCGGGCTGGTTTCATGATATCGAGGCGACGAGAAGGCATAATGAGAGGGGCGCGGAGACTTTCGCGATGCATTGCGCCGTTTGCCACGGGTCCAAAGGAGACGGTGATGGTCCGGGCGCGGTTGGCCTCGTCGACATTTGGGAGGAGGTCTCAAAACCCGCTCAGCTTTCGGCGGCACATCACAAATCAGGAGATGCCCCGGCTGATCTCTATCGAAGCATTGCGACTGGCTTGAACGGGACTCCGATGATTGGCTACGTGGAGCTTTTGGAGGAAGGTGATATTTGGAATCTCGTGAGTTTTATCCAAAGTCTTTCGAAAACTGATGAGGTGACGCGAAAGTAGCCATCTCGAACTGCTTAAATGCGTGCGTTGCTGATGAAGCTCTGAAACGTAACTTCGCATAGGAGATTACTCACATCCTTCGTTTTTCCATGAGCACGCAACTGAATCGACGACACTTTTTACGGGGACTGGGCGCGGGCATTGCACTTCCCACTTTCGAGACTTTTCTTCCGGGTAATCTGAAAGCGAACGAGGGCGTCCGCGCGCTGGGAACGACTGAGACTGGAATGCCGCTTCGGACCGCGTTTCTTTACAAGCCTAATGGAGTGAATGTGGAGAAGTGGAAGCTCACGGGCACTGGTAGAGATTTTCAGTTTAATGAGACTCACGAGCCATACGCAAAGTATAAGAAAGACCTTCACATCATCAGCATGCTTGAGCATGAAAACGGAACTTCCGGCGGTGATGGAGGTGGGGATCACGCTCGCGCGAACGCTTCCTTCCTCACGGGGGTTCGACCCCGCAAAACCGCAGGCGCTGATATCAAGCTCGGAGTCTCGGTTGATCAGGTCATTGCGAATGCAGTAGGCGATCAAACTCGTTTCTCATCGCTTGAGCTTTCCTGTGATGGAGTCCGGAAGAGCGGAGTTTGTGATTCCGGTTATTCCTGTGCCTATCAATTTAATTTGTCGTGGAGATCGGACACGACGCCCATGACTCCTGAGGCCAATCCTCGACACGTCTTTGAGAGGCTATTTGGATCTGGTTCGAAGGAAGAGCGGGAGGAGGGATTCCAGGCGAGAAATCAGCTTCAACGTTCCATTCTGGATTTTGTGATGGAAGACGCCAAGTTGCTGAACAAGCAGCTCGGTCGAAATGATCAAGTGAAGCTCGACGAATACATGACCGGCATCCGCGAGATCGAGCGCCGTATCGAAAAGGCGGAAAAGTTTGGTCTTCCTGAGGATCCCGGCGTTGAGATGCCGGATGGTGTTCCGAGCAGCTATGAGGAACATGTTCGTATCATGATGGACATGCTGGTGCTGGCTTTCGAGTCTGATTCGACCCGGGTTGCCTCGTTCCTGCTTGCCCATGACGGGAGTAACCGGAGCTTCAAGGAAATTGGAGTTCCTGATGGGCATCATACGATTTCCCACCACCGTCAGGACCCTGTCGCATTGGCGAAACTTGCTAAAATTGACCTCTTCTACAGTCAACAGTTTGCCTACTTCATCGAGCGCCTGAAGTCAGTTGAGGATGCAGACGGGAAGAGTCTTCTGCATAACTCTCAGATAGTCTGGGGCAGCGGCCTCGCTGATCCTGATCGACACCGGCACAATGAACTGCCGATCATCGTTGCCGGTCAGGGTGGGGGAACAATCAAAACTGGTGTTCATACCCATCTGGGACAGGACACCCCGATGAGTAATCTCTTCCTCAGCATGTTGGATCGTGTTGGCTTGCAGGAGGAACGCTTCGGTGACTCGACGGACCGTCTTAGCGTGCTGTCTTGATTGGATTTCATTTCCCGGCAACGACCCGTTACTGAAAACTGATCACTCCCGCTTTCCGGGCGTCCAATCTTTGAGCATCTTTCCGTCTGAATCGAGGAGGCGCAGATTCTGAATCGTTGCCGATCCAGGGCCTTCAGAAACATCGAGCCGAATTTGATTGATCAGTTTTTCGGTGGAAAGAGCGATCCGGACATCATTGCTTTCGTTGGTGCCGAGGACGGGGAATTCGATTCTAAGCCCGTTTGGAAGAGTCGTCTTCTTATCAATCGTGTAGAATACTTCTCCAGTTCCCTCTGGTGCGTTCTCTAATTTGAAGGAAAGAACGTATGGGCCTGCGGGAAGATCTCTTATTCCCCTGAGGTCCATTGCGATGCCCGGATCGTCGCCGGTAAATTTTAATTCCATAATGCCGGGAGCCCGTGTCATCGATGTGTTTTTACGAGCGCGAATTCCGGACGGCGATTTCTTTCGGGGCGGTGGGAACGAGGGCTTGAGCGAGTCACTGTAGGTGGTCCATTCACGGTTTTTGCGCGGAAATTCCGCAGGTTTGAGAGGGCGTGAAGAAGTCGCGATGCGTTCGGAATGGAGCACGTTGACCGTCATGTCATCCCACTTGGCGGCCATTGTGGCGACCCGATCCGGTTCCGAGGCCGCGAGATCGTTCAACTCGGTCCGATCATTGGCGATGTTGTAGAGTTCCCACTCCTCGCCCTTGAAGCTGACGAGTTTCCAGTCGCCGTCGCGCAAGGCGTAGTCGGATGAAAACTGAAAGTGAATTGGCTCTTTGCGTTGGAAGTCATCGCCCTCAAAAATGGGGCGCAGGGAAACACCTGAGACGGGGCGCAGTTCTCTTGTTGGATGCCCGGTTGCGATCTCGGTTTCCGCGAGATCGGCCAGAGTCGGAAGGACATCGATGAGATGAACCGGTGTTTCAACAATCTGACCAGCCTCTGTTTTCAGTCCAGCGGGCCAGTGCACGATTCCCGGGGAGCTGATGCCACCCTCGAACTGGTTTTGTTTGTAGAAGCGGAAAGGTGCGTTTCTCGCCCAGGACCAACCGGTGGAGTCAGCGAGAGCAATGTCTCCCGTGGTTGGTTCGACGTTGAGCAGGGGCTGCTTTCGATCATAAGGGCAGGCTCCGTTGTCCGAGACGAAAAGAATCATCGTGTTGTCGAGTTCGCCGTTTGAGCGGAGGTCTTCAACAATGCGACCAACTTCCTGATCGACTCGGTCGATCATCGCCGCAAGGGTGACCATGCGATTGATCTCATAGTCTTGCTGCCAGGGAACAATGTCTTTCCAGGCTCGGACATGAGGAGGTCGCGGGCTGGGCTTGAGGTCGTTCGGGAGCAGACCTAAGTCCTTCTGTTTTTGAATTCGAGCGTCGCGAACAATGTCCCACCCGGCATCGTATCGCCCCTTGTATTTCGCGTAGTCTTCGGGCAGGGCATGAAGTGGGGCATGGGGAGCATTGAAGGCAACGTATAGGTAAAACGGTTTTTCTGTTTTGCGTGCCTCGGTGAGAAAGTCGAGCGCGAAGTCAACTTTCGCGACAGTGGTGTAGAAGTCGGATGGCGGCACCTCCCACTTTTCGCCATTGAGGCGAAAAGTCTGATCTCCCTGGAAAAAATTGCATGCTCCGCTGAGGTGTCCAAAGTATCGCTGAAATCCGAAATCGGTTGGTTCTTTATCGAGATGCCACTTTCCGGTCATGGCGGTGAAGTATCCGGCATCCGTGAGAACTTCGGCGGAAGTGACGGCATGAGAGAGGGCTACGTCCCCGGCGGCAATGCAGTATTGTCCTGTCAGGAGCGAAACGCGTGACGAGTGGCATTTCGCGGTGTTGTAGAACTGGGAGAATCTGAGCCCGTCAGCAGCGAGTGCATCTAAGTTTGGTGTTTCGATTTCGCCTCCGTAGGATCCGAGATCAGAGTAGCCGAGGTCATCCACCATGATGACAACCACATTGGGTCGCTCCGCTGCGAATGCGCTAAATGCGAAGAGAAGAGAGAGAAGTGCAGAGATAGATTTCATCGGAGAACCGGAAGCATGCCAGTATCAGCCGATTCGTGTCGATGACCAATCCGGAGTTACGTTAGCCGCGACTGCGGCTCATTCTCCGCTGCCCTGGCGCAGCAGGACCATAAATTGATAGGCTTCCATCTCGAGGACCTTGGCGGCGATCACCGTTTGGCCGGCGATAATGTCAGTGAGAACTTTTTTCAAACCAAGCTGTCTCAATCTTGGCGCTGGAACTGACTGTGACTGGTCACTGAAATTGGCGAGGATTAGAATGCTTTGTTCTTCAGTCGTCCGGAAGAAGGCGAAAACGGAGTCATTACCCGAATCGATAATTTCCGTCTCTCCGCGTGCGATCGCGGCATTGTTTGCGCGGAGCCGGGATAGCTTGAGGAATCCTTCGTGGAGCGTGTGTTCGATCGTGCCAACTTCCGTGCGCCGCTCAGCTTTTTCCCAATCAAAGCGGGGACGGTGGAGCCATCTTTCGTCTCCTTCCTTTTCAAAGTCTTCTTTGTAGGAATGGTCGTTCAGCACGCCGAGTTCCTCTCCGAGGTAAATCAAAGGAATTCCACCAATTGTAAAGCTTACGCCATGGAGCAGAAGAATACGACGAATCGCCAGGTCGATTTCCGTTTCATCATTTGCTGAGATCGCCTTCCCAAGGCCGCAGAGCGAAGCGGAAGTACCACACACTCTGGCGTCTCCGGTGTTGGGGTCTTCCTGAAAAGGTTCACCTTCCGCGAAGGAAGAGGGATGACGACCAACATAGAAGTTGGTTAGGAAAAGACGATGATCGTGTGAATTGATGCCGAGGGCCTCAGCATCACCGTTATCGAATCCCCAGCCGATGTCGTCATGTGAGCGGACATAATTCACCCAGGCGCAATTCGAAGGGATGTCGAAACGCTTTTCCATCGAAAGACGGAGCAGTCTTGCATTTCGGGTCGCAAGGCTCTCCCACATCAGAGCCATCATGAGGGGGTTGTAGGAGATAGGGCACTGGTCGATGCCGATGTATTCCTTGATTTCGTCCGGAGCAACGATTGCTTCCGATTTGAATAACGTACTGGGAGTGACAATTTTTGCGATCGCACTGAACGCTTTGATAAGGGTGTGCGCTTCGGGGAGATTTTCGCACCCGGTGCCTTTTTGCTTCCACACGAAGGGAACAGCGTCCATGCGAAGAACCTCAACTCCAACGTTGGCGAGAAAAAGCATCTCACCAGCCATGGCATTGAAGACTTCAGGATTTCGATAATTCAGATCCCACTGGTAATTGTGAAAGGTGGTCCAAACCCATTTTTTGATCCGGTTGATATAGGTGAAATTTCCAGGCCTTTCATCAGGGAAAATGGCGCGGAGGTTTTGCTGGTATTCCTCGGTTTCCTGCCTTGAATCGAACATGAGATAGAAGTCCTGAAACTCCTCCCGTCCCTGTCGAGCTTCGATCGCCCACTCGTGTTCGTCCGAGGTGTGGTTAAAGACGAAGTCGAGAACGAGGCTGATGCCCTGACGACGCAGTTCTTCGGCAAGGAGACGGAGATCTTCCATCGTCCCGAGGGCCGGATCGATCTCCCGGTAGCTTGATACAGCATAGCCACCGTCGTCATCTCCATCCGGACTCTTGTAGAGCGGCATGAGATGAAGGTAGGTGATCCCAAGTTCTTTCAGGTAGGGAATCTGTTCCTGAAATCCTTTCAGGTCATCGGCGAAAAGATCGACATATGCCATTGCTCCGATGAGATGGCCTGACTGATACCAGGCGCGGTCGGCTTCCCGCATCGCATCAGTACTTTTCCATTCCGGTGGGCGCTCGAGCCAGGCTTCCGCCATGATCTCAAGGAGACGCTCGAGGTGGTAGTAGAAATCGAAGTGGTGCCCGTAGAGCTCGATGAGGTGGGCAAGCAGATCCGGAAAATTTTCTTCGAGGCGGTATTGAAATCCTTCCCACTCCGGAGAGCCGATCGCATGAGGATACTTCTTTTCGAGAAGCACTTTGAGCCTCGCAAAGGTTCGTTTCGATTGATGTTCTGAAATAACTACGCTCATAGGGCGGAGGGTCCTGAGTGCTGAAAAAGTCTCTCAGGGATAGACTGGCTTAGAGCAGGCGCTGTGCCAGTGACAATGCGCCGACAATTCCTGCCTGTTGATCGAGGGCAGGCGTCTGGAGGTAAAGGTCGAGAGGGGGAAGACTCCAGTATCCACCAGATTGTTTTTCAAACTCACGGCGAACACGATCAATGAGGCCGGCTTTTTGGAAAACGCCCCCTCCGAGTATGATGAGATCTGGAGACCATGCGGCAGTTAGGTTGATGCAGCCGGCGGCGAGATAGGCAGCGTGAAGGTCCCAGGCTTCGTGATCTTCAGGCAATTCATGTCCGGGAACTCCCCATCGCGCTTCAAGAGCAGGTCCAGCGGCCCGCCCCTCGAAACATGATTCATGAAACGGGCAGACATTAGTGTTTTTTCCGAGAGCCGAATCAAAATCAGGCATCACCATATGGCCGACTTCAGGATGCATCCTGCCGTGAATGAGTTGGCCATCGTGCAAAAATGCCGCTCCGATACCAGTGCCGACAGTCACGTAGGCGACAAAGCGATGGTTTTTCGCTGCGCCATACTCGGCTTCGCCGAATACAGCGGCGTTCACATCGGTATCAAAAATAATCGGAACCGGCGCTCCGAGTCCTTCGCGAACGGCATTCACGACGTTAAATCCAGCCCAGCCGCGCTTTGGAGTCGTCAGAATTGATCCGTATCCGGGTGATTTGGGGTGGATATCTGCCGGGCCAAAAGTGCCTATGCCTATCGAGCTGATCGGGCCGTAACTTTTGGCCGCCTCTTTAAAGAAAGCCACGGCCTGTTCAATCGTTGCCTCGGGTTCACCGGTTGGGAAACGCGTTTCCAGCAAAGGCTCATCGGGATTCGTTGCCACGGCGCACACATACTTTGTCCCGCCGGCTTCGATGCCTCCGAGCAGTGGCTTTTCTGATTGTATGTCGTTTGGGATATCAGTCTCCATCACTTAAATGAACTTCCATGTCAGGGGCTAGAACGGCTTCTTTGTCTTCGGAGTGTTCAGGGTCGAAACCCTGAGCACTTTTAGGGATTTTTATCCCACCTCCAAACTGATAAGCGTTAATCCCTTCGACGAGCCCGGCAAAATTAGGCGTCGAAGCGAGGTAAACCCTTGGCAGAGAGGCCGTTGATTGCAACTCAAGGCTGTGGTCGGAGCCTAGAACAGCTAGAAACTGGCCAGACAGAGCTTCATAATCACTGCCCCGTCGCGCGTAGAAAAGAACGTTGTCTGCGGGAATACCCCAGCGCATCGTGACATATCGAATTGCCTGACCTTTTCCAGAGCGAAGCGGAACGACGTCGAGAAATTTGCCCTGCGAAAGAATGACTTTTGCCGGCAACTGATGTTCGCGAAGTGTTTTCTGAATTTCGCGCCGCCTTGGGGCAACACCCTTTTCATAGTCGTAAGAAATTTTGAAGCGATGCTGACGGCCCGGTCCATCCTGAAGATGAATCCCGGAAACCACTTCGAGAACCTCCATGATCGTTTCAGGCTCCCACCGGTGGTTGAGGTGTTTTTCCCAACTCAGATCAATGACCTGCCGCTTTCCATAGTGAATTTCCGCGCCTAGTTGGGTGATGTAAATGTCGGGTTCGGGAAGCTTGTGTTTTTCGATCAGCTCACGAGCCATTTTCAGGCTCCGTCCGGTGGCAATGCCGAATCCCAGTTTGGGCTGGTTTGCATTGCAGAACTCGCGGAGTTGATCGATCGCTTCCGGATCTGTGTCGAGTAAATCGTCTTCGAGACCGGTGAAAACGATTCGGTTGGCGAGAGGAAGTGTGGTCCGGATTTTCTCGGTGATGAGATGAGGTTGCGTGATCGCATCGAGCAACTCGCTTGCTTCATCGAGGTAGTGATCGACATGACCTTTCCAGGTGTAGTATTCACGGACACCGCTGAGACCTCCGGCGGCCCACGATTCCCATTGTTCCGCATCAGAGATAGAACGTTCAAGGGCGTCGGTCAGCGCGGGAACATCAGTTGGATCAATCAGTTCACCGTTCTTGCAGTTGCCAAGAATGTCGCGGGGCCCTCCATCATTCGTTGCGAGGACGGGGAGACCTGAAGCTGCCGCCTCGATTACGGTGAGTCCGAAAGGCTCATTTAATGCGGGATTAACGAAAAGGCCTTTCTTTGCGGCGGCATAACGATAGAAGGCAGGAATATCATCTGGTTTATGATGCTTCGGAATCGAAACGCAACCGTAGAGATCGTAGTCATCAATGAGTTGAAGCAGCTCGGTCCAGACTTTGCGTGCTCCGGGATTCAGCTCGCTGATTCGGTCACGATTTCCGGCGACGAGAACAAGGTTAGCCTCTTTTCGTAGGGTCTTGCTTTCGCCAAACGCTTTTACGAGAGTGCTGAGATTCTTCTTCTCGTCTGCCCGTGCGATGGAAAGAATGGCGGGACGTTCGGGGTGGTCTAGAAACCGTTCGATATTTTCAAAAACGTGGCCTGGAATTGGCTTTTCGCTCGGCGGAGCAAAACGGGAGATGTCAACTCCGGGGGGGATCACTCGCATGCGATCCGGGGCATAGAGTTCGTAGACGGAATACTGTTGCTCGACTTCCTGGTTGGTGCTCGTGCAAACGAGGGCCGCGCTGTCGAGAGCCAGCTCTTCAGCTTCGATCCGGGCAGGAAGATTGTATCGGCGTTCCACCCTGGCGCGATCCATTCCCTTATCGAGCAACGACTCCAGCTTCGTGCGTCCGAGGGAATGACCGGTAAAAATGAAGGGACAGCCGAGCAGAGAGGCGAGTCGGCTGCCTACGTATCCGGCGTCCGAATAATGCGCGTGAATTACGTCGGGGATTCGCTTGTTTTCGCGGAAAAGTGCCAGCGAATGATCGAGGAAGGCATCGAGATAGCGCCAGAGCGATTCCTTTCTCAGGTAACGCTTTGGCCCTGCGGTGATACGCCGGATGTAGGCCCCATTTCCAAGATCTTCGACCGGCCTTGCATAGTCAGTACTGACTTTAGGATCTGAGATGAGCCGAGTGAACAAATCGACTTGCCCGACGGAATCGTTCTCGGCGAGTGCTTTGACGAGCTCGACCACGTATTTGCACTGACCTCCGGTGTCAGCGTCGCGACCGAGCTCGAGATCAGTCCCGCGAATGAGCCCGTGGATCGAGAGATGAACGATATAGAGATCTTTCGGTGTTTTCATCCCTGAGCGTGAGTTTCATTACTAAGCGATTGAGTATCGAGCCCTAGATGTCGGCTTAGACCTTCAATCACGCCGCGGGCGCAGGATTCTTCAGAAAGGTAGGCGTTTCCTCCTGCCACCGCGCTGACGAGTGCGTCCTCGGCATTAGAAACGACCACGCCAAAGGTGTCGTCGACCAGAAACATAGAGGAATCGTTACCGGAGTCGCCTGCAACAGCAACCCGGCTCAGCGGGATCTCCTTCCACGCTGCGAGCCAGCGAAGGGCGTTTCCTTTATTGGCTTGTCTTGGCAGAATATCGAGATCCCGATTCGAAGAGTAGATCACTTGAGCTTCGAGCCCGGCAGATTCAATCAATTCGCCGATGCGGTCGAGATCATCTCTCGATTTATCGTAGTAAAACCAACTGCACTTGAACTCGTTCTGGCACTCGTCCGGCTGAGCTTCAATGTCTTCGATCTGCGCGGAGACAAGGCGATGGACGGTTTCAAAATCCCAATGGCCGGAGAGTTCGGCGTTCCACTCATCAATAACTTTCCCTTTCGCTTGTTCGAACATCTCGGTTCCAACTCCGGCAATGATGAAGTCGGGGGATGGAAGAGCCGTCTCTCTGATTAGTGCGCGCACGTCATCGAGTGATCGCCCTGTGTTATAAACGAGAAGTGGCTGCTTGGGCAGTTCCTGTAGATTTTGCCAGAAGTTGGCGAAGATTTCGGCCGTTTCAGGCCCGTCAAAAATCGTTCCGTCGATGTCGGTAGAAAATAAAAGCATAGGAGGAGGCGAGCGTAAACTTCTGCGTGGACCGTTACGATCACCTCTTCTTCAACGTATCAGGAGGTTCAAAGATTTCCAGCGAAGAAACCGTCAAACCTTGTTGCCGGGCCAATAGGCCTTGAGTAGGTAAGTGTTTTCGACGATTAAAATTTCATGCGAAATGGCACACAGAGGATCGGTTGGGGATTGATTGGGCCGGGACGATTTGCTCAGGAATTTGCTCAGGAGTTGGTTGCAACCGAACGGGCAGGACCCGTCGCCGTGGCGTCACGTGACCTCGGAAAAGCGCAAGACTTTGCTTCCCGGTTTGGCTTCGAAAAAGCCCATGGATCATACGAAGAGCTTTTTGCCGATCAAGCTGTCGACATCGTTTATATTGTCGTTCCGCATGTATTTCATGCGGAGATTGCGAAGGAGGCAATTCTCGCCGGCAAAGCAGTTCTCTGCGAAAAGCCACTCACTCCGGGGCCTGAAACGACAAGGGAACTTTCATGTCTCGCAAAGGAGCGAGGCGTCTTCTTAATGGAAGCAATGAAGACGGGATTTCTGCCTGCCATACAAAAAGCAAAGGCATGGATCGATGAGGGGCGCATCGGTGACCTCAGGCTTGCGCAGGCAGACTTTTGTTTTTCCGGTCCCACAGACCCAAGTGATCGACTCATGAACCCGGAACTTGGTGGAGGTGCCGTTCTCGACGTCGGCATTTATCCACTTCACCTGACTCGAATGCTTCTCGGTGAGATCGAGAGTCTCGCGGCAAAAGGAACCCTCGCAGAAACGGGAGTGGAGGATTCTACTGCGATAGTGAGCCGCCATGTTTCCGGAGCTTCGTCGGCGATGACTTGTTCTTTCCGAACTGAGGAAGCAATGTCAGCTTCGATTTTCGGGACTTCGGGAATGATAGAAATTCCCCTGTTCCATGCAGCAAAGAAAGCAATCCTGAAGCAGGGGGGTGAAGTGATTGAGGTCTTCGAAGATCACGAAATAGGAATGGTCGCCGCGGAGATCGAAGCGGTCATGGATGCTCTCGACGAAGGATTGATTGAGTGCCCGGGGCACACTCATGAGGATAGCATCCGACTTGCCGAACTCATGCACGAAGTCAGGTCTCAGTTAGGGAGTGTCGCGACTTGACCCTCTTAGGTCATCGATCCAACCCTGTTGAATCTTACTCAGCAGGTTCCCAGACCCGGACGTCATCGATATCGACTCCGCTACCGGAAACACGAAATACGAGCGTTGGCTTCCGGACTGCAAAAGTGGGATGCATTGCGGTCAATGGATCGAGCCCTTCGATCTGGGCTTTCACGGTCGTTCCCCATGTCGTGACCCGGAGGTGATACCATCTCCCCGCCTCAAAATCATGTTTAGCCGTCGCAAGAATTTCGTTTGGGTCTTCTTTTGGTTTGTCCTTGTCGACGTGCTTGAGAATGCGCCAGTCAGTGGGAGTGACAATAATTGAAAAGAGGTGGCCTCGTTTTTCCAGTTCTCCACGGGCAGGATCAAAGCCGAAGTGGAATCCTTTCGTGCCCTCGCTGAGCCGGAATTTGAAATCGTAGACAGCGTCTTTAGTTTCGACGAGACGGCGCGCAGCAGCGGCGTGATTCTCGGCTGTTATTTCTATCCCATGAAGAACGCCTTCTCTTGCTTCCCAGGTTCCGGTTTGGACCGACCAGCCTTTCGGCAGGGATTCGTCGGAAAAGTCCTCCACCAAAAGAAGCTTGCTGTTAGGAGGCGGTTCAAAGGCCTGAGCCACTGAGAGGCAGGGGATGACAACGAGGGTGAGAAGGAGGCTTTTCATCATTTCCGATTCTATGGCGGAGCGACAAAGCATTCGAAAGGCGAATTTTATCCCTTATCGCGGTTCTACGGGGTTGATCTTTTTGTCGGATCGTGAGGAGATTGGGAAAGTCGTCGTCTCGTGATGCCGGTTTCAATTGTGGCTATGTCGGAGAGATACGAAATAAAAGGAAAGCTGGGAAAAGGCGGAATGAGTGCGGTTTACCGCGCTTTCGATTCCGTGATGGGTCGCGAAGTCGCGATCAAACGGCTTCTTCCTTTGGAGGAAACAAATTTGAATGAGGACGCTGGAGATGTCCTCGCCAGTGAAGCCGCCGCGCTGGCAAGATTTCAGCACCCTAATATTGTCACTGTTTATGCATTTGAAACGGACAGTGATGGTCCTTATGTAGTCATGGAGCTGGTCGATGGAGAAGATCTTCATCACGTTCTTCAAGCCGGGGCACTATCACTTGAAGATTTTTTGGACATTGCCGTGCAGTGCCTCGAGCCACTCGTCAGCGCGTCAGAGTTGAACTTGATGCATCGCGACATCAAGCCGGGGAACATCATGCTAACGATGACTCCTTCTGAGCGATTTCTCGTGAAGATTCTTGATTTCGGCCTCGCCAAGTTCAGCCAGCAGCCGTCGACACAGACCCTCGACCAGGCGGGGTCTTTTTTGGGGTCAATCGACTACATTGCACCCGAACAGCTGGAGTTGATGCCCTTAGATCAGCGGACGGATCTGTATTCGTTAGGGTGTGTTTTCTATTATGCGCTCGCCCAGCGGGCACCGTTCACGGGAGATAATCCGGCGGAAACAACGATGAACCATTTGAATCACGTGGTCGTTCCTCTCGCATCACTTCGGCCTGATATACCGAAACCCATTGCCGACTGGCTTATGCGCATGATCTCAAGAGATCCGAACGCGCGGCCCCGCAACGCGCTTGAGGCTCTTGAGCAGTTTCGTCTCGCTGAAGAAGGGCAGGGCACGGAGCCTGCTCCGGATGCTCTGACCGAAGAAATGACATCAAGTTTTACCTCGGTGGAGGCGGCGACAGGTGATGTTCTTCCGCCGGGGGATATACCACCTGCTCCGGCATCTGAGCCGGTCAAACGTCCGGTTTTGAATACCTCACCTCAAATACCGCGTCCAAATCGTGAGGTAAAAAGGAAGGCTGAACTCCCGAATGCAGCAACGCCTTTCGTATTGGCCGACGGATTGAGGAATCCCTTCATCCTCGCGGCGGGTGGATTGGTTTTGCTCGGATTACTGTTCTATCACCTCTTTGGCGGAAGTAGTGAAGTTGAAGAGAAGGTTGCGGTTCCTGACGCTTCAGAGCTCGTGAAGAGTGCCGTTGAATCAGAGGCTGCCTTGGGTAAAAATAAGTTCGAGATACCAAATGTGCTTAAACTCAACGGGCCGGCGAAATCGCTTGCAGTCTTGCCAGCCGACCCTTCCTACGTGCAGCGCTTTGCGACGGCAGAAGGAATGATGAAGAGTGATTTCTCTCCGGTTTCGGCGGATGCAGAGCCCATCACCGTGTGGATGAATCTGAAGACAAGAAGCAGGCGGCAATCGCTCTTTCCTCTCGGCAATGATGAATTTGCCGAGTTCACACCTGTTTCAAAAATACTAACTGATCAACAGGTTCCTGCTTTGAAGTTTCCTGTCACGGCAGCAGGCTTGAATGCGCGTTCATCGCTGGTCCTTCGGGCCGGGCTCCTCAACCTTGAGAAAGGGTTCACCTTATTCTTTGTTGGGAAAATTGACCCGGGATCCGGGCGGCAGGTGAGAGTCGAGTCCAGCTCTAAGGGCGGGGAGATGGCCGGATTAAAAATTGATTTCAGCGGAAATGTGGTTGGGTCAACCCGCGTTGGTGCCTCCATGCAAGAGTCCTCGCTTAAGGTCCCGTGGGACGATTCAAATGTCGGAGTGATTGCCTACGGAAGTTCGCCGGAGGTTGGGCGGCATCATTTAGCGGCTCTCCCTGTTTCGGCGACTGAGGTTTCGTTTGAGAGGGGAAACTACGCCAGGACTCCGTCCTCTTTTCAACGATTGTTCATCGGGCAAAACGATCAATCGGCAGAGCCGGATGGCGACTATGCCACCTGGATTTTTGAGATGGTTTTATATGATAGGCTTCTCACTGCTGAAGAAATCAAGGACACGGCGAGACGTCTTTCTGAATTTTATTTTAAGTAATCTCAGAACCTCCTCAAAGAGACCACTATTGACACGGCAGGGTTGCCGGGAGTATCTTTAAGCATGGTAAACCGGATGCGAGTGACTCTTCTCCTGGCGTTGACGCTGGGGATGTGTCTGGGCTCGACAGCAATGTCGACGCGCGTTTGTGTCCTCACACTCGATACCTGTTGCGATTCTTCGCCAGTCGCTCTTGGCACTTGTGATTGCTGTGATACGCATCCGGAGAGGTGTTGTTTGGTTGTCCAATCTGACGAGGCGGCGGTGCTTGCTCCGGAGAGAATTCTGCATTTGGATCTCGCATCCCTTAATTTGGAGTTCTCGGAGGCGCTTTCCCTCCGTCCTCTCATAATCTGCGATCAGGTGTTCGACACTCCGGACCCTCCGCCACTTTCGTTACAGGAGCGGCTCGCCCGTTTCGAAATTCGATTGATCTGATTCGTCTACTTAAGACCGACTCCGAACTGACCATTTCGGTCCGTTTCGCCGTACGCTTACGGCATTCTCTAATTTGCATGAATCAATCCATTGAAAGCTTCTTCACTCTCCAATCTCCTTTCCAATCCCTCTTCGTCGCGCCTGCCGCGCCGGGGGCGGTTTAAACTTGTTACCCTCTTCCCCTGGATTTTGATTCTTGGATTTGTGGGATTGAGTCTTCTTCTTTTCGGAGAACAACTTCTCCCTGCCCGCGCTGTTGAAATCGAGAAAGTGGTCACGGTCAGGGCGACTTCATCGACCCTTCTCACGGCTGCTGCTGAGGGTCCTGAAAGTAACCCCTGGGCGGGGGTGACCCTGTTTCAGGCATCCGGTTGGGTTGAGCCTGATCCCCTGCCGATTAAAGCGACGGCACTCGTGAATGGCGTCGTTGAAACGGTTTCTGTGCTGGAAGGAGAAACAGTAACAAGAGGTCAAGCGCTCGCGACTTTGATTCGGGAGGATTTCGAACTGGACCTTGAGACTGCTGCTGCTGAACTGGTTTCGTTGGAGGGGCTCTACGAGGCACACGAAGCTGAAATTGAAGCAGTTCTAGCGCAGGTAGAGACGCTCGAATTAAGAATCAAGGCCGGCGAGATGCGTTGCCTTGAGCTAATTGATCGTCGTGATCGCCTCACGAATGCAGGGAGTGAGGCGGTGGCAGAGGGTGAGCGAGTCAGCGCGGAATTGATGTTGCAGACGCATGAGTCGGAAGTCGCTGCGCTCGCGGCTTCGAAGGAAGAATTGCGCAGCGAACTTAAAAGGCTTGAGGCCCTGAGAGTGGATTTTGAGGCAAGGATTGCAAGGGCAGGAACTGAAGTGGCGAGAAAGGAGCTGGCGCTGGAGCGAACCGAGATTCGTTCGCCGGTTGATGGAATTGTGTTGAGGCTCCTCGTTTCACCCGGCCAGAAGCGAATGCTGGACATGGATGATGTTGATTCAGCTACGATTGCTGTCATTTATCGCCCTGACTTCCTTCAGGCCAGAATCGATGTCCCGCTGGAAGAAGCGTCTCAGCTTGGTGTGGGCCAGGCTGTGCGATTGCGTTCCAATTTTCTTCCTGACAAAACATTTCAGGGCACGGTGACGCGGATCGTTGGGGAAGCGGATTTGCAGCGAAACACGCTGCAAGTGAAGGTGAAGTTGCTCGAGCCGGATCCGAGATTACGACCGGACATGCTTTGTCGTGCCGAGTTTCTCGCGACGGCGTCGGAACCGCTTGCGACCGAGGAGACGGCAGCGACGACTGGGTATAATCGCGTTTCGGTTTACGTCCCGGCATCTGCGCTCTTCGAACGTGATGAAAAAAACGCGGCACTTTGGACGCTCGATTCATCAGGCAAAAAAGCCGAGAAGCGTCAGGTCGTATTAGGGCAAGATGAACGCGACGATCACCTACATGTCACAGAAGGGATTCTCCCTGGAGAGTTTGTCCTCATCAATCCGCCTTCTGACCTTGCCGCGGGTGAGAGACTCAAAACTTCAACTCATTCAGGGAATGAATAAGGAAGCTCTCATCCGTTGTCGCAAGCTAACCAAAGTTTACCGGAAAGGCCGAATCGAAGTGGTTCCGCTGAAGGATCTATCCCTCGATGTTCCACAAGGCGAGTTCCTCGCCCTGATGGGACCATCGGGTTCCGGGAAGACGACGCTCCTGAACCTCATTGCCGGAATCGATCGCCCGACCTCCGGGGAGCTATGGATCGGGGAAGAGGAAATCAGTGGAATGTCTCGCGCCCAGCTCACTCGCTGGCGGGCCACCGAATGTGGCTACATTTTCCAGCTCTACCACCTTGTTCCGATTCTTTCGGCTTATGAGAATGTCGAACTCCCTTTGCTGTTGCGCAAAGATTTATCGAAGGCGGAACGCCGCATGAAAATCGAGGCGGCGCTGGATATAGTCGGGCTCTCAGATCGCGGAGATCATCGTCCAGCGGAACTTTCCGGGGGGCAGGAGCAGCGGGTCGCGATTGCACGCGCCCTTGTGGGCGACCCTTCTCTTCTTGTCGCGGATGAACCGACCGGGGATCTTGATCGGGAGAGCGCCGATTCGATTCTCAGTCTGCTTAGGGATTTGACTGGAGAGCACGGAAAAACAATCGTCATGGTCACTCATGATGCCAAAGCGGCAGCTGCTGCATCTCGCACGCTGCATCTCGAAAAAGGACAGCTTGTTGAGTCACTTGAGGGGGGCGGGAAATGAGAACCCTCTTTCATCTTGGTAATCTAGCCTGGAAGCAAATGACGCGACATCGGGTGCGCAGCCTCCTTACGATTGCGGGAGTGGCTGCTGGCATGTTTCTTTATTCTGCCGTTGAGACGATGCAGCAATCGCTCAGTAATGCCACTGAAGCTCAGGCCCGCGACACCACTCTCGTTGTCTACCGTGAGAATCGGTTTTGCCCCGCGACTTCCCGAATACCTGAACACTATCAGCCTGACATTGAGCGAATCAGCGGTGTGGTCGAAGCTATCCCTATCCAGATTGTGGTGAATAACTGTGGGGCAAGCCTCGATGTGATCGCGTTTCGCGGGGTCCCGCCTGAGGAGTTGAAACGATTCAATCCTCAGCTCGAAATTCTCGAAGGTTCATTCGAGGCCTGGGCCAATCGTAGTGACGGGGCGTTGCTCGGAGAGCATTTTGCAAAGCGGCGCAGTCTGAAGCCGGGTGATCAGTTCGAGGCGGTCGGGGTTCGAGTCTTTGTTTCGGGAATTATTCGCTCAGAGGAGGCACAGGACAATAATGTCGCTTATGTCCACCTCCCATTTCTTCAGCAAGCATCCCGCGTTGGCCTGGGGAACGTGACGCAGTTTAATGTCAGGGTCGATTCCCCTGACCGGCTCGAAGAGGTTGCGACGAAGATCGATGCCTTATTTGCCTCTGATGCTGCACCGACCGACACGCGACCGGAGAAAGCATTTTTTGCACAGACAGCAAAGGACATGATTGAAATGATCCACTTTACCCGTTGGCTCGCCTATGGGGCGGTGGTTGCGGTTCTTGCGCTCGTGGCAAACTCTCTTCTCCTCGTGGTGCGGGGCGGGGAGAAAGAGAATGCAATTTTGCAGACTCTGGGATACTCGAGAAAAGCGGTGGGGGGTCTTGTTCTTTGGGAGGGTTCAATGCTTGGGCTTGCCGGGGGAGTTACCGGTTGTTTTGCGGCGACGGGCTTCTTCCGTTGGAAGCAGTTTACGCTCGGCAATGAGGGGCTCACCCTTGCGTTACAGCCTGACTTTCTCATCACTGTCTACGGTCTCTTAATCGCGGTATTGTTAGGGTTGGGGGCTTCAGTCTGGCCTGCGATCGTGGCATCGCGGAAGCCGATTGTGGAATCTCTTCGCGCGACTTGATATGCTACCTTTTTCCTATGCGGTGCGGAATCTTTTTCGCGATCCGGTGAAGCTCCTCCAGAAAGTAGGTGGAGGCGCGCTCGTCGTTTTTCTTATATTTTCAGCCTCTTCCTTCAACGAAGGGATGAAACAGGTTCTCCGTGCGAGCGGAAGTGAAAAGAATGTAATTCTGTTAGGAGCGGGTTCCGAGGAGTCGGTCGAGCGCAGCGAGGTTCAGGTCCAGGCAGGAGAGCAAGCTGCGGCCGGGATTCGTGGAATCGAAAAGCGGCTTGGAGTCGCGGCGGTGAGCGGAGAGGTCCACTACATGGGGAATGTGTTTCTGGATTCGCGAACAAGTTCTCAGGCGCTCTTGCGCGGAATTTTGCCGGAAGCATTCGAGGTGCATCGCGAGGTAAGAGTTCTCGAAGGGCGCTACCCAAATTCCGGGGAGGTCATGGTAGGGAGGGTCGCGCCACACACGCTCGGGGTAGATGAATCTGAGCTCAAGCCCGGCGCAACGCTGCGTTTCGAAGGTCAGACCTTTGCGGTCTCCGGAGTTTTCGAAGCACCGGGCACGGTGATGGAATCAGAGATCTGGATGGATCGAAACGACCTCATGACTTTAGTGCAGCGCGATACCTTGTCCTGTGTCGTGATCCGGCTCAATTCGGTGGAGGATTTTCCGCAGGCTGACCTTTTCACGAAACAGCGGCTTGATCTCGAACTTGTCGCAATCCGGGAGTCCGATTACTACCGGAAGCTTGCTCAATTTTACGGACCGATCCGGGCGATGACCTGGGTCACGGCGGCTCTCGTTGCGGCCGGTGCAATCTTCGGAGGTCTGAATCTGCTCTATGCCTCATTCGCGTCGAGGATTGTGGAGATGGCGACCCTACAGGCGCTTGGCTTCTCGCGCCTTGCGATATTGTGGTCGCTGATTCAGGAAAGCCTCCTCGCGACCCTGCTGGGAACACTGCTTGCGGCCTTCCTCGCGGTCATTCTTCTTGAGGGGGTGAAGGTTCCTTTTTCAGTGGGCACTTTTGAACTTTCACTCTCAGCGACGGTCATTTTGATGGGGCTCGGGACCGGCTTGATGCTCGGATTCTCCGGGGCGCTCCCCCCGGCCTGGCGCTGTCTTCGGGCCCCTCTGCCCGTCGCTCTGCGATCTTCTTAGCTTTCAATCCAACAAAAAAAATCCATGAAAAAACCAACCATCATCATTCTCGCTCTCGCTTCTTTTTTGCTGCTTTCCTGCTCCGGGGAAAAAACAGAAGTCGAAAATTCGGAATCTGTTCCTTCGAGCTCCGATCACCTCGCTACCGTTTTTCTCAGTGAAGCTCCGGGCGATGCAATCACGGTGGTCGAAGCTCGATCTGCCGCTGTTCCCGGAGAATCTCTCATCGTGGCAGGTAAGATCGCAGGAGTCATGAATCCGTTCACCGAAGGTTATGCGTCGCTCGTACTTGCAGATGAGTCTCTGCAAACCTGCGATCTCATTCCGGGAGACGAGTGTCCCACGCCCTGGGATGCTTGCTGCGTCGCGCCGGAGGAATTGAAAGCTCAGAGAATCACGATCCAGGTTCCGGGCGAAAATGGACTTCCGGTTGCTGAAAGTCTGAAGGGAGTCAACGGGCTCGCGGAAATGGACGCCCTCCTAGTCACCGGGACCGTAAATGAGAACTCTACCGGAGAGAATCTCATTCTTGATTTGAACGGCATTTATCAAAAGTAAGCCGTTCGCCCGCTACTTTCGCGCTTGTGAAAAGCACCAGGCAAAGACTCCATCAGTCTTTGCAAGAGTCCAGTGGATCTGGTTGTGAATGTGGTCCGGGAAACCTTCGAAGTGAGCGGTTTTTCCGGCTGCGGTGTAGGCTTCGGCAAAAGCCTTGGCGCCTTCAAGATCACGTTCCCCTGAAAAGGTGAGCCAGAGGGCTGTGTCGGTTTGATCGACCCAGTTCATTTTCGCTTCGCCATCAGCAAGAAGTCCCGCAGCGTAGAATTCGGGACGGCGTTCGATCAGAGTTCCGATTCCGCGGGATCCCATGCTGTAGCCTGAGAGGTAGATGCGCTTCCGATCGATGGGAAGGGAATTTGTCAGGGCGTCGATGAGTGATTCGAGGGCTCCAGCCTGCTCACTCCAATTTGACTCTGCAGGGCAGGTCGGGACAATAATGAGACAGGGAAAGTCGTCGTAGAGTTCCTCGCCAGCAAGCATCTTAGGAGCGATTTCGACTTTGCCGGTTTCGACCTCGTCGGCGCGACTTCCGGCGCCATGAAGGTGGATAAAAAGTGGAAAGGGTTCTTTGAGACGCTTGAGTTTCGAGGTGCCGTAAATCTGGAAGAGAATCCCATAGGTTTCCCTCGGCACCTGAATCCACTCATCGCTGATTAATTCCGCAAAAGGCCCCGAACTGAGTCCTTCCTCTCGATTCATATCGTTCAAGACCTGTTGCACGAAGGTCTGATCATCCGGAGATAAGTTAGTGAGAGGAATATCAAAAACCCGGCCATCAGAGCGCCGTACGCTCGCGGTGGTTTCGGTCGCTGATTGAAGAGATCCCTCAAACGATTTGCCTTCTGATGAGGTCCAGGTTCTTGGGCTGTCAGCATGCGAATGCGTGAGGCCGAGGACAAGTGCGGAGGCTAGAAGCAAGTGCTTGAGGGAGGTCATGGACACGACGCTAGTTTCCGGATTCCCAAAAGGGAAGCGAATTAAGCGGAACGTCCAGCTGCTCCGCGGCTTACGGGACGGAAGACTCGTCCAGTAAGAAAAGATGAGCCCAGAGCATTGACGCGAGAGGACTTCGCGGAACGTCGTCCGACCACACCTACCCGCCGACTTCTCGGATGAGGACGGTGCGCAGCAGAACCTCCTCCTTCGAAAAGTGGCTCGGGGGTTTTCTCGAAAACTTCTCCGGGTGATTCCGGCGGCGAAGTTTTTTCTTCAAACTCCTGTGAGGAGGCGGGTAAAGTTTCGGAGGGTGGACTCGACTGAGCAAGAGCCGGATTGGTTGGATAAAATTTCACCGGCATGAGATGAATTGCCGGCTGGTCTTCTTCGATAGCAGGCCTGCGCCTTCTGGCCGCGGGAGACGAGCTAAGAAAAGTCTTCGGGCCAGTGCTATGGGTGAGACTTCGGCGCCTTAGCGGCAGAAGTGCGAGGGCAGTCAGAGGTGTGACGAAAGCCGATACTCCCGGATGGGCGATAGGGGATTGTCGCGGTTCCGGTGATGTTGGTTTGCTCGTCGCGGGAGCTGCAGGTTCTGTGATTGCGACGGCTTCTTCCCTAGGTGGCTCCGCCGCCGTTTCAGGCAATTCGACTGGTGTAGCTGTTTCCTCGACGGGGAGGGTAATTGGCGAAGTGATCGGAGTAATTGGTCCCGTCGAGATTGGACGGATTGGCTGCGTATAGCTTCCCCGTTTACGATCGTTCAAGTTTGCGATGAGAGCCAGTCCCGGAACACCGACGGGAAGCGCTTCTGCGACGACAGGGCGGTTTAGAATCCGTGTCTTGTCTATGGCAATGATGCGATAGGTAATTCCGGCCCAGGTGATGCGGCTCTGTGTCCAGGTACTGATGAGTAGGAGCCAGTGCAGCACCATCCAAAATGGAGTCAGCATGTGTTCCAACCAACTTGCCGAGAAAAGTTTTCGCTGAATTCCATTTTCCGGAAAGAGAGAAAGATAGACCTGCTGACGGGCGAGGCTGCGGAATTGATCGATCACGTAGGCCGCCGCCACCGGGACCCAGGCGAAAAAGTAGCCGTATACCAAGGCAATGACGATAGAGAGAGCCCCTAGAGCATAGAAACCGAGAACAATATTCGTTCCGGTGTATAAAATAGGACTGAAGAATTTGACCTGCGTGTATTGACGCTTCGCGAATTCGAAGAAGGACCGCCAGTTAAAGTCGATCATGGTCGGGACGATGAGAGAACGAATAAACGCAATCCTGTGTCCGGCAGCCCGGGCCGCCTTCGAAAGTCGGAGGTCGTCATTCAGGGATCCCTTCAGAAGGGTCGGAACATCCAGTTTGTCGAAGACGCTGCGCGCAATCGCCATGGAGCCACCCCAAAGCACGGTCGTGGATTCCCAGCCACCCTGTGTTGTGATTGATCCATTGATGACGCTCGCAACCTGGTTGGGAAGTGTCGGACGTTTCGGAATCAGCCAGCGATAAGTTGTCGCGAGAGGATGAGTTTTCTGATTGATTGGGGCCGCAATTTTGGCGAGCCAGTCCGATTTGAACACGATGTCTGCGTCGACAAATACGACTACCTCGTCAGCGGTGGTGAGTTGCTCAAAGGCTGCTCGCTGGTTGTGAACTTTTTGCCCTTCTGCCTCAGACGTTCCGGCACAAACCAAGGTAATCTCCTTAAGTGATTTGTCGGATTCAGGATGAGTCCAGTGAGGATCTTCTTTTGAGACTTCCAGTTCATCCTTGAGCCAGACGGCGACAGGATCGCTCCAGGATTCAAAGGCAACAATGACCCGATAGTTGTCGTAAACTTGCGCAAAGAGAGTGTCGAAAAATTTAGGGCTCGACTGCAGATCGAAACCTTTCACCGCAACGACGACAACAGCGGGCTTTTGATCTATGGAGCCATCACCCCATCGCTTATCTTGTCGACGGCGGGCAAACGAAAAGGCAAAGACGCGGAAGGCGGCGAACAACACGAGAAGGAGCCAGAAAACCCAGAATATTAAGAGAACGCGTTCGATCATTTACCCCGTGCAAATTGAAGATGGGTGACTAGACTGCAAGTATTAACGCAGATTCGTAACGATGAAAGTTGTTGAAACCCGAAAACTCAAGAAAACTTATCATTTTGGTGACACTGAAGTGACAGCGCTGGATGAAGTATCGCTCGATATTGAGGAAAGAGAGTTCATTGCGGTGTGGGGGCCATCGGGATCAGGGAAATCGACTCTTTGTAACTTGATAGGCCTTCTCGACGCTCCTTCTGAAGGTGAAGTGATCATCAATGGTCACTCCGCAGAAGGCCTTTCCGATGCGAAAAGAAGCGAACTTCGAAATACTTCGATTGGATTTGTGTTCCAAAACTTCAACTTAATCCCGGTTCTCACTGCTCTTGAGAATGTGATGCTCCCTTTGCAGATTAACGGGGTCAGCAAGGAACTCGCGAGAGAAAAGGCTGAATCCCTCCTCGATGAAGTCGAATTAAAGGACCGCAAGGGGCATCGGCCACAGAAGCTCAGTGGTGGGCAACAGCAGCGGGTTGCCATCGCGAGGGCTCTGGTCACTGATCCACTTCTTGTTCTTGCCGACGAACCCACAGCCAACCTTGATACCTACAACGCTAATTTGATTATCGATTTGATGCGCCGAATCAATCAGGATAAGGGCGCTGCCTTTTTGTTCTCCACTCATGATGACCGATTGCTAGATCGCGTTGATCGCCGGGTGCACTTGCAGGATGGCGTGATTGTTTCGGACGAACGGTCTCCGGTTGAGGTCGGCAGTCCAACATAGGGAAATGCTGATATCTCGCTGAAAACAAAGCCACTCATGTTTTTCGCGATCACCAAATCGGTGGCCGATGTTAGATTTGTTTTCTAAGTCCTTTTTCGACCTCCTAACGCAGCGCGAATATTGCTTCTAAAACTCAGAGCTTGCTGTTTGATTCTTGAATTGCGAGACTCCTCAAAATGTTGTACCGAGTCTTCTTGTCAGGATATCCCACCTCATGAGCGAATCATCTTCTGAAACTAAACCGCTAAAACACGCCGAGGATCTCGATCTGGTCGATAGAGCAGTAGCGGGAGACGATTTAGCGGTCAGGGCATTTCAGGAAGAGTATCAGCCGATGCTGGAGCGAGTCATGATGTCGAGAGGTGTCGAGCGAACCCAGGCGCAGGATCTCGTTGCGGACATTATCGCTGAGTGTTTTGGAGCCGGTAAAAAAGGACAGACGCGCCCGCTTCTTGAAAAATTTGAGGGTCGGTCTTCTCTTTCCACCTGGATGATTCGCATCACCTGGAACCGCTGGCTTGATCTCAAGCGTCGTGACAAATTTCGCGGAGAGCTTCCTGCCTACGAAGATGATGACGAGCGTTCAGGTGACCGGTTTGATCGAGTTGCGGGAGCGGAAGATGAGTCTCTCCTTGATGAAGATCTCAGCGATTTGATGGGACGGGCGATCAAACATGCGTTTGACTCACTTGAACCTGACACGCTCCTTATGCTGAAGCTTTCCTACCTTCACGGTATCAGTCAGACGCTCATCGCAAGGATGTGGCAGTGTGACCAGACTCGGGTGAGCCGCTCCCTGACCTCGGCGCGCGCCCAAATTGCGACAGAGACGATGGGCTTCATCCAGCAACAGGACGCAGATCTTTCTATTGAGTGGGATGATTTTCAGCGACTTTGTGCTGCGGGATTGGACCTGTAAATCCGCACTTGTCGTTCGCTTAATTGCGAAAATTATCAAAAACGCAGTCTTTCTGTTTGGAATTCGGGGGGAAATGCGTGTAGGATCCGGCCATGAATCGGGTTTCCTTGTTACTGATCGCCCTTGTTGCGGGCGGGTTTTTCGTTTCAGTTCCTCTCGTTGAGGCGGCGAGAGCGCCTCGAATTCTCTACCTTGGCGATTCTCTCAGTATTGGGGCTTTCGGACAAACTTTTGACCAATCAATGCGCTCCTCGGGCTTTGAGGTTCATACTGTTGTTGCCGGTGGAGCAAGCCCTTACTATTGGTTGAAGAGCTATCAGTCTCTTCCCTGCACGATTGGCTTTTGGGAGAAATCTCCCCAAAGCGAAAGGAGAGTAGGCTACGTCCGTGCGGTCCCTAAACTGGAAGATCTTCTTGATTCACACGGGCCGAGTGTCGTTGTCGTTCAAACAGGAATAAACCTGTATGCCACTCTTCGATCAAAACGCCGCACTAAGGCGGAGAATATCAGCGAGGTAACCTCTCTCATTGAGCAGATGTGCTACTCCATTGCGAAATCAGGAGCGGTATCATACTGGGTGCTTCCTCCCCATTCTCACGAGCAGCGTTATCCAAAATCCCTTCAGGATGAGTTGTCTTCGATCATGCGGAATGTTGTCGATCGCTATGAAGGAAAGGTTTTCGAGAGTCAAAAGGTGACCCGCTTTGATGATCCGTATCCCGCAACCGATGGAATTCACTACGGTCCTGAAGATGCGCGGGGCTGGGCGCAGAAAGTCTCTCTGGATTTCAATGATTTCATGAAAGTCTCGCCCTTACGTTCCGTTCCGGCGATCGTGCGTGCCTTGCCAATTCAGACACCTCAATCCTCTTCCTCGGTTGGGTACAGTTCGATGAAGACTAACAAAGCTTCATCTTCACAGCCGGATGAGCTCGACTTAGTTCTCAAGTTGGTCGAAAAGTCCGAGCTTCAAAATCTCAACGAACTCCCGTATTCGAACGCTCTCGGCCTGTATGAGTATGAAGTGATCGACGACAGGCTGGGTAACTATCCTTACGACAAGATCAGGGTTGCCCATGGAATCGTATTTGGGAGAAAATACACGGGGGCTGCGACACGCGAGATCGGGACCAGCATAGCAATGCGGGTTGTTCCTCTTAGCAAATACAAGACGCTTTCGACCTGGGAGATGGTGGACCAGTTGCGGATGAATCTCGAGCTGCCAATCTATACGCCAAAGCTGGACTAGGGTCGGGAAAACAGCCTGACAAGCGCTCGTCACAGCCGAGATTAGGCAATTCCATGTCTCAGAAAGTTTTTCAGTTTGTTGTCGAAGGGGCATCTCTTGGACAACGCCTCGACCGGGTTCTTCCGGGTATGTTGGAGAAAGAGGGCGTATCAATTTCGAGAGCGGTAATCCAGGATTGGATCAAAAGTGGCGGAGTGAGCGTCAATGAGCTCGGTGTCAAACCACGACACGCTGTTTCGACGGGGGATCTGATCGAAGTGATTCTGCCTGACGAAAAGCCAGCCGAGCTTGCCGGTGAAATGATTGATCTGGAAGTTCTATTTGAGGATGATGACGTCATTGTCATCAATAAAGATCCCGGCATGGTGGTTCATCCTGCCTCCGGAAATGCGGATGGGACGCTTGTGAATGCGCTCATTCATCACACCGGTGGAAATTTGTCGAAGTTGGCTGATTCAGATCGGCCGGGAATTGTCCATCGGCTCGATAAGGATACCTCAGGATGCATCGTCGCAGCCAAGAGTGATCGGGCATACGAGTCATTGGTCGCCCAGTTTTCAGGTCGCGAGACCGGAAAGGAATACCTCGCAGTGACTCAGGGAGTTCCAACCTCACAGAGCGGGACGCTCAAGACTCAGATTGGAAGGCACCCGGTGAACCGTCAAAAAATGGCGATTCTGGAAGCGCCGGCGGGAAAAGAAGCAGTCACCGATTATCGGATACTGCATGCTGATGAAGCCGCAAAGTGGGCGCTGCTTTCCTGTGTAATTCATACGGGGCGTACGCATCAGATCAGAGTACACCTGAAAGAGGGGCTTCATTGCCCGATTCTTGGAGATGTGATATACGGGCAGCCAAAAAGGCAAGTCATTGAGTCAACCCGCTTGATGCTTCACGCCTGGAAGCTGTCATTCACTCATCCCTCCGGAGTGCGAATGTCGTTTGAGGCTCCAATACCAGAGTCATTTCAGCGGTTTAAACAATAACTTTTGAAACTGGATCCAGCTCTTCAGCGTTTTCGATGACTTCTTTGGATTTTGAGCTGCGAAGTCCAGAGAGGAAAAGCATTGGCAGCATCCAGCCGGTGAAGAGAAGAATAGAGCCTCCCATGGTGAGGTAGATCAGAGTTAGGTCGCCGGTTCTATTTAAGATGAAGACAGTTAAGGAGACTAGGACAAGTGCCTCAGCGATAACTACGCAGACAACCTGATTGATCAGTCCCATGCCGAGAACGAGAATTTGATTCATATGACGCCAGAGGTGCAGAAGGAAGTAGGCGGAAAATGCAGCCAACGCAGCCCGGTCGATTTGAAAACCTTCGACGACTTCATTCAAGCCTTCGCCAACCCACAAAGGAAAAACAAAGGGGCCGGCGGCGACGAGCCCGATCCCGGAGATCACTCCGAATCCTAATCCGGCTCTGAGAAGCCGTTTTGAAGAGCGGACAATCCACGAATGGTCTTCGCGTTCGACCGCATCCATCAAGGCCGGCCAATAGGGGCGTGTGATCATGCTAACGATTCCTGCAAGCGAGAAATGAATCGTTATCATCACGTTGTAGACTCCGATAGCCTCGGGTCCGACATGACGACCGATGAGGAAGGCCATGACGTTATATTCGACAGCTGCCGCAAGGATGTAGGTGACCGAAAAGCGAATGCTATCCTTCGCAAGTGGAGGGACAAGCTTAGTTCGGAAGAGGGAAAACCTGGGGAAAAGGTAGGGCCGCTGAATCAGGAGGTGAATCGTGTTTCCGAGTTTCGCGAGAGCAATGGAACCGTTCACTGCAAGAATCAGAAACTCAATCGTGGGGAAAAACCAGATGCCGATGAGCAGAGTTGCAGCACCAACGATATTTCCGGCTGCTCCCCAGGCGTTTGAAAATCGAGTTTCAAGATAGCCGTCGCGAGCCATCTCAAAAGTCACACATAGCATTTCAATGAGAATGATGATGAGTCCGAGCCATGCGGCGCGATACATGACTTCTTTGACGGACTCAAATTCTGCACCAAAGAGCGAGGGAATCGGGATTTTGTAGAGAAGGAAAGCAGCCACAAAAGACAGCAAAAGAGTGAGCCCTGAACTCAGCAAAATGGATGTCGCAAAAATAGTCTTTTCTTTTTCTCGATCCCCTTTCGCAACCGCGCGGGAAAGTTCCCGGGTAAGAGCGGGGCCGATGCCTATTTGCATCATGTCGATCAGTCCCACCGCCATCGTGATCGCAGTGTAGACACCGAACTGATCTATCCCGAGCAATCGAATGGCGATCGGGATTGAGACAAGACGCAACACAATTGTCCCTAGTTTTGACACCAGAGAAGTGATCACGGCCAATCGAATCGAACGGTCGCGATGTGAGGTCGCATCAAGCGGTTGGGAGTCGGTCTTCAAAAGGCTTTCAATTCATGTTAAATATCGCAGTTATTGAAATTATATCAAATTGGAAAAAGTAGTGGTATGATGGGTCGATGACTGGGGGTCGTTAGCAACGTCGTAGAGACTTGAGCAAAGGGGGGTATGTGCCCTGAAGCCAACCGCGAGAGATGATCCTGAGATCAAAAACTCATGAGGATACAGGGCCGCTCTTGCTGCTTCGCAAGCTTGGGTGGCTGCGAGCGGGCAGTCCGGGAAAGAGGGCTTTTGCCCTTACTCCGGGATTTCGTTGAGCGTGTAATAGGCGGCGGTGTGAAGAAGACCATTTCCGGCCCCTTCTTCTGTCAGCCCTTCAGCGTGAAGCTCGTGAACGTGGCCTTTTGTGAGAGGTTCAACTTTGAGTTTCAGACTGAGGCCATCTTCAGCGACGGAAGTAACCGTGACAGTCGGAGTGACCTGATCAACCTCCGGGCTACCGTAGGCTTTTTGATAGATGTAGGTGTAGGCTTCCATCTTAAACGAAGCATCCGTTGCTGAGGTGGGATCGATGGGCTTTGTGAAGGTCAGCTCAAATCCCCCGGAGAGGGCGCGCATCTCATGAATTTCAAAGGGCACTTCACCGGTCCAGTCGACGCGCTCAAAGGCAAAGGTTTTCCCGCCGCGAGCACCCCATCCACGGTTGGACCCGCTTGTGAAAAGCTTTCCATCTTCCGAGATCCGGAGCCCGATATTGCCTGACTGAAATCCTTCGAGGAAAGGAAACATCGCTCCCTGATAGATCCCGTTCACTTTCTCAAGAAAAACACGGTGGATCTTTGAATGGGTTTGCTCACCGACAAAAGTCTGCCCGTCAAAGGGACCAAATTTTCCCCCGCTCATGTCTGCTTCAACGACAGTAGGGGAGTTGCCGACTTTTTGGTGGGGAAAAATAACGGCTGGCGGGATCAGCTCGGGAATGTTTTCCCGCTCGGTCACGGTGCGGCTGCCGTCATCTGTGTAGGGAGGATCGACGGGGCGTTCCCCGGCAGCACCGTCGGCGTAATCATACCAAATATTTCCGTTCGGATTGCCTTGAAAAGATTCCGGTTTGACCCACTTGAGAGAACTGGACCCATTCCAGGCACCCTGGTTGTCAGTGTAAAATACATCTCCTTCGGCATTGAAGCCGATGCCACCCGGGGAGCGAACACCGCTCGCGGTAGGAGTCATCTCGCCATCTTCATTGATGCGGAGAACCCATCCGCGATAAAGCGAACTCGCGGTAAAAGAACCGGTGAGGCACAGGGGGGCCCAGATATTTCCGTCCTTATCAAAGCGTGAGCCAAAAGTGTATTCGTGGTAGTTGCCGTTGATGCCCCAGGCGTCGCTCACCGTTTCAAAAATGTCGGCGCGCCCGTCGCCGTCTTCGTCTTTCATCCGGGTGACTTCGGGACGTTGCACGGCGTAGAGCCATCCATCTTTCCAGGCAAGCCCAAGTGGCTCGTGAAGGTATTCCGCAAAGAGTGTCCACTTGGCGTTTTTGTCAGGATAGGTAAAGCCATTCTCCAAGGTCCAGATCTGGCCGCGACGAGTGCAGACCGCAATTTTTCCGCCGGGGAGTAGTTCGATCGAGCCGCCTTCGATGACCGCGCCGTCCGGTGCCGGAATCGGGGTGATCGTGTAGTAGTCGGCCTGGGACGGTTCTTCGGCGAACGAAGGCGCGCAGAAGAAGGCAACAGTCAACAGGGCTGAGTGGAGGAGTAAAGAGGGTTGAGTCATGGACCAAACAGGGTTGGGTTGATGGGTAAAGAGGGTTAGGTCGGGGCGAGATCTCAGGGCTTCAGCGGTGCGTTCCAGCGGTAGGTCACGGTAAGCGTGGAGTCGCCCGCGATCTCGACGAGGGTTTCCTTTTTACCCTCGATCTGCCGATGAACGAGGTCGGCGCCCTCGACTTTCAGTTTCAAATTCCCACCCACATCAAGCCAGTCACCGGCCACTTCCTGGGAGCCGGTGTCGGCGAGTCTAAGGTAGAGATTTTCTCCGGCGTCGCCATCGATATTGAGCGTTCTCACGATTGAGGTCACGCCGTCAACTTCTGAAGGATCGAAGCGGTCGGTGATGGTGAGATCCTGATAGTCATAGTTGAAGGTCGGGAATCGTTTTTCGTCGAGACGGTATCCGCGAAACTGATAGTCGGGGTGCTTCACGTCAAAGGTGATCTCTTTTTCCGGCTTTTCAGTGTCTCGCTCGTACTTAATCGTCGCCTCAGAGTAGGGTTGCCACGGCTCGTCGAGACTTTCGAGAATCTGAAAGGGGAGGCCCTGCGCGGTTTTGACACGATCTTGACCGAGTGGAGTGCTCCCCGATCCGCGACCGTTCCAGTGGGAAGCAGCATCCATGAAGGCGCCGCGGTAAACGTAGGCGAGGTTCAGGGTGTCGGCATCCCAGACGAGATTTACTGCTTCGGGGTAGCCGACGCCGATGGCACGTGGCTTCGCGTCAGGAAGGAAGGCGCGGTGGACGATCGCTTCCCCGGGTTTGTGCGCAGTGAGGAGAATCGGATCGTAGCTTTGATTCTTCTTGGATTTTCCACTTCCTCGCTCCTGCGAAAGCCAGATCGTCTCCTTACCCATCCGCACTGAAGCGGAGAGGTAGCGTTGACCACCGCCGTCAAAATAGAGGACCTTGTAGGTGTGGCTTCCTTCTTCCAGCTCGTGCGGCATGCGGGCTTCTTTCGCAGGATGGATTCCATCGTTGCCAACAAGGGTTTCCCCATCCAGCGCAATAGCCGAACCATCATCTGAGGTGATCGAGAAAACCACCTTTCCCGACTTTTCTGCCGTGAGGGTCCCTTCGAAGACCATGCCGAATCCGCCTTTGATGCCCTTCGCTGGATCAAGACTGATGAGCCCATTATCGAGAGTACCGGTCTTAATTGGTTCCAGCTTGGAAAAGTCGGGTAGTTCTTCCCACTTTCCTTTGTAGATAGAATATCTGAGGTCGGAGAGGAGACGAGGTTCGCTCGCGGCATCGATCAGCTCCTGCAGCTGCTCGCGCTTCCAGGGGCTTGTCCGGTCAGCGTATTCTTTTCTCCACTTTGCGACATCATTGGCAGTCGGGGACTGGCGTTTTCCTCCAAATTCCGCGGTGGTGTAGGCAATTAGTGCAGCGATTTGTTCATCATTGAGCGCCGCCTCGAGAGCGAGCATCGCCTGGATGTATTGGTTGTCCTCTTTCAGAATACCTTTGAGGATAATGGCAGTCAGTAAATCGGCGTTATCATCTTTCACGAACGCGGACCCATGAAGAGTCGGGGCCATTTGTAAGTCACCGGCTTTCACTCCTTTGCCGTCGGGGCCGTGACAAGCCACGCAGGATTGAAAAGTGAGTTTTCCCAACTCAAGGATCTTGTCTTCCTGAGCAAGGCTGCTCAGAGGGATTGCGGCAACAAGGAGGAGGAGGTATTTCGTTTTCATTCTCGTGGGAAGGGGCTGAGGGTATGAGAGATCGGAGATAACGTCAAAGCGATAACGGCGCGGTCGGATAGCCCGATTGCGTTCTTCGGCTGAAAAAACGAGATATCGGAACATTGTGTTTTTTCCGGATTTGTGTCGCTTTGTTATCACTACATGACAAAGAATCATGAGGGCTCATCGCATAGACTAGATGAGCGCCACTTCTGTTTTTTTACTGATGAAACCTTTGCCGCTAATAATCTTCCTCGTTTTTTCCCTTTCGTTGTCTTCTCCTGGACAGGAGAAGGCGGCATGGACTGAAGATTATGCCGTCGCGGTTGAAGAGGCAAAGCAACAGCAGAAATCGCTCTTTCTACTCTTCACAGGAGACTGGATTCCGCTCTGCCAGAAGTTCGACAGCGACATCCTGAACACGGAGCATTTTCTTGAGAATGTGTCGGAACACTTTGTCCTCGTGCGATTAAATTTCCCCGAGGATAATCAGCTGCCAAAGAACTTGGCGTCACAAAATCAATTGCTTAAGGATGCTTATCGGATTCGTGGATTTCCAGCGATTGTCCTGACTCATTCTGATGGTAAGCCATTCGGGCTCAATGGTTTTCAACCGGTAACACCGGAGGTTTTTACTCAACAGATTCTTGATATGAACGAGATTGGCGAGCAAAAGCAGGCCTCCCGCGAAGCGGCTGATGAACTTGAAGGGGCTGAGATGGTTGAGGCTTTGATCGAAGGAATCCCCGAACTGCCCGGAAATATGGCGGCCCGCTACTTCGGCGAGGAAATGAAGAGGATTTTGGCTGCAGATCCTGAGAACACGTTTGGAAAGGCAAATGAGTTCGTCGAAATGATGGACGACGTGCAATACAGCAAGGCAATGCAACTGCTCGCGAAAGATTCCCAGTGGGACAAAATGATCGAGCTCACTGACTCCTACATCAGTGAGCGAAAGTTGGAGGGTGGGATGTTGCAGAAGGCTCTGTTAAATAAATCTTCCGTTCAGGCTCAGATGGGCTCTTTGAGAGGCCGAATTGAGAGTCTTCTGCGAGTGGTAGAGATCGATGTTGATTCAGGCTACGGTCAGGAAGCGCAACGCCAGTTGGATGAACTGAAGTCGGAAAAATCGAGCCAAGAGTCCGAAGAACCATAGATTTCTTTAAATTTAAGAAAAATGAGGTAAATTATGAGTAGCCCATCCAGAATTGGATGAGGTGGTTCCATGTTGATTAGTATCATGAAATCCTACTTCAATTTTTTTCCAATGGTGAGGACGCTTTGCCTGTTTGCGGCAGGCCTCTTACTTCCGCTGCTTCTGACTCAATGTAAATCGACGGGCGGAAGCTATCAGGACATCGAATATGATCCTTCAACCCTGAAAACTCCCTCAGGCCATGGCATGGAGAAAAAGGAGTATCCTTTTGATGACGAGGGGAAGTATCGCAAAGAGTGGGTGAGAAATAAGTCGACCGGCAAAACGAGAAGTGCTTCGAAACTCCCGGAGAATGAGATCGCCTCGACGAATTTATCACCACCGTCGACAGGATCCTCGGCCGGTTACTACGGTCCGGCCGATGCCGGCGAAGTGGCATCCAATGAAGCGATGGAAGTAGCTGCCGTTTCCCCCAGTGTTCCTGCCCCTGTTTCCGCCAATTACCACAAAGTCGTTTCCGGAGACACACTCTACTCTCTTTCACAACGTTATGGCACTTCGGTAGATGCCTTGAAGAATGCGAATGGCTTGACCAGCAACAATATTCGAACAGGGCAATCGCTGCGGTTGCCTTAGGGGGCAAAAGCATTGGCGATCATGACAAAGTTGTCATGATGAAGTTCCGTTTTCTGTCACCTTACTGTGAAAAAATTGGAGCCATGAAACTCGGTTTACTCCTTTTCACTTTTCTTGTTGGGTTCTCACTGACTCTTGTTGCACAGGGGCCGGGTCTCCGACCCCCTGGTCCGCCTCCGCACCGCCAAGGTGAACCACCCGGATTGGGAGGGAGAGGCGGACCAGGGGGAAGGGAGCATACGGCAACAGAAGCTGGATTGCTTCAGCTTTTGCCCGCAGATGAAAGGCCGCCTGCGCGAAACAAAGTGAAGATCCGGGAGCGGAGCGATGAGGTTTCCATTCAGTCGAACGGAATGCCGGATCATTTGATCGGAGAATTTCCCAACCCCGGGAATCCCAACGAAGTAAGAGAACAGGATTACGATATCGTTTTTCCCGCAGACCCTGAAGAAGCGTCTTTTGTGACGAGAATGCAGGGTGATTCTTCAAATCGACATCTGCGCGTTTTCGGCGTCACGCTGGATGGTGTCTTTCTTGAACCGGGCACAGCTGAGTTCTGGATGGGGCGGCGTGAGAACGGCTGGAATTATGAAGCCCTCGGTGGAGCGGTTCCCCTTGGCCTCGATGCAAACTATGGGCACGTTCAGCCTGATGGAAACTATCACTACCACGGTCTTCCGACCGGTCTCATGAATCGTCTGGGGCATGAGGCCGGTAAACATTCACCTTTGATCGGTTGGGCCGCGGACGGGTTCCCCGTCTACTCTCTTTATGGATACAAGAGTGGGAATGACCCTCTTTCTGAGGTGGTCGAACTGAAGAGTAGTTTTGCCTTGAAAGAGGGAAGTCGTCCGGGAGGAAGTAATGCGCCTTCGGGAGGATATGACGGTGCCTTTTTTGAAGATTATGAGTTTATACCCGGCTCCGGGGATCTCGATGAATGCAACGGGCGGTTCTGCATCACGCCGGACTATCCGGATGGAACCTATGCTTACTTTCTAACTCGTGAGTGGCCGGTCGTGCCACGCGCTTTTCGTGGAACGCCTGTAGCATTGAAGCCGCCGGGGGGAGCCGGAGGGCCGGAGGGGATTCCCGGGAGGGGAGGACCTCCTCAAGGACGGCCACCGGGAGGTCGTCCGCCGCGTCCATTTTGACAGTGGTCAGGATTTCCCGTTCTCTTTTTTCGCCTTCTTCTTGCGTTTTTTCCAAGCTTTGCGGGCTGCAAGTTTGCGCTTCAACGTGCTCCAGTATTCCTCTCCGGCGATGTAGCCGACGCACTTCCTTGATCCGCACCCACAGGGGTGATCCTTGTAATTTTCGAGGTCGAATCCATAGTTGAAAAAGAGTTCGTCATCCTTTGGGATATCCCTCAATGCGGCGATCCAGATGGCATCATCTTCGATGAACGCCTCGCAGTTGGGATCGCAACTGTGGTTCATGAGACGGGCGGCATTTTCAGGAACGTTTCCGTCAATATCCCAGTCGTCGTCGAGGGTGAAGATGTAGACAGCAGCATCTCCTGTCTCTTTTGCATGATCCATTTGCGCCCACCCGCGCTCGTTTGACTCATCTTTGTCGATTCGCTCACCGAGATATTCGATGATGTAAGTGCCTTGCGGTATTTTCCTCTTTGCAAAGAGTCCGCGCCCATGTATGCCGGATTGTCGGACTTCGCACCAACTCGAGTCGCAGCGTTCTCCTTTGAGGAGGGCACTGGTTTTCTTACTCATTCGAGAAAGTGCCCTCCGGCCATGGAATGGATATTTCGTAAGTCAGGGACTCTGTTGATGGCCAGCCCATTAAATTGCGAATCACTCCGGAGAACCGGGGCGGATCTTTTGGAGCAAAGTCAGGGCGGGAAAACTGAAGTTGGAAAGTCCCGGTTTCATCGTTAATCCAAGTCATCTTAGTGGGTTTGTCAGAGTTGACTTGCATGTCGTCGCAGAAGAACTCGATATCTTCTGCGAGCTTCTGATTCATCCCCGGAATGGACAGTCTCAGCGTGATGGTGTTCTTGTCAGTTAAGGTGACGATGCTTTTCCAGAAGGCCGGCGCAGAAGACGGGATTGATTGCTCTGTCGATTGAAAAAGTTTCAAGATTGAACTGTTCCCGGGCTCCGGAAACTTCGCGGGGGCGCATGGCAGGGTCAAAGTGAAATCAGTCACGCCCGGGTTGCAGGACGTTGCGCATGCCATCCAGGCGACTTTTGCTTTTAAATGGTAGACACCTTCCGGTAGCGAGTCGGGAACTTTGATCGTGCTGAGAAGCAAGGTTGTTCCACGGTAGCCGTTTGCGGTGATTCCCACCATGTCGACTTTTTCAGGAGCAGGCCATCGAAGCGGGCCGGCTTCGAACCCCTCGGGTAAGTCCCAGGTGATGGATGTAGCAACTCCGACAATGCCGGGGCCTTTCCAGTAAGTGTGATGTTCCGGTTCCGGAGCAATGAGCAGCCCAAGGTGCAGATCCTCGCCGGGAACAATCGCATGAGAAGCAGACAGCAGTTCCATCGAACGAATGCCCGGACCGGAATAAGGCTGCGCCGCAATGATCCCGTCGCTCAGAAACAAAAGGATCGGGATGAGAAAGAGAGAGAGAGCTGGAATCAGTCGAATCACAGGTTCACTATCCCACAAAGAGGTGGGATCCCTCAACTGCTTTTCGAAATTGGGTTATCCGCCAATTCCGGCGGTCTTCAATCCCTTTGCTTCATCGGCCTTCGAGAAAGTCACCCCAACCGTCTTCGAGACACCGAACTCTTCCATCGAGACGCCATACATAACGTCAGCCCGCGACATGGTTCTCTTACTGTGAGTCACAATCACGAACTGACTGCCCCCGATGAATCGATCAAGGACACGGATGAAACGGCTGATGTTTGCTTCGTCGAGAGGAGCGTCCAACTCATCAAGGACGCAGAAAGGAGACGGTTTCACCATGTAGATACCAAAGAGAAGCGCAACAGCAGTCATAGATCGTTCACCACCTGACATCAGGCTGATCGATTGAAGCTTCTTACCGGGAGGCTTGGCAATGATATCAATTCCGCACTCAAGGGGGTCGGAATCATCCATGAGGAGCAGGTCAGCTTTTGCTTTTTCGCCGAAGAGCTCTTTGAACATATCGCGGAAATTCTTCCTGATTTTTTCAAAGGTCTCCGAGAACATCTTTCGAGTGTCCCTGTTAATCCTTGCGATCATGCGAAGCAGCTCTTCTTTTGAATTTTCGAGGTCTTCGAGCTGATTTACGTTGAAGCGGTAGTGTTCTTCCAGCTCATCGAATTCTTCGATCGCGTCGATATTGACCGGGCCCATCGAGTCGAGTTTTGTCCGCAACTGTGTCACCACTTCAACCACGAATTCCCAGTCGGGCTCAGCAGGATCTTCAAGACTTGTTTCCTCTTCCGCTGACGCTTCGCCGGGTTCTAACTCGGAGTTCTCCGGGATCGGGGTCGGACGGGCGGCTCCGTTCTTCCGTCTTTCTTCAATCGCGAGGAGCAGTGCGTGGCTGTCAGGTTCAAAGAATTCCAACTCAGTGCGATAGCGGTCACGACAAGTGCGCTCAAGGTTTTCCAGACCCAGATCAAGTTGGGCGGTCTTGACTTCCTCTTTGCCCCGCTGACTCGCTACTTCCTGAACCGCTCTCCGTTTACGAGTGAGCTCTTCTTCGCCTTCTTCGATCTTGGAGGAATAGCCGCTTTTTTCGATGATGATAGCAGCCCGCTCTTCGGTTGATGCCTCAGCGTTCATCTTCCAGTCAGTGATCTGATTCTGGAGCTGTTCAGTTTCTTCGCCGGCACGTGTGATTCGCCCGCGGTAGTTTTCGATCTCCTCGCTGGCACGATGGATCAACTCTTCAAGCTCCCGTAGTCGGGAGATCATCGGAGCGCGTTGTTCGTCGAGATTCTGGCGCGTACCCTGTTCGACGGCGAGACAGGTTCTTGCTTCGGTTACTTCTTCGGTGAGAGCTTCCTCCTCCTTCTGTGCGGATTGAAGTTGTTCTGCGAGTGTCGTTGATTCCTCGCTAAGAGCATCGACTCGTGAAACGGCATCGTCCCGCTCGATGACATTGGCGTCCCGATCAGAGGAAACCTTTGCCTCGCGCTCGGCGACGTCCTTTTGTTCCCATTCAAGACTTTCAATTTTGTTTCGAAATTGATTCAAGTCTCGTTCAATCAGCGCAAGCTTGCCCTCGAGAGTAGATGAGGCGACGCGTTTCTGCTGAAGCCGCTCGCGGGCGACTTGAAGGGTCTCTTCCAGTTGGTCAACGCGGGCGTTGAGATCATCCCGCCGCGTTTGACGAGAGGTTACCTCTTCTTTCAACGAGTCAGATATACTGCGGAGTTCGCTGATCTCACTCTGCATCTTAAGGGCGGAAATGGAATCATCGCCGCTGCGGCCACCTTGGACGATGCCCTCTTTCGTGACGAAAGTTCCATCGAGCGAAGCGACTCCAAGATCTGGATGTTTTTCACGAAGTCTCAGCGCTGTGTTGAGGTCTTCCGCAAGGAGAATGCCTCCGAGGAGAGATGAAAGGAGATCCTCAAATCGCGATTCGACTTTTACCTTGTCAATGGCCCACCCAAGCGCTCCGAGGGGTGCCTGCGTCGAACTCTTTCCGCTCATCGATTCGAGATCTGTTTTAGCGATCAAAGAGGCCTGTCCCAGATGCTCCTCACGTAAGGCTGTAATTATTTTTTCGGTCGCTTCGAGGTCGGAAATGAGAACAGTCTGTAGACGCCGACCCAGGGCTGCCTCAATCGCTTCTGCGTATTTGAGGTCCACTTCGATGGAGTTGGAGAGGGGGCCGAGTATCTTGCCGTCGAATCGGCCCGATTCATCAACTCCTTTGAGGACGTTTTGAGTTCCTTTTTCGAATCCCTCTCCTTCAGCGAGGAGTTGCTCAAGCACATCAAGGCGCGAACGCTTCTCAGCGTGGAGTTGATGGAGCGCCGAGAGGTCTTCCTGCATTGCTACCGAAGCTCGCTTTGCCTGATGATATTTTTGATCCATCTCCGCGAGGTTTTCTTCGAACTCCTCGATGGATTGTTGATGACTTGAAATGCGCTCCTTGAAATCCGTTGCATCGCTTCGTCTTGCTTCTTCGTCTTTGCGGAGACGGCCGATTTCGTCGGAAAGCTGGCGGGATCGCTGTTGATCGGAATCGAGCTGACTTTCGTTGGTTTCTATCGTGGCATCAAGACTCCCGATTCGGCTTTTCAGCTGGCTTCTTTCTTCCTCGAGTTCGCGCAATCGCTGATTCACCGCCTCGCGGCTAGAGCGAGCCTCTTTAGTTTTGAGCTCCAGAGATTCAACCCTCGCTCCTTCTTTCGTAATTCGCTCCTGCACTTCAGCAAGTTGACGATTTGCTGCTTCAATATCGGACTCCTGTCGCTCTTTTTTGCCCGTTGCTTCCGCGATGTTCTCTTCATTGCGCTTGATGAGAACACTCAACTCGTGTGTCCGCTCGCCGTTGAATTCGATTCGATTATTCGCCGTGCCGATTTCATTCTCGAGTCGAGCGAGTTCCGCCTGCAGCTCGCTGAGTCGATTTTCAATTTGTTGATATTCAACGCGGGCTGCCGCCATCTGAGCCTGACGCTTTTCGATATCGTCTTCGAGATTGTCCTGCTGAAGCCGCAGTGCATTGATCGATGTGTTGAGTTCGGACTTCCCCGCCCGAAGTTCCCGCCATTGCTTGTGACTGAGATGAAGTTCAAGCGTCTTCACGTCGTCGAAGAGACCCTGATAGCGTTTCGCCTTGGACGCCTGACGGGAGAGGGAGCGAATTTGTCTTTCGTTTTCAGCAATGACGTCCCGGATACGAATCAGATTAGCTTCCGTGTAGTCCAGTTTTCTCAGTGCTTCCTTCTTTTGTGATTTATACTTTGTGATCCCGGCCGCTTCCTCAAAAACAGCTCGCCTATCCTCAGGTTTTGAGCTGAGAAGCATGTCGATTTTTCCCTGCTCCATGATGGAGTAACTTGACCTGCCGATACCGGTGTCCATCAAAAGGCCGTGAATATCCTTGAGACGACAGGGTTGCTTGTTGATGAGGTATTCACTCTTTCCATCACGATAGACGCGGCGACCAAGTGCGACTTCGTCATAGTCAGTCTTCAAGGCCCCAGCGCAATCAGACAGTGTCAGGGTCACTTCGGCCATTCCAAGAGGAGAGCGCTTATCGGTGCCATTGAATATCACGTCAGCCATCTCTCCACCCCGCAAGGCTTTTGCAGAAGTCTCTCCGAGGACCCAACGCATCGAGTCGACAATATTAGATTTTCCGCAACCGTTCGGGCCGACAATTCCGGTCACGCCTTCATGAAATTCTAACTTTGTCTTGTCAGCAAAAGATTTAAATCCGTGGATCTCTAAAGACTTCAGGCGCATGGTGGGGAGAGTGTAAATATCTCATTTCTAAGAATTTAATTCTCAGAAATGATAAACCTTCCTTTATATTGAGCCGTTCTGGAATGGTGTCGAGTAAAAATTGGGATGGACCGTTGAATTCAGGGAATTCTTTTTTACTCCTGTTGAATCGCAAATCTGCGTAAGTTTTTAAAACTAAGTGGCAATATTGAAGAAATACGCTTTTTTTTATTGCGCCCCCAGAAATGGGAGATACGTTAGGATTTAGAGTAGGAACGCTGCTTCTTTCTGCCGAAAGAACGAAGAAGCTGGTTTTTCTGAGACCTCTTAAACTTTGTGCGGAACGGGGCGGCCCGGTGCAGCGGATGAAAGTCCGAGTGCCGGGCCGTTTTCCATTATTCAGGGAGCCTCATTGGTGAACTCGTTGCTTAGGCCGTCTTAAAGCATCTTCGGGGCCAACCCTGAGAGGCCATGCGCTATAGAAGAAAGGCGGCACCAAGCGTTCCCGCTTGATGCCGCCTGTAACCCCTCAACACAAAACAAGTGACCTTATGTCACTTGTTCCTCGCAAAAAATATCAGGAGGGGAACTGACAGTCAATATAAAAACCATAATATCAGTAATTAATAAGTTTTAATTGGCAAGGAGGCTTGGAAGGGATAAGTATTTTCAGAAAATATCATTCCTTTTGCATAAGGGTGGTTCTCGGAGCGTCGATCCTGTGAACAAGATTAAACTCTCCCCTGATTAACTGACATGAATAACGATTTCTCAATCCTCGCTCAATTCCTTGAAAACCTCGGTCCTGAAGTTTCCGGTCATTCCTCGAATCCTCTCTCTGATGGTCAGGTCGAACTGATAAAAAGATTCGCCCAGGGCAAGCTTACTGACGCCGAGAGGGAAGGTTTGCTTCCTGAGATTCTAGGGAACGAGACAGCGCTTCACACTTTGGTAAGTAAGCTTGAAGCAGAATCCTAATGATCGGAGCCAGGACCCGACTTCTTAGAAACGCTGAATTCAATCGCCTTGGTGGCGATTTGATCGAACACTTGGAGTCCTGGATAAGCAAAGGGACTCCGACAGATCTCATCGGACTCTTCGATGAGGTCGCAATTTCGCTTTTGCGCGAAGCATTCAACCACGTTGGCGGATGCGAAGGGACTATTTGGCTCGCTGACAGTGAAGAGAAGTTTCTCGTGGCGTCCTACAACTCTGGTGATGAGGCCGGTTCTTTAATCGGCTTCGAACAGCCGATCGGCTCAGGCATCATCTCAATGGTTTTCTCACAGCAGCAGCCCTATTGCGAAAATAATATTCAAGCTAGCAGCGGCCATGACGACACGCTTGATCGAAAGATGTCGAAACACACGACTGCATTGCTCGCTGTTCCTCTCTATTTTGCATTCGGTCTTCGTGGTGTCATCTCATGCGTTCAACTTGAGGAAGTCGATAGCGGCGAGGGAAATGAAGGATTCAGCTCGGCGGACATTGAGGCGCTTGCTCTGGTTTCCAATGTGGTGGAGAGGCTCGTGAACGAAACGCTTTTGTCCTCGGCCATGGGGTTAAGTGATGTCAGCTAGTGAAGATCCGAGATGGCCTGATTTGGCCAAAGCATCGGAGGCGCTTCGTTCCGGGGATGGATCAGGCGTTAAAGTTGCTGTGATCGATTCCGGTGTCGACCCTACTCATCCGGCATTGCATGGTATGGAGTTGCAGGACGATATCGTCATTTCGTGCGACGGGGTGAATCTGCATATCGGAGAAAACCAGGGGACCGATGTTTACGGACACGGTACAGCGGTGGCGAGCTTAATTTCAAATGAAGCTCCCGCCGCCATATTCGGGAGTTTTAGAGCGCTCGACAGTACGAATCAGGCGCGGAGTTTTGTCATTGCTGAGTGTGTCAGTCAGGCCATCGCGCGCGGGTATCAGGTCATCAACTGCAGTTTTGGTTGCCGGGGTTTGGCGCGCTACGTCATGGATTACAAAGAGTGGGTCGATGAAGCATTCCTTGCCGGAGTCCAGGTTGTGGCTGCATGCAGTAATGTTAACTCCTCGATTCGCGAGTGGCCGGCCTATTTTCCCTCAGTTATCAGTGTGCAGGGAATCGATTGTCAGCCCGAAGAGCTTTTTTCAAAGCGGGGAGAGATGGTTTCATTCTTCGCGCGCGGAGAACGGGTTGAGGTTCCCTGGCTTGATGGCGAAATGAAAACCGAGACTGGAAGCAGCTATGCTGCACCTCTCGTCACGGGACGCATTGCGAGGCTCCTTTCGGCATTTCCTGAAATGGAGCCGTCGCTCATCAAGCCGCTCCTAAGTATTTTAGCCTCAGCTCGCTGATTTTTGTTTCGACTACCGGAAAATTCTTTCTGGAAAGTGTTGGACTAATTATGGAATAAATCTATAATTTCCGTAGACTTAACAATCAATTTTCGTGAACAATGTATCTCCAGCTCATTTGTCAGAGATATTTCCGCTCCGGCTTCGGCCGCGGCAGGAGATGCGCTTTGCGCATGGCAAAGATGAGGTCCTCGCTGAGAAGATAGCCGATGGGCAGCGTTACGTCCTCAAACCATGGCAGTACGAAATGATGCGCCGTTTCGATGGGGAACGTACTTTCGAAGAAATTGCTAAAGAGATTTATGGCCAATTTCAGGGTGAGTTTTCTGCGGTTGGGCTGACAAATTTTTATCAGTGGCTCTATGACGAAAACTTGGTCCTCTGCGAGTGTGATTCGATTTTCGAGCTGGTAGCGGACGAAAAAGTCGAAACTGTTCCCCTCACTCAAATTAACCCAGTAGCTCATCACAGAGGTGTTGCTGCGCGCGTGAATGATTCGGTGAAGGAAAGTCTGGGGGGCGACAATGATTGGCAGAGGAACGCCCTTAAGATTTCAGCGATTATTCTTGTTTCGCTCGCTGTGCTCCGAATTGCTTACATTGCAGCTCCTATTTTGGAGCCTCCGGTGAATTTGGTTTACTCTTCAATCGAGCGGTATTTTTATCAGGATTCGAAAGCTCCTGCAGAACGCCGCTCCGGAAATGAGCTCCTTGAAACTCCGGTTCAGGAGCTGGAACTGGCAGGTCGCGCGCCCGTAATTTCAGCCGCGGCTCCTCCGAAAGTTGATTCATTGATCGATTTTACGGCAATTCCTGAGCCTCCGGCGACGAGCCTCCCCACCTTGGGAGACCTCGAAAGTCTCAGACGGGAGATGGCTGAGTGCCGAATCCGTCGGGACGAGTTCTATCTCCAGAACAACGAAATCGGTTATCGGTACGAAGTTCAAAAGATGACCGCCCTCGCGAGGCAAATCGGTGAAATCGAAGCCCGACTCGACTAAAACGCCGATTTCGGAATCGCCAGATTCTCCTGAACCAACTTGATTGGAAAATCAGTCCTCCGCCGTTCGCGGAAAACACTGACCGTCTCGAAACCGGCTTTCTGCAGATTCTCCAGCGCACGAGGAAATTGATCAGCGACCCGCCGGGGAGTGTGCGAGTCGGAACCGATCACAACGGGAATATCGCGTTCCGCCATCATCGCGAGCATTTTCGGGCCCGGATTCATCTCCGGATACACTTTGTTGAGGCCCGAAGTATTAAGCTCCATCGCTACTCCAGCATTCGCAATTCGATCGAGGGCTTTGGCGACGAACGGGCGCATGACTTCAAAGTCCCAGTCATCGGGACTCGCGTTCTTGACGAGGTCAGGGTGTGCGAGGGAATCAAAGAGACCTGATTCGGCGGAGTCGGCGAGGTGCTCGAAATACTGACGGCGAAAAGCCATCGGATCGCCGCGCCAAAAGGCATCGAGATACTCAGGGATATGCCAGTGTACGGAGCCGAGAACGTAGTGAAAGTCTGCTTTCTTATGCAGCTCGCTAAGCCACTTTTCTTTGCCCGGGAAGTAGTCGCTCTCCATGCCAAGGCGGACTTCGAAATGTTCTGGCGCGGCGTCGCTGGCCTCCTTAACGATCGAAACGTATTCATTAAATTGATCCGGGGACATCCTAACCCGATGCGAAAAATGGTTCGGCATCGGACTGTGGCAGGTCATGATAATCCCGGCCAGTCCCTGTTCGACGCCGCGCTCCATGTATTCGATGGGGTGACCCTCTGCATGCTTGCAGAGGGGTGTGTGCATGTGGCTGTCGAAGAAAATCGGTGTCGAGTCGGGCATAGAATGTGAGTAAAGGTGCCTTAGTCCTGAGACAGGCCAACCGCTTTTTCACTCAATCTTTTTCAATCGTCGAAAGCGCTTCGCAATTCTCGCGAAGATGCTTCGGATTGATCGTTCCGACAATTGCTGAAGTCGTTGCGGGATGGGAAAAGACGAAGCGAAATGCTTCACTGATGGGATCTTCGGGGGAGTCTTTCGCGCCAAACCATCCACTCCCGAGCGCTTTTTTGAGAAAGATCGAGGTGCCACTTTCCAACGCTGAATCGAGAACCGGTTCTTCGTCCGTGTGCCAGGGATTATAGGTCACCATGACGATATCGAGTCCTAACTCGATGGCACGAAGTCCGCCCGCGACCGTCTTAGTCGAGATTCCGTAGGACCGAATTAGGCCCTGTTCTTTTAGCTTCTGGAGAGCTTCGATCGCTCCCGAATGGTCGAGAATGTCGAGGTCATTTCCATCCGAATGGAGGAGGAGCGACTCAACCCTGTCTGTTTGAAGGCGTAACAGGGTTCGCTCGACACTTTCATTGATCGCGCATGGCGAAAAGTCAAAATGAGACGCCCCGTCGACAAAGTCTTCCCCTGCTTTTGACATGATCACCCACTCATCTCGGCGCGAGCCTAACAGTTTGCCGAGGCGCTCTTCGCTGACTCCGTAGGCGGGAGCCGTATCGATGAAGTTGATCCCCATTTCCTGTGCGAGATCGAGCAGGGCGAGGATTTCTTCATCGGAAGGGAGCTCAAATCCTGTCGGATACTTCACCTGTTGGTTGCGGCCGAACTTGACGGTGCCGAGTCCAAGAGAAGACACCGCAATGTCGGTGGAATCAATGAGTCGGCGTTTCATGGTAAATCCCAAGGGGCTGCTCCCAAATCGGGGCGCGGTAGGTCGAACTGGATTGTCTCGACTGAGTCACCGCCTTCCGTGTCTCGCAAAACCTGATCGGCGAGATTGGGTGCCAGTGCCAGCTTCGTGGGCCATGCGATAAGGACGTTTCCAACACGCTTCAAATAGGCACCTGGCGGGCGGTCTCCAGTTCCGGTGTGGGGTTCGGCGCGGTCTCCTCGCCACGTGAACCAGTCGGCTCCTTCGAGATCGACCCAGGGAAGAAGTTTCGCGAAGATCGCTTTACCAGCCTCAATTTGCTCCGCTTCACTTCGCGCGACGCCCGCCTGCTCGGCGATATCTCCGCCGATATACCAGACGGTGCGGCCTTCGCTGTCATGATGAGTCGTCGTGACCATGGGCGGTTTTGGGCCTGTTCCGACGCAGACGGAGTAAAGATTCGGCAGACCCTTTTTCCGGACAATGAGCTGATGTAGAGGGCGCCGCTGCATTGAAGGCTCGGTGATGCCAATTTGTGAAAGAAGTTCGCCATTGCCGGCTCCGGCTGCGAGAAGGAATTGCCCCGCCTCCAAGCGCACGTTACTCCCATCGGGTTGGGTTAACTGGATAGCGGAGATGTTTTCGCCATCAACCTTGAGCGCGGCATTTTGATTCCAGTCGACGAGCCAGGTTTCGTCGGCAACGCCCTTGGCAAGCTCGCGAATGATCGAGACGGGATCAACGACTGGTTCATCGATGCGGAAAAGTTTCCCTTTGTACTCCGCGGTATCAAAGATCGGCGGGTAATCTTCACGGGGGACGCTTCCGGACCGTCCACGGACTGCTTTGCTCCCGAAGAAACCGACCGTTTTACTGATCACGTTCGGGAGGCTCCACATGAGCTGATGATCGCAGAGAAGATCTGCTCCACGAAGGTCGACGGGGCCTTCGCCGCGCATCGCCGCGAGCCAGCGTTCTGGCATGTCCGCGAGTTCTTCCGAAGAATCGGTGAGCTTTCCCCCGACCGCATACTTGAGGCCGCCATGGATGACACCCTGCGCCGCGAGTGACTGCCCTGCGCCGAGAGGCGAGTTGGTTAAAACAACGACCGACTGACCCGCGTTTTTCAGGACATTCGCGGTCCAGAGCGCAGCGACCCCTCCGCCAACGATGACGGTGTCGGCGAGTGCTGTTCGTGGTTCGTTCACGGTAACTCGAGACCGAAGAATTCAGCGGGATTTTGAAAGCAAATGCGGCGAACCATGTCGCCGACCATTTCCATGTCACGGGGGATCTCGCCGTTCTCGACGTCGGTTCCGATGACGTTGCAGAGAATACGGCGGAAATACTCGTGGCGAGTGAAGGAGAGAAAGCTCCGCGAGTCGGTAAGCATACCGTTGAAGCGTGAGAGGAGACTCGTGTTCGAGAAGGTGTTGATCTGCCACTCCATGCCTTCCTTCGTGTCCATGAACCACCAGGCGGTTCCGAGTTGGAGACGGCATGGAGGATCGCCGGGCTTAGATTCGAGGAAATTTCCAAGCATCGCCGAAAGCGCGTAGTTATCCTTCGGATTCAAATTGTAAAGCATGAGCTTCGGGAGCATATCCCGCTGATCGAGGGTGTTGAGAAAGCGGCGAACCGCACCAGCATGGTTGACGTCAGCCATGGAATCGCAGCCGACATCGCGGCCGAGACTTTCAAAGAGGCGCTGACTGTTGTTTCGCTCTGCTCCAATGTGGAGCTGCATCGTCCAGTTTTTTTCGGCATTGAGCTGCCCGAAGAAAAGCATCAAAAATGCACCAAAACGTTCCGTCTGTCCTGCGTCGGCGGCTTTCCCCTGACGGACTTGATTAAAGATCGCCATCGCCTCGTTCTCTGAACAGTCGGCATCGAAGACATGGTGGAGTCCATGATCGGACAGTCGTCCGCCGACGGAGTGGAAGAAATCGTGGCGCGAACGAATTGCATCGAGAAATCCCGAAAAGGTATCGCAGTCTCCACCACTGACATCGGCGAGTTTATCGGCGTAAGAATTGAAGTGTCCGGCGTCATCGACCCAAAGCGCGGGGTCAGGGCGGAAGGTCGGGTAGACCCGGGTATCGATCGTTGGGTCGTTTGCAATCGCGACGTGATGCTCGAGCGTGTGGGTCGGGTCGTCTGTGGTGCAAAGCGCCCGGACATTACTCATCTCGAGAAGCCCGCGGCAGGAGTATTCGGGTTGCGCAAGTTTGGCATTTCCCGCTTCCCAGACTTCATCGGCAGTTTCCGGAGAGAAGAGACCGTCGAAGCCGAAGTAGCGGGAGAGCTCAAGATGTGTCCAGTGGTAGAGTGCGTTTCTTAGGGTATGGGGAACCGTCTCAGCCCATGCATCGAATTTATCACGTGGGGAGGCATCACCGGTGATGCGGTTCTCAGGAATCCCGTTGGCACGCATCCCACGCCACTTGTAGTGGTCACCGGCGAGCCAGATGTCGTAGAGTTTCTCGAAGGATCGGTTCGCCGAAATTTCGTCCGGCGGAAGGTGGTTGTGAAAATCGAGGATTGGTTCGTCCTTCGCGAAATGGTGATAGAGTTCCTTTGCTGCCATCGATTGCAGCATGAAATCATCATGAATAAAGGGCTGAGACATATTGCTCAAATTGTCGCGAAGAATGCGACGAGTTCAAGAGGGGACTGTCTCTTCAAGGGGGCTTCTTACCACCAGAGGATTGCGCAAATCAGCACGACCACTCCGTAGATTAAGCCGGCGCCGGCACCGACGACATAGCGTTTTTTATCGGCGATGAGCCAATTGATCTGGTCGCGCATGAGGTAGGGCATACCGACCCAGAACATCCCTTTCACGGCGATCGCGTAGGCGAAAGCGACTAAGAGGAGACGGGACTGAGGCTCCTTCAGAAAAGCGGAATCGAGAATCGGTGCAGCAGCAAGGATCATAAGGAACCCGAGTGCTCTCACCGCGATGAACTCTTTCACGTAGATGATGACCCCAACGCATACGCCAACGATGATCATCTGAACCGGCTTTTCGATTTTGAAAAACTCGCCGAGGTCCATGCAGGACCAGAGTATAAAAGCCCAGGCGAATCCGATGATGACAAGAGGGATCCCGATCCTCTCGTTTCTCGGGAAACCTTTCAGCTGAGCTTTGACCAGATCGGGCCTTAGAAGAGCGAAGCAATGAGAAAGCACCAGCCATAGGCCGATAACGATGCCCATTGCCTTGAGCGGGATACCTGGCTCGTATAAAAAATCGTAGATGGCCTGCATGAACGGGGTCGGGAAGATTCGGAGAAAAACCGCTTATTGCAAGACCGGATCCCCATAGAGGGTGTAGCCGGTGCTCTCAGTGATCTTGACCTTAAAGGTCTCGCCAGCCATGCGATCCGCATCGCCGTCAAAAATGACAATACGATTCGTTCGCGTGCGGCCGGTCAGGGTCTCTTTGTTGTAACGGCTCGGCCCTTCGCAAAGCACTTCCTGCGTCGTGCCGACCAGTTCTCCATTCTTACGCGCGACGATTTCATTGACGAGAGCGAGAAGATCCTGATTTCTTTCCTCCTTAACGCGCTCGGGCAGTTGTCCTTCCATCTCGGCGGCAGGCGTGTCTTTGCGCTTCGAGTAGCGGAAGATAAAGGCCTGATCGAACTGAACGTGCTCAACGGCTTTGCGGGTCGCAAGATAGTCCTCTTCGGTTTCGCCTGGAAATCCGACAATGATATCAGTCGAAATTGCGATACCGGGCCGGGCTTCTTTCATCTTGTCGCAGATGTCGATGAAGCGCTGGGCCTTGTAGGGTCGGTGCATTGCTTTGAGGATCCGATCCGATCCCGACTGCATCGGAAAGTGAACATGGTCTACGAGCTTCGGGAGGTAGGTGAAGGCCTCGATGACGTCTTCCTTGTAGCCGATCGGGTGAGGGGAAGTGAAGCGAATCCGCTTGATATCATCGAGCTCATGGACGGCTTCGAGGAGTTGCACAAATGGGCTTTTTTCATCCACTTTCGGAAACTCATGGCGGCCATAGAGGTTCACAATTTGCCCGAGTAGAGTGACTTCACGCACACCTTGGTCGGCGAGGCGTTTGCACTCATCAACGATCTCAGCAATAGGGCGCGCGCGCTCTGGACCGCGTGTGTAAGGCACGATGCAAAACGTGCACTTCATGTTGCAGCCTTGCATGATGCTTACGAACTCGGATACGCCGTGCTTCTTGGAAACGTGGTCACGGATCGTATTCTGAGAATCCTCTTCTTCGTCTGTATCGATGATAGGACGGCGAAGGTCATCCATCTGTGCCTCTTCCTTCGCCTTCATGAGGTCGACGCAATGATCGACGACGCGGTGATACTTTTGGGTTCCGGCAACGAGGTCGAGATGAGGGACTTCTTCGAGGAGCTGATCGCCACGACTTTGCGCCATGCAGCCCATCATGCCGTAGACGATGTTCGGGTTCTTCTTCCGATGCTTTCCTAGGTGACGCATGTTTCCGAGTGCCTTTTGCTCGGCCTGATCGCGGACAGAGCAGGTATTCATGAGCACGACATCGGCGTCGTCTGCTTTTGGAGTGACCGTGAAGCCGCGTTCGACGAACATCTGCGCGACCTGCTCGGTGTCGCGCTCGTTCATCTGGC